>NZ_SOEM01000003.1:0-429448 GCF_004368875.1 Neorhizobium sp. R1-B
GTCACCCTCACGCAGTTGCGCTTCTCTTCGCTTGCTGTGACCAGCTCACGGTGGGACTTGCACCCACAAGAATGCGCCCATGCTGGGCGCACAACAAAAAAGGCGCTGCCATTCTGAAATGGCAGCGCCTCCGATTCATGAATTGAGACAGGTTATTCGGCAGCAGCGACCTTGGCGCTCTCGCCGCGCTTTGGGAGCTTCCAGTTCGGACGCGGGAAATGGCAGGTATAGCCATTCGGATAGCGCTCCAGATAGTCCTGATGCTCCGGTTCAGCCTGCCAGAAATCACCGACCGGCTCCACTTCCGTCACCACCTTGCCCGGCCACAAGCCCGATGCGTTGACATCGGCGATCGTGTCTTCGGCGACACGCTTCTGTTCGTCGTTTTCGTAGTAGATGGCTGAGCGATAGCTCATGCCGATATCGTTGCCCTGGCGGTTCTTCGTCGACGGATCATGGATCTGGAAGAAGAATTCCAGGATATCGCGGTAGCTGGTCTTGGCCGGATCGAAGATGATCTCGATCGCTTCGGCATGGGTGCCGTGATTGCGGTAGGTCGCGTTCGGCACGTCGCCGCCGCTATAGCCGACACGAGTGGAGATTACCCCCGGCAGACGCCGGATGAGATCCTGCATGCCCCAGAAGCAACCGCCTGCCAGGACGGCCCGTTCGGTAGTCGTCGCCATGCTTTCCTCCTTCGGTTTGGATTTGCACCTAAAATGGCGATGCGGCCGAGAAATTCAATGATGCGTTGCCGCACATGGCCAACGGATCGATCATTCGGCTACGGCTTGCAATTATCATACTAATTCCAGATCACCCCTCGACAGGACGCCGGGCGGCGGGCTATCGAAAAGGCCGAAAATCCATCCGGAGGAACGACATAACCATGCCCCAACCGACCTCGATCATCCTGGACTGGGGCACGAGTTCGCTGCGTGCCATGCTTGTCTCGGAAGCCGGCGAGACCCTTGATATCCGTGAAAGTTCCGAAGGCGGAATTCAGTTCGTCAAGGACGGTGCCTTCGAAGCGGCTCTCATGCGCACCGTCGGTGAATGGTTTTCCGCCCATGGACCTCTCCCGGTCCTTGCGACCGGCATGATCACCAGCCGCAACGGCTGGATCGAAGTGCCATATGTCGATACGCCGGCCGGCATCGCAGAACTCGCGGCCGGAACTCGCAAGAAGGTGCTCGAAAACGGCGCCGTCATTACCTTCCTGCCAGGCATGCGCAACCCGGCCGCACAGCCTTTCCCGGATGTCATGCGCGGTGAAGAAACCCAGATTGTCGGGTTCGGCCTGGAGAAGGACAGGACGCTGGTCCTGCCAGGCACCCATAGCAAATGGGCGCGCATCGCGTCCGGCCGGATCGCCAGCTTTCAGACCTATGCAACGGGCGAGATCTTTGCGCTTCTCACGAAACATTCGTTCATCGCCAAGGCCCTTGAGCCGCAGCCCGGCAGCGACACCAATTGGAGCGCCTTCGACAAAGGCGCCGAATTTGCCGCAAGTGCCGCGGCCGGTGCCGACGCATTCCTCTCGGTAATCTTCAGCGCCCGCACCGGCATACTCGACGGAAAGCTGAAGCCGGAGGATATTCTCGACTACGTTTCCGGCCTCGTCATCGGCTCCGAGTTCCGCCAGGCCCGGGCCACCGGATGGTTTCGAACCGGCGATACAATCGGCATCGTTGGCAACAATATCCTGAACAACCGTTATGGCCGTGTCGCACCGCTCTTTGATCTGACTGTCGAGCCCGGCCCGGAAAACGCGGCCAAACGCGGCATTCTCTTGATTGCTGCCGAAGCGGCAAAGCACCAAAGCATTTAAGGAGTTTCGACATGAAATTTGAAGAAGCACTCAAGGCCTGCAACCTCGTCGCCATCCTGCGCGGCATCACGCCTGCGGAAGTCGAGGCGGTGGGCGAAACGTTGATCGCCGCAGGCTGGCGTATCATCGAAGTGCCGCTCAACTCGCCGGAACCGTTGAAAAGCATAGAGAAACTGGTGAAACGTTTCGGAGATCAGGCAATCATCGGCGCAGGCACGGTGCTGACGCCTTCCCAGGTCGCCGATGTGGCCGCTACCGGATCCAGGGTCATTATCTCGCCGAATGCCAATCCAGAAGTCATCAGGGCGACGCGCGCAGCGGACATGGTGAGCCTGCCGGGTGTTGCCACTCCGACCGAAGCCTTCGCAGCGATCGAGGCGGGTGCAACGGGTGTCAAAGCCTTTCCCGCCGAAGCGATACCACCCTTTGTCATCAAGGCCTGGAAGGCTGTCCTCCCCAAGGAAATTCCTGTCCTTGCCGTCGGGGGCGTGACGCGTGAAAACATGACGGCTTACAGCCAGGCCGGTGCGGCTGGCTTCGGCATCGGCTCCTCTCTTTACAAGCCCGGAATGGATCTCGCGACCATCGGCGAAAGAGCGAGGAAGTTTGTCGAAGCCATGCGCGCAGCGTGAGCGTCGCGCCGTCGTAAAACAGCGATCTGCGGGAACTATCATCCCCATCGAGAGTTCACGGAACGTGACGAGCTATCGACGGGGGCGCTCTTGCCAGAGATTCAGAACAATGTGGAGCACCAGCGAAAGGTCTATGAACGCTGGGCTCCGGTTTACGATCGCGTCTATCGCGGGCTCCTGCGCGACAGCCATCGGACGGTTGCGAAACTGGCAGCCGAAGCGGGGCGCGATATTCTGGAAGTCGGCGTCGGCACCGGCCTCATGTTGCCCTACTACCCCAAGCAGTGTCGGGTGACAGGCGTTGATCTTTCCGAACACATGATTGCCAAAGCCCGAGAGAAAGTCGCTCACGATCGGCTGGAGCATGTGATCGCACTGCATGTGATGGATGCCCATCGGCTCGACTTCGCCGATCGCTCCTTCGACGCCGTCTGCCTCCCCTTCGTCGTCACCCTTATTCCAGATCCCGAGCGGGCGATGGATGAGTGCGCTCGCGTGTTGAGGCCAGGCGGTGAGATCATCATTGCCAGCAAGCTGGGCGATGGGCGCGGCATCCAGGGCGCAATAGAGGAGGCCGTAGCGCCGCTCGTTCACAAGGTCGGCTGGAGTTCGGCTTTCCGGATTTCGCGGATCTCCGAATGGGCCGAACGGCGAGGCAATTTCGAGGTCGCGGATATCCGCCGCACCTTTCCGAACGGTTTCTTCAAGGTCATGCGGCTGAAGCACCGCGTGAACGACTGACTGAACGAAGATTTCTACCTAGCCTTCAAGACCGAAACGGCGGTCTCGCTGTTGTGGACATAATCGTTGGCATCCGGCTGGCGCTGCATGAGGAGAATGAAAAGAAGGTCCGTCAGCATCAGCTGGGCATCGCGGGCCGTGATGGACGACGAACGCACTCTCTCCTCGTCGGCGACGGTGTAAAGCCGGATATTGGCGACCTGCGTTAGCGGCCCGCCGTTAAGGCCGGTGACCGCAATGACGGTGGCGCCCCGCTCGCGCGCCAGTTCGGCAATCCTCAGTGTCTCAATGCTCGCACCGGAATAAGAAAGCGCGAAAAGGACGTCAGCGGTGTTCAGCGTGGAGGCATTCGCCATCTGCACGTGGCTGTCGCTGTCATGCAACACGTTGCGGCCGAGCTTCATCAGCTTATAGGAGAAGTCGCGGGCAACCAGCGACGAGGCTCCAACGCCAGCCATGTGAATACGGCGCGCGTCGTTTAAAGCCGTCAAAGCCCTCTCGATCTCCTGCTCACCATTGACCGCGAGCGTCTGCTGCATGGCGAGCATCTTGCTGCTGATCAGCTTCTGCAGGATCGTGAGATAGCCGTCTCCAACCTCGATCGAACCGTGAATCATGCCGGGAGGTGCATGCCACTCTTGGGCCTTCGCCTTGCTGACGGCAAGTTTCAGCTCCTGATAGCCCGCAAAACCAAGTTTCTGGCTGAATTTGACGACGCTGGATTGGCTGCGGCCCGTTTCCGCTGCCAGCGCCGCCGATGACAGCTTCAGCATCTGGTCCGGGTTATCCAGAATGAATTGTCCGATCTGGCGATCCGCTGGCGCCATATCCTCGAGCTGTGCGTTGATCTTTCGTAGGACTGACATTGGCCTTTCCGTCGCGTCTCTGTGCCCGCATATCACACTACCAGAGAAAAGTCGGAATAAAAAATTCCAGAGCGTTGACTCGGAGGACAGGGCGTTTACTTTTATTGGAGGGAAGAGTCCCTAGCACTCCTTCGGCAGTTTCATCATGGACAGATTGCGAATTATCGGCGGCCATAAGCTTCAGGGCGCCGTCACCATTGCCGGTGCCAAGAATGCCGCACTTCCCCAGATCGCAGCAGCACTGTTGAGCCACCACCCGGTCGAGCTCACCAATCTGCCTCAGGTCAGCGACGTGGAGAATATGCTGGGCGTCATCGGTTTGCATGGCGCCGAGGTGACGCGATCGTCTCATTCCACAGTGATCGATGCCAAGTCCATCGTCTCGAAAGAAACCTCCTACGATACCGTTCGCAGGATGCGGGCTACTGTTCTCGTGCTGGCGCCGCTCCTTGCCCGCTTCGGCCATGCGCGCGTGTCACTGCCCGGTGGCTGCGCCATCGGCGCTCGCCCCGTCGATATGCATATCAAGGTTCTGGCCGCACTCGGCGCCGAGATCCGCATCGAAGGTGGGCTTATCGTCGCCTCCGCTCCCAATGGCCTCAAAGGCGGGCGCGTCGTTTTGCCTTCACCGTCCGTCGGCGCGACCGAGACGGCGATGATGGCCGCAACATCGGCAAAGGGCGAGACGGAGATCCTCAATGCCGCTCGCGAGCCCGAGGTTGCCGATCTTGCCGCCTGCCTCGGCGCGATGGGCGCACGCATCGAAGGGGCAGGCACCCATCGGGTGCTCATCGAAGGGCCGACGACTTGGCTGCCGGCGAAACATCACGGCATTCCAGATCGCATCGAGGCGGGAACTTATGCGGTGGCAGCAGCCATTACCGGCGGTTCGCTGGAACTGATCAATGCAAGGCTGGAAAACATGGCTTCGGTCGTTCAGGTACTGGAGGCCATGGGCGTCAGTGTCTGGCCGAGCGACCGTGGCCTTGTCGTGTCGCGCGACGGACCGCTGGAAGCCGCTGACATCACCACGGAGCCCTATCCCGGTTTCCCGACCGACCTGCAGGCCCAATTCATGGCGCTTGCCGCCTGCGCCGACGGCGCGTCCCTGATCCGCGAAACGGTTTTTGAAAGCCGGTTCATGCACGTTCCGGAACTGATGCGGCTCGGAGCCAATATTTCGCTTCAGGGCACCACGGCACTGGTACGGGGCGGCGCCCCCTTAAAGGGCGCCCAAGTAATGGCGACCGATCTTCGCGCATCGGTTTCGCTCGTCTTGGCAGGACTTGTGTCGGCGGGCGAAACCATCGTCAACCGGGTCTACCATCTCGATCGCGGTTATGAGCAGCTCGACCGGAAACTGCGCCTTTGCGGCGCGGATATCGAACGGTTCAGCGAATGACGGCATCTGGCGAACACTATTTCCTGGGCGTCGACGGCGGCGGCACGGGTTGCCGGGCGCGCATCGAGGACGGATCCGGCGCGGTGCTGGGACAGGGGCTTTCAGGCCCCGCCACCACCCGCCTCGGCATCGAGGAGGCGTGGGCCTCCATATCGCGCGCCTTCAATGCTGCGTTCGACGAGGCCGGACTTGGTCCGGATGAAGTCGCCCGCACCCATGTCGGCATCGGCCTTGCCGGCATAGGCCGCAAGGGCGCGCTGGAGGCCCTGAAGGCAATCCCGCATCCGTTTGCAAGCCTGGAATTTACCAGCGACGGCATGGGCGCCTGCCTCGGCGCACATTCCGGCCGCGACGGCGCAATCGTCATTGCCGGCACCGGCTCGATCGGGTTGGGTGTCGTGGAGGGAAGGAACCTTCGCGTCGGCGGCTACGGCTTTCCCATCTCCGATGAGGGCAGCGGTGCCGACCTCGGGCTGAAGGCGATCCAGCTCGCATTGCGCGCCCATGACGGGCGGCTTGAGAAAACTGCCCTGCTCGGGGAAGTCATGCAGCGCTTCAAGGGCGACCCCATGGAGGCGGTCGCCTGGATGGATCGTGCAACCGCCACCGACTATGCCGCACTGGCGCCAATGGTCATGCGCCATGCCGATCAGGGCGATTCAGCCGGCCGCCGAATAGTCCAGGCGGCGGCAGAGCAGATCGACACGCTGGTCCGCACCCTTTTCGAACTCGGCGCGCCGCGCGTCACGCTGCTTGGTGGCCTGTCGAGCCCGCTTGAGGCGTGGCTTGCCCCGGACGTCCGCCGTCGGCTGAAGCCGGCAGATGGCGATGCCGTGTCGGGCGCAATCATTCTCTCGCGCAGGGCCGCCCACAGCGGTTGAACAAGGGCCGGCGGGAGAGGCAGATTGGGATCAAATTAGGAATATTATATTCCATTTTTGATTGACAGAGAGAATGAACAATCCTACTCCTTAACCAAGGTTAACGGTGGACAGAGACAAGTCATCCGCCGATGTCGAAGGCAGCAACATGACGGACGCTGAGCTGATATCCGAGTTGGAAGGGCTGGTCTCGGAAGACCGCAATCCCCGCTCCATGGAGATCGATCTGTTCCCGACCGTGGAGGTTCTCCGGTCCATCAACGAGGAGGACAAGGGTGTTCCCTCGGCTGTCGAAAAGGTCATCCCGCAAATCGCCGAGGCGGTGGACGACATCGTCAGGGCTTTCCGAAAGGGCGCCCGCCTTGTCTATATCGGCGCCGGCACCAGCGGCCGATTGGGCGTACTTGACGCATCCGAATGCCCGCCGACCTTCAGCGTGCCGGATGGCATGGTGGTGGGACTGATAGCCGGCGGTACCGAGGCGCTGATGCATGCGATCGAGGGGGCCGAGGATGATCCGGACCAAGGCCGCCAGGCTCTCGCGGATATCGGGCTGACGGCAGATGATGTGGTCGTCGGCATCGCCGTCAGCGGCCGCACGCCTTATGTGATCGGCGCGCTGACCTATGCGAAGACGCTTGGAGCCAGGACCGTCGCCCTATCCTGCAATCCCAATTCGGCAATTGCGGCCATTGCCGATATCGCCATTTCGCCGGTCGTCGGCCCTGAAATCCTGACCGGCTCGACGAGGCTGAAATCAGGCACGGCGCAAAAACTGATCCTCAACATGCTGACCACCGCCAGCATGATCCGGATCGGCAAGACCTATCAGAACCTTATGGTCGATCTGCACGCCAGCAACCAGAAGCTCGTGGCGCGCGCCGCCCGCATCGTCATGCAGGCGACGGGCTGTTCGCCGGACGAGGCAAGAGAGGTGCTCGACCTGACGGAGAACGACGTGAAGCTCGCAATCCTCATCCAGCTCACGGGAATGGATGTCGGTAGCGCACGGGCGGCGCTTGAGGGTGCCGGAGGCTTCCTTCGCAAGGCTATAAGTGGAAAGACAGCGTGAAGCTGCGGAAGAACGGTTTTGCCGCTTGCTACGGTCGGGCCGGCAAGGCAAACCAAATCTCAGAGGGAGAATGAAATGGGAAGACATTTTTCAATGCGGTTGATATCCGGTCTCGCAATCGCTGCAACGCTCGGTGTCGCCTCGCCCGCGTCGTCCGCGACGCTCCGGATGGCATGGTCCCAGGACGCGACCGGCCTCGATCCCCACAAACAGACCGCCTTTTCGTCGATCCGGCTGCTCGAACTGATCTACGAACCGCTTGTGCGCCTGGACAAGGACCTGAAGATCGTTCCGGCAATCGCGTCCTCCTGGGAATTCTCCGACGGCGGCAAGCAACTGACATTCAAGCTCAATCCGAACGCCAAGTTCCAGGACGGCAAGCCCGTCACACCGGCGGATGTGAAGGCTTCCTTCGAGCGCGTCCTGGACGAAAAGACCGCCGCCGCGGCGCGGGCCAATTTCCGTTCCATCGCGTCGATCGAAACCCCGGACCAGACGACCGTCGTCTTTAAATTGTCGCAACCCGACGTGCCTCTTTTGACGGCGATGGCAAGCATCAACGCTGCGATCGTTCCGGCAAGCGAGATCGCCGCTGGATCGGTCGGTACGAAGGCGCTCGGTTCCGGGCCATTCAAATTGGAGAAATGGGATCCTAACTCGAAGGAGGTGCTGAGCGCCAACAAGGATTGGGCGGGCGGCAGGGTCGGCGTCGACGTGATCGACATCAGCGTGCTTCCCGACGAAACGGCGATCCTCGCATCGCTGCGGACGAAGCAGATCGACTTCGCGCTCCTGAACGACCCGCTGGTGGCAACGCTGGTTCCGAAGGAAACCAACCTGACGCTCAACCGCACGCCGGTGCTGGCCTACCACGTTCTGCAATTGAACGCCTCACGCAAGCCGATGAACGAACTCGGCGTTCGTCAGGCCATCTCCTGCGCGATAGACCGGCAGGACGTCCTCGATACCGCTTCGGTCGGCGAAGGCAAGGTGACGGGTCCGCTCACCATGCCCGGCTATACCAGCGATGCCAGCCAGCTCTTCTGCTATAAGCGCGATGTGGAAAAGGCCAAGAAACTGATGGCCGACGCCGGCTATCCTGACGGCTTTTCCGCAACCGTGATCGCCGCCAACGGCGAACCGGCCACAGCTGCCTCCGAAGCGCAGGTGATCCAGTCGCAACTCGCCGAAATCGGCGTCAAGCTCGACATCAAGATGATGGAGCTGAACGTCTATGTCGATGCCTGGCTCAAGGGCGACTTCGACATGGCCGTTGCACTGAATGGCGGGCGCGCCGATCCTTACTCCATGTACAACAGGTATTGGACGAAAGCGGGCAACCTGCAGAAGGTCGCGAACTACATCGACGACACCCTGGACGGTCAGATGCAGAAGGGGCGCGAAGAAACCGACCCCGCCAAACGCAAGGCGATTTTTGCCGATTTCGAAAAACATCTGGTCGAAATGTCGCCGTGGGTCTGGCTCTATACGTCTTACAGCTACACCGCCCAGCAGAAGAACGTTCAAGGGTTTATTCCGACGCCGGAGGGTTCCCTGTTCGGCCTGAGCAAGGTCACGGTTCAGCAATGACGCTGAACTGAACGGACGGAGGCTGGCTAGCTCATGAGTTACCTGACGCGACGGCTATCGACCTTCCCGCTCGTTATGCTCGGGGTTTCCGTTCTCGTCTTCGTGGCGATCCGCATGGTGCCGGGTGATGCGATCACCGCAATGCTCGGCACCGAAGCGGGCCTTCTGACGCCGGCCCAGAGAGAGGCGCTGGCAAACTATTTCGGTATCGACCAGCCGATTGCCGTGCAGTACTGGCACTGGCTGCTCGGCGTTTTCCGCGGCGATCTCGGCATCTCGGTTACCTATGGAAAGCCGGTGCTCGGCGTCATTCTGGAACGTTTTCCGCTCACCCTGCAACTCGCCCTAATGTCGATGTGCGTGGCACTTCTCGTCGGCTTGCCGGCCGGCGTTTTTGCAGCCACGCGCAACGAACGGATGTCCGATCTCGGGGTGCGTATCTTTGCGATGATCGGGCAGTCAACGCCCAATTTCGTCGTCGGATTGCTGATCATCTACACCTTGTCGGCCGGCTTCGGCATTCTGCCGACCATGGGCGAATTCACGCCGCTGCTGGCCGATCCCTTGCGTAATCTCGGACAGATGATCCTGCCGGCGCTGACGCTCGGCTTTGCCTTTGCGGCCTCCGTCACCCGTATCTCGCGCTCTGCCATGCTGGACGTGCTCTCCGACGACTATGTCCGCACCGCCCGCAGCAAGGGTGTTCCGAAACGCAGCGTCATCTGGCGGCATGCGCTGCCGAACGCCTTGATCCCGGTCGTCACGCTGAGCGGTGTCGAATTCGGTTACCTGCTCGGCGGCGCCGTGCTGGTGGAGCAGATCTACGCCCTCCCCGGCCTCGGCCGGCTGGTGCTCGATGCGATCCTGCAGCGCGACTATGCGCTGGTGCAGGGTTGCGTGCTCTTCATTGCCTTCAACTTCATGGTGGTCAACCTGATCGTCGATCTCGTTTATGTCGCGCTCGACCCACGCATCCGTCTTGGAGAAGGCGGCTGATGTTGCGTGCAATCTTTTCCCATCCGAGCGGCAGGATCGGCGGCACGATCGTCGTGATCTATGTCGTCGTCGCGTTGCTCGGCATGTTAGACATCACCCCGCACAATCCGCTGCAGCAGTACCGCATCGACCGGCTGCATGCCCCGAATACGATCTACTGGATGGGCACCGATCTGTTCGGGCGCGATGTCGCGAGCCGCCTGATGAAGGGGGTGGGCCAATCCTTCTTCGTCGGGTTCTGTTCGGTGACGCTCGCGACGTTCGCCGGCACGGTTCTTGGTTTGACTGCCGCCTGGTTCGGCAAGGCCTGGGACGGCCTCGTCATGCGGATCATGGATGTGCTGCTCGCCTTCCCGGCTATCCTGCTTGCGCTGCTCATTATCGCGATTGCCGGTCCGGGCACCTGGACAAGCATTGCGGCAATCGCGATCGTCTATACGCCAATTTTTACTCGCGTGGTCCGCGGCCCGGCGCTTTCCATCAAGGGCCGAGAATTCGTGGACGCCGCCCGTACCTTCGGCAGCAGCCGCAGCTATATCCTGACCCGCCACCTGCTGCTTAATCTCATCGCGCCGCTGACGGTGCAGGTCACCCTGGCGCTCGCATGGTCGCTGCTGACGGAAGCGGGCCTGTCCTTTCTCGGCCTCGGAACCCAGCCGCCCGCCTCGTCGCTCGGCCTCATGCTTGCTGACAGCCGCAATCTGATGGAAACTGCGCCATGGCTGCTGATCTTCCCAGCGCTGGCGATCATGATCAGCATCCTGGGCTTCAACCTGCTCGGCGATGCGTTGCGCGACATTCTCGATCCCAGGACACGCAGGTCCGCCGCATGACACCCCTTCTTTCCGTCTCGAACTTACGCGTCGGCTTTGGCCGGAACCCTCTGGAAAACGAGGTCGTGCGGGGCGTGAGCTTCGACCTTCAGGCCGGAGAGACCCTGGCGGTCGTGGGCGAAAGCGGATCCGGAAAGTCGGTCACTGCGCTCTCCATCAATCGCCTGGTCGATTTCGGCGGCGGCAAGATCATCAGCGGCGCCGTCAATCTTACCCGAACCGACGACAGCGTCCTCGACCTCGCCGAGGCGGCCGAACCCGTACTCGAGAAAATCCGAGGGTCGGAAATCGGCATGATTTTTCAGGAGCCGATGACCTCGCTCAATCCGGTGCTCACGATCGGCCGCCAAATCGAGGAATCCTTCCGGCTCCATCGCGGCCTGACCGGCAGGCAGGCAACTGCAGCGGCAAAAGACGCGCTCGACCGCGTGCGCATTCCCGATGCCGCACGGCGGCTCAAATATACGCCGAACCAGCTCTCCGGCGGCATGCTTCAGCGGGTGATGATCGCGACGGCGCTTGCCTGCAATCCGCGTCTGCTGATCGCCGATGAGCCGACCACCGCACTCGACGTGACCGTTCAGGCGCAGATCATGGCGCTGCTTGGAGAGTTGAAACGCGAAACCGGGACGGCGATGATCTTCATCACCCACGATATCGGGCTCGTTGCAGGTATCGCGGACAAGGTTATGGTGATGCAGGCCGGAGAAGCGGTCGAACAGGGTGTGCTGGGCGATGTCCTCGACCGGCCGCAGCATCCTTATACCCGGCACCTGCTCAGCGCGGTGCCGCATTTTGAATCCGGCAGGGCTGCACGCTCGGATTATGTTCGAGGCCAGATCGAAGAAGCAAAGCCCGCCCTCAAGGTCGATGGCTTGACTGTACGTTTCAAGGTGGCCGGCAGCGTGTTCCGGCGCTCTCCCGGCGCCGTCCACGCCGTGGAAAATGTCGATTTCGATCTGATGCCCCGCGAAACGCTGGCGATCGTCGGCGAAAGCGGTTCGGGCAAGTCCACCACGGCACGCGCCATCCTCGGCCTCGTCCGCCCGACCCACGGCGGCTTCTCGACACATTCCGGCAGGATTGCCGACGCGACCGATCCGAGCGTGCAGATGGTATTCCAGAACCCCTACGCCTCGCTCAATCCCCGGCTTCGCATCGACAGCATCCTCGCCGAACCGGTCATCGCCGCCGGTGAACGGGTAACCGGGGAGACACGCGCCCGGATGGCCGCGTTGCTGAAGCGCGTCGGCCTGCCGGAAAACTGTCTTGAACGCTATCCGCACCAGTTCTCGGGCGGCCAGCGGCAGCGCCTCTGCATTGCGCGCGCACTCATGCTCAATCCATCGATCGTCGTTCTTGACGAGGCGGTCTCCGCGCTCGATGTTTCCGTGCAGGCAAAGGTACTGGAACTGCTCGTGGATTTGCAGCGGGAATACGGGCTAGCCTATCTCTTCGTGTCGCACGACATGGCGGTGGTCGAGCGGATCGCCCATCGCATTGCGGTGCTCTATGCCGGGGAGATCGTCGAGATCGGTGATGCCGCTTCCGTGCTTTCCAATCCGCAGCACTCCTATACAAAGCGACTCATCTCCGCTGTGCCGAGCATCGATCGCCGCAACCAGCATTTCGAACTCGACACACGGCAGGTGCCGTCGCTTGTCCGGCCGCCTGGTTTCGAGCCACCGGCGACGCAATGGCGGAGCTTCGGGCCGGATCACCGGGCACGGGCGGAAGCTTGAGGTGGAACAATGGACGACCAAATAGGCGCCGATGCCGAACTGCGGGACACCTTCGATCGTGCCTTCGTGCCGCTCGAAAATGCCGTTGCGGATGGTCGCATTCCGGGTGGCGTACTCGGCATCGTCGACCTAAAGCGTGGCCGGGCGACACGTGCCATAGGTTCGGCGCAGATCGTTCCTGCAGCCCGCCCCATGGATCCCGAAACCTGGTTCGATCTGGCATCCCTGACCAAGGTCATATTCACCACGCCCCGCATTCTTGAGCTTGCCGAGCAAGGCATGATCAATCTCGACGCGCCGCTGGCCACGGCCCTTCCGGACCTGCGCCAGTACAATGTCGACGCCTGGGAGCGGAAGGTGACGTTCCGTCAATGCCTAGGGCACCAGACACCCTTCCCGGCGGTGGAACCGATCTATACCTATGGCAGCGATCCGGAGCTCTTGCGCGCCTTCGTCCTGCAGCGCGAATGGCGCCACGGCCCGCCCGTCTATTCCGACGTCAACTTCATTCTGCTTGGCTTTGCACTGGAGCGGCTGACCGGCAAACGCATCCGCGATCTCGACCCAGGTCAGGGTTTTGCGTTTTCTGCCAAGCCCGACATATCGGCGGCGACGGAAAACTGCACCTGGCGGCAGCGTGTACTCTCCGGCGAAGTGCATGACGAAAATTGCGCCGCTCTCCAGGGCTCCGCCCACGCGGGCCTGTTCGGCACGGTCAATTCCGTTCTCGATTTCGCCGAGGGTTTGCTTGATGGCACCGGCGCCTCGAAGCACTCGATCGCGTTGATGCGGACGCCGCTCTCGGACAAGCGGACCCACGGCTGGGAACATCCCTATCAAAACTGGTCGGGCGGCCACGCTTGCAGCCCCGGCACTATCGGGCATACGGGGTTCACCGGTACCGGGCTCTGGATCGATTTCCACCGGGGCCGCGCCTGGACATTGCTTACCAATCGCGTCCATCCGACCCGCCACGCCGACAGCGGCATCGTTCAGCTGCGGCAGACGGTGGGCGACCTTATCAACCAACCCTGAGGATCTCGATCATGGAGCCTATCTGGGCCGTCGGCCTGATGACCGGAACCGTTCTGGACGGCAATATCGACGTGGCGCTCCTAAAGACGGACGGCGAAACGATCGACACCTTCGGTGCCTACACGCTCGCCCCCTACCCTCCGGAAATCCGCGCTCTGCTCGAAGATACCCTCCGTCAGGCGCGCGCCTGGAACTTCGAGGGGCCGGAGCCGGCAATTTTCCGCGAGGCGGAGGAAGCCCTGACGCGAGCCCAGTCGAAAGCCGTGAAAGACCTCGTCGAGAGCGAAGGCCTCGGCATGGCGGATATTGGCATCATCGGCTTTCACGGACAGACGGTGCTGCATCGCGCGCCGACCAGCACGCGGCTGGGCGATACACGTCAGCTCGGCGATGGAGAGCTCATGGCTTCCATGCTCGGCACCCGGGTCGCTTACGACTTCCGCTCTGCCGACGTCCGCGCCGGCGGCCAGGGCGCGCCTCTTGCCGCCGCGTATCATGCCGCCTTGCTGCGCAGCGTAGACACGAGCGGGGATACGGCCGTACTCAATCTTGGCGGGGTCGCAAACGTCACATGGTGGGATGGCGGCGACACGGTCATCGCCTTCGACACCGGCCCGGCAAACGCCCCGCTCAACGATTTCATCAAGGGGCAGGGCTTGGGTGAAATGGATCGCGACGGTGCGCTGGGTGCATCCGGCAAGGTCGACGAAGAGCGGCTTGCCCGTCTCCTGCAACATCCCTACCTGACAGCCCCCTATCCGAAGTCTCTCGATCGGTTCGACTTTACCGCGGCCATGGCCGATGGCCTCGATCCGGCCGATGGCGCTGCAACCCTGTCCGCGTTTACGGCGTCCGCGGTGGGCAAGGCTCTCGATCTTTTGCCCCGCCGGCCGAAAAGGCTGATCGTGAGCGGCGGCGGCCGCCACAATCCGACGATCATGAGCATGATTGAGAACAGAGCTGGCGTCATTGCAGCATCCGCAGATCAGTTCGGCTGGCGTGGCGATGCGGTCGAGGCCGAATGCTTTGCATTTCTCGCCGTCCGCGTTTTGCGCGGCCTTCCGATCAGCTTTCCGACCACGACAGGCGCCCCCCGCCCCTTGCAGGGCGGCAGGCTGGCCGGGTAAGCCAAGCATAGAATACAATCCTGAGTCGGGAGCACTCGAACAACATGCAGAAAAGAGTGTCTTCGGCCCTTGCCGGCAATGCGGTGCTTCTCGGCGTCCTGCTCATGCTGCTCGGCGATTTCATGTTCTCGCTGAACGATGCCATGGGCAAATGGCTGGTTGCGAGTTTTTCCGTCGGCCAGGTTCTGGTCATCCGCTCGCTCGGCGCCTTCTTCGTCCTCGGCCCGATGATCGCCCGCCAGCCGATTTCAGCACTCTACAAGGTCGAGCGGCCGGCGCTGCAGATCATGCGCGTCCTTTTCGCCACCGGAGACCTCGCCCTTTTCTACGCAGCCGTCATCTACCTGCCGCTCGCCGACGTGATGACCTTTTATATGGCCGGTCCGATATACGTTGCTGCACTTTCTCATTTTCTGCTGGGAGAGCGGATCGGATGGCGGCGCTGGCTTGCGGTCCTGATCGGTTTTGCCGGCGTGGTGATCGCGCTGCGGCCTTCGTCCGAAATGCTGGCATGGCCATCCATCTTCGGGTTGATCGGTAGCTTCTCGTTCGCCCTGACGCTGGTGCTGAACCGCAGGCTGCGTGCCACCTCCGATGCTACACTGGTGACCTGGCAAACGCTGGCGGGCCTCATCGCCGGGATTTTTCTCAGCGTCGGCAACTGGAGCCCGTTCAACCTGGCCGAACTGCTGGCGCTGCTCCTGCTGGGCATCGTGGCCTGCATCGCGCACCTGCTCATCACCCGCTCGCTGAAGCTTGCCCCGGCGTCCGTCCTTGCGCCGCTGCAATATACGCTCCTGCTATGGGCGGTCATTCTCGGCTGGGTCTTCTTCGGCGACCTGCCGGACACCCAGACCTGGATAGGTGCCGGCATCATCGTTTTTGCGGGCCTGTTCATCTTTCACCGCGGCAACGTCAAACAGGACACCGAAGCGGTCGTTCCGACGGATTCTAGCCATGGCTAGGTTTTACAGATAACCGCATCTCGACATCATCGAACACCGGCCCGGCGCGCCAGCACGGCTTCCACGGCCGACAAACCGTCATAAATCAGGACGGCCAAAGCTCCGACGATCAGGCCCCCCTGCAATATGAACGCCAGGTTATTGGACTGCAGTCCGGCGATGATGACCTCGCCGAGTGTTTTTGCCGCGACCGTCGAGCCGATCGTCGCGGTCGACAGGCTGATGACGACCGAGAGGCGGATGCCGCCGACAATCACCGGCAAGGACAGCGGCAATTCGATCTGCAGCAGCCGCTGGAAACCCGTCATGCCGGAGCCGCGTGCCGCCTCCATTACCGACCGGGGCAGATTGGTGAGCGCCGTAAGCGTGTTCTCGAAAATCGGCAGGAGACCATACAGAAAAAGTGCGATCAGGGTCGGCTTTTCCCCGAAACCCACCGCCGGCACGGCCAGCGCCAGCACCGCAACCGGCGGAAACGTCTGACCGATATTCACGAGGCTTCGGGACAAAGGCAGAAACTCGCTTCCGAAAGGCCGGGTAACAAGGATCGCCAAAAGCACGGCGATGATCGTGGCAATCAGCGTGGCGAAAAATACGATCTCCAGGTGCAAGAGCGTCAGGTTGAGCAGGCTGCCCTGGTTGTAAATGGCCGGCGCATTCGGCTGCACCAGAGACTTGAACAATGGCTCGAAGCTTTCCGGGAAGAGCAGAAAGGCGATCAGCAGGAGAAGCAGCATTGCCCGCAATGCGGTCGGCAGCCAAGCCTTCATAGCGGCCTCGCTGCCCGCTTGAGAAGCGCGTCCAGGGTCACCCGTCCCATCGGCATGCCGGTGACAGAAACCACCGGCAACGCCGTTCTTCCGCTCCAGAGAAGGTCGGCCAGCGCCTCCTGCTGTGTCCTGTCTTCCCGAATTGGCTCGCCAGCCGCCTCACCCGGCTCTACGGCCATTCCGGCCCTTGATATCGAAAGCAGACGGAATGGCCGCTCCGTCTCGCCGATCAGGGTTTCCACGAAAGATGTCGCCGGTGTCTGCACAAGCTCGGCCGGCGGTCCGTATTGAACGACCTTTCCCTGATCCATCACGGCGATCTTGTCGGCGAGGTGGAAGGCCTCGTTCATGTCATGGGTCACGAGCACGATAGTCGTGCCAAAATGCTTCTGGATCGCCAGCAGATCCTCCTGCGCCTTGGCGCGGATGATCGGATCGAGGGCGCCGAATGGTTCGTCCATCAGGAGCACATTGGGTTCTGCCGCCAAGGCCCGCGCCACTCCCACCCGCTGCTGTTGGCCGCCGGAAAGTTCATGCGGGTAACGCGGCCCATAGATTTCCGGTTCAAGCTGAAAGAGGGTGAGCAGTTCCGCGACCTTCAGATCGATCCGCCGCCTTTCCCAACCCAGCAGAATTGGCACAGTCGCAATGTTCTGCGCTACGGTGCGATGGGGAAACAGCCCATGCCCCTGGATGGCGTAGCCGATCCGCCTGCGAAGTTCGTAACCGGCGATGGACCGGTTGTCTTCGCCATCCAGCCTGATCGCTCCCGAACTCGGCTCCACCAGCCGATTGATCATGCGCAGCAGCGTCGTTTTTCCCGAACCGGACGTACCGACGACGACCGTGATCGTGCGCGGTTCGATCACCATGGAAACGTCGTCGACAACGGCAACGCCGTCATATTGTTTGGTGATGGCGTCGATTTCGATCATGCCGACCTCGCTCCGTTTACGGCCCGCGAATTGAGCTCGATAAGTGCATCCAGTATTACGGCGGCTGCAAAGGAGAGCGCCACGGTCGGCACGGCACCGAGCAACACGAGATCCATCGCCGTCTGACCGATGCCCTGAAAGACGAAAACGCCAAAACCCCCGCCGCCGATCAAGGCCGCGATCGTTGCAAGACCGATATTCTGGACGAGCACGATGCGGATCCCGGTGAGAATCACCGGCAGCGCAAGCGGAAACTCGATCTTGAAGAGCCGTTGCCGGTTCGTCATCCCAATCCCGCGCGCCGCATCGACCGCGTCTTTCGGAACGCCTGAAAGTCCGATGACCGTGTTGGCGACAACCGGTAACAACGAATAGAGGAAGAGCGCAACGAATGCGGGCGCTGCCCCGATGCCCCGGATGCCGAGCGCCGCAGCACCCGGAACCGTCGCGGCGACCCATCCAAGCGGCGCGATGAGAATGCCGAAAAGCGCAATGGATGGGATTGTCTGTATGATATTCAACGCGTTCAGAACGCTTGACCGCAGCGGCTCGACCCGGTGACAGAGGATGCCCAGCGGCAGGCCGACCGCCACAGCCGCCAAAAGCGACCCGAGCGCCAGAGTCACATGTTTGCCTGCTTCGACCCAAAAGACATCGGCCCTGCCTGCGTATTCCTTCATGATCGAAAGCCCGTCCCAGCTTCCCGAAAACAGGAGACCTCCGACACCGGCACCTGCCAATATCAGAAACAGCACCCGCATCCATGGCGGCGGCTTCAGCCGCGTGATCGCATCGGCGGCCAGCAGCGCGAAGGCGAAAAGAAGGATCCAGAAACCTGAGGCGGGAGACACGCGAGCGTAGGTGTTGCCCGCTGGTGTGAGGAAGTGCCCTGTCAAACCCATGGCAAGCGCAAGCGCTAGAAGCATTGCGGCCGCCGCGACCAGTTTGACCCAGGCGGATGTCCGCAGCAGTGCCACGACCGCGGCGGCAAACAACAGCACCAACAGAACCCAGGCCGCCCAGGCCGGAAGCGCATCCAGGATCGGTTTCGCCTGCCCCTGCACGATGCGGTTCGGCTTCGACACGGCGAAGGAAGCCCCAAGCGTCCCATAAGCCGCAAGAAGAGCAATGACGATGCCGAGTTTGTCGAGCTGAATTCTCAAACCGCCCCCGCCCCTGATCCGATGAAAAAGCCGGACACTCGGGAAGCGTCCGGCTTATGTCCCATGAAAACCTGTGGACGAAACTATTTCAAGAAGCCGTTCTTCTTCAGGAAATCCTCGGCGACCGCCTTGGCCGGCTCGCCGCCCACCTGCACGCGACCATTGAGATCCTGCAGCGTGACGAGATCGAGCTTCTCGAAAACCGGCTTCAGCAGCGCTTCGATGTTCGGGTTTTTCTTCAACACCTCCTCGCGGATGATAGGTGCTGGCTGATAGACGGGCTGCACGCCCTTGTCGTCTTCGAGAACCACAAGTCCGGAGGGCGCAATACCGCCATCGGTTCCGTAGACCATTGCCGCGTTTGCGCCGCTCGTCTGATTGGCCGCCGCCGCAATCGTAGCGGCCGTGTCGCCACCGGATAGGGTAATGAGCTGGTCGGACTTCAGCTTGAAGCCGTAAGTCGTCTGGAACGAGGGCAGCGCCGCAGCCGAGTTCACGAATTCGGAAGAGGCCGCCAATACGATCTTGCCGCCACCGGCAACGTACTTGCCGAAATCGCTGAGCGTCTTCAGCTTGTTTGCGTCGGCCACGTCCTTGCGGACTGCAATGGCCCATGTGTTGTTTGCCGGCGACGGTGCAAGCCAGACGATCTTGTTGGCGTCGTAATCGAGCTTCTTGACCGTTTCATAAGCTTTTTTCGGGTCCTTCCAGGCAGGATCCTCGGCCTTTTCGAAGAAGAAGGCACCATTGCCGGTATATTCCGGATAGATGTCGATCTCGCCGGCGGCGATCGCCTTGCGGACGACCGGGGTCGCACCTAGCTGAATGCGATCGGTGGCCTCGATTTTGTTGGTTTTCAACACGGCGAGGATAATATTGCCGAGCACTCCGCCTTCGGTGTCGATCTTCGAGGAAACCACGACCTGGGAATGCGCCATAGTAGCCGAAACGCCCAGCGCGAACGCGATACCCAGCAACTGCTTTTTCAGGGACATGACTGAATTTCCTCCGAACAGCGGGGCATCCCCGCGAAAGTTAGAGCCGAAACAAGTGAGAGCTTCCCCTATGTAGGGTGAGCTTTGCACTCTACGAGTTCCGAATCCAGCCGGATCGCTAATTTTTCCGTCCTTCGCCGAAAAGCATAACGACAAAGGGCGCAGCACCATATCCAAGACGTGCAAAAACCCCGCCATTCCTGACGGGGCTCGACGAAGACCAACAGAGACTTATTGGTGAATGGTATAGGAGCCCATCGCGCAGAGGTCCTGAGTATCCTCAAGATCTTCGAAGCCGGAGTCTTCGGTGAACTCGAAGCGCATGTCATACTTGCAGACATCGCGGCCGTCGCCGATGGTCACTTTTATGCTCTCGCCTGGTCCGAGCACGTCCTCACCGAACACATCCTCTTCCCAATCTCCGACGCCAACCGGCGACGTATAGAAGCGCTCCAGTGTACCCTTCGTCTTGTTCGTCAGCGTGAAAATCAGATCCTCGGCGCTGGATGCACCAGCCGAAACGAAAATGGCCACGAAAGCTCCCGCGGCGGCGTAGATAAACTTAGTCAAATGAATATCCCCTCTACCCAGAATCGGGCAGAAATACTTCTATCATAGGTATTAAAACCCGCAATATCACTTGATATTAACTATTAATGTTAAACCCCCAAGTTCCTCCGTTGTTGAAGCTCCTGATTTTCTGCGGTTTGGCATTGCAGCTATGAATCTTGAGGACCGAGCCAAGCGGAGGCGCGGGTGAGAAGAAAGAAATACCCGCCACCATTGCCCTGTATTTCCATCACCCCCATCAGTCGATCGTCGTCGATCCCGCGAAGATGATCAACAATCGGCTGTCGATCATAAACCATTGCCGCACTTGTCTTGCCTCTGTAATGCAGAGACTTCAAAGACGCGACAGGGCCTCGCGCCCGCAGTGCTCGTTGCAGGTGGGTAAACCCGTTACGGGCCATCCGTGTGCGGCCGAAATGCGCAGCGAGTTGAAGAACGAGCCTCATAGGAAGCGCTCCGGGGTCGAGCGGCGCCAGTCTTCGATGACCACTCGCAAACAGCAACGGGTCGGCACGCAAGTCGGCGTTGAAACGCTTTCCATACCAGCCCAGATTGTCCAGAACTCCATCCAGCCGGTGCCCCGTCGGAAGCGATTGTCCGCGCCATAACCCGACAAGCGCCTCCGGCGACACGGGGTCGAGCTGGTCGAAAAAGGCAAAAGCGGCTTCTGACGACGCCTGAGGAAGTGCCAGGTCCCGATGCATGATCGGCGGTGGGATCAACCCGCGCCTCCGACCGCAGTAAGAACTTTCCCTGTTCCGCCGCATTCCGGGCACTGCCCTGCTGCTATCCTACCGGTGCCGGAGCATCGCCGACAGATGTTTTCCGCTGCGTTGGGCGTGCCTTCAGGCACAGCATCCGGGTTCGCCGGTGTGTTCGCTTTCGGGCGCTTGTTCTCCATCGAAATCTCTCCATCCCTGATCGCGGCCTATGCCGCCATGCGCTTCCAACCCTTCAGGCGGAGCGATGTTCCTGATGGAGGCGGAGAGGAAGGACTATAGCGGAGGATCGCCGCCAGCTAAGCGGCATAGAAAAGGCCCGTCTCTGCGTTAGAGGCGGGCCGGATTTCGCGGCGGTTAGAAGTCCATTCCACCAGCCGGCATTGCTGGCGCAGCGGCTTCCTTTTTGGGCTTTTCGGCGATCATGGCTTCGGTCGTCACCAGAAGACCGGCAACGGACGCGGCATCCTGGAGGGCGGCTCGAACGACCTTGGCGGGATCGATCACGCCCATGGAATAGAGATCGCCGAATTCGTTCGTCTGCGCGTTCCAGCCGTAGGAGAATTCGGAGTTCTCCCGCAGCTTGCCGACGATGATCGACCCTTCGGCGCCGGCATTTTCGGCGATCTGGCGGACCGGAGCCTCGATCGCACGACGGACGATATCGACCCCGACGCGCTGATCTGCGTTGGAGGTCTGAACATTGTCCAAGGTCTTGATAGCGCGCAGCAGTGCGACGCCACCGCCCGGAAGGATACCTTCCTCGACGGCCGCCCGGGTGGCATGCAGAGCGTCGTCAACGCGGTCCTTCTTTTCCTTCACTTCGACTTCGGTCGAACCGCCGACGCGGATAACCGCAACGCCGCCGGCGAGCTTGGCGAGGCGCTCCTGGAGCTTCTCGCGGTCGTAATCCGAAGTGGTTTCCTCGATCTGCGCGCGGATCTGGGCCGTCCGGCCGTCGATTTCAGCCTTGGAGCCGGCACCATCGATGATAGTCGTGTTCTCCTTTTCGATCGAGACCTTCTTGGAGCGGCCGAGCATGTTGAGGGTAACATTCTCGAGCTTGATGCCGAGGTCTTCAGAGATGACAGTGCCGCCCGTGAGGATGGCGATGTCTTCGAGCATGGCCTTGCGACGGTCGCCGAAGCCCGGGGCCTTGACGGCCGCGACCTTGAGGCCACCGCGCAGCTTGTTGACAACGAGCGTTGCCAGCGCCTCACCTTCCACGTCTTCGGCAATAATGAGAAGCGGCTTGCCGGACTGCACGACGGCTTCGAGAACCGGCAGCATCGACTGCAGGTTGGAGAGCTTCTTTTCGTGGATCAGAATATAGGGGTCTTCGAGTTCGACCCGCATCTTGTCCTGGTTGGTCACGAAATAGGGCGAGAGATAACCTCGGTCGAACTGCATGCCTTCGACCACTTCGAGTTCGGTCTCGGCGGTCTTGGCTTCTTCAACCGTGATCACGCCCTCATTGCCGACTTTATCCATCGCTTCTGCGAGATAGCGGCCGATTTCGGTGTCGCCGTTGGCGGAAATAGTGCCGACCTGGGCGATTTCCGAATTGTTGGAGATTTTGCGGGCGTTGGCCTTCAATTCTTTCACGACAGCGTCGACAGCAAGGTCGATGCCGCGCTTCAGATCCATCGGGTTCATGCCGGACGCAACCGCCTTGGCACCTTCTTTGACGATGGCCTGGGCGAGAACCGTTGCGGTCGTGGTGCCGTCGCCGGCAAGGTCGTTGGTCTTCGATGCCACCTCGCGCAGCATCTGCGCACCCATATTCTCGAACTTGTCCTCCAGTTCAATTTCCTTGGCGACGGAGACGCCGTCCTTGGTAATGCGCGGCGCACCGAAGGACTTGTCGATGACGACATTGCGCCCTTTCGGGCCGAGCGTCACCTTGACCGCATTGGCGAGAACATCGACGCCGCGCAACATCCGCTCACGGGCATCGGTATGGAATTTGACTTCTTTTGCAGCCATTTTTTCACTCCTCAATTAGGCAGCTACATTGACTGATGGACAAAGCGCTTCAGGCAGCCTGTCTCTGCTCGGCCTGGGCTTCGATGATGCCCATGACATCGCTTTCCTTCATGATCAGAAGGTCCTCGCCGTTGATCTTGATCTCGGTGCCGGACCATTTGCCGAACAGGATGCGGTCACCCACCTTTACGTCGAGTGGCTGAAGCTGCCCCTGGTCGTTGCGCGCGCCGGGACCAACGGCGATCACTTCGCCTTCCTGCGGCTTTTCCTTAGCGGTGTCGGGAATGATAATGCCGCCTTTGGTCTTTTCTTCAGACTCCACGCGGCGAACGAGAATGCGATCATGAAGCGGTCGGAACGCCATGTTTTCCTCCTGGACAAACAATGATGATCAAGCTCCCCACCGGACCGGATGACCGGTCTGGACGAGCGCCGATCCTCTTCTTCGAGCAATCGGCGAAATCGATTTGGTTAGCGCAAATTGCAGTTTCAAGGGCCGTCTGCGAAAAAATTAGCACTCTCGATCACTGGCTGCTAAAGGTCTAAAAAGGAACAACAATTCGCCCACTCGCGTTGCAATGATCAGCCGCTTCCCGCGAGGCGGCTCGTCAAATATTGCAATGGAGCAAAGCATGCGTTTTTCGTCTGATTTGGAATATCAGCTCAAGGGTTACGGCCTGACGACTGCTCATATCCTCTATCGCATCCCGGATTTCGAATCCGTGCTGCAGACCTATGTCTGGCAGGACTACGACATCGCCCCCGATTTCCCGGAAATGCACCGGTTTCTGGATTTCTGGCAGGACAATCTCGACGGTCCGCTGCATTCCATCCGCTTTACCCACAAACGCCTGATCGGACCGCACGAATGGAAACAGATCGACGGAGAGTTCACCATCAACTGACGTCTGCCTAACGATCCGGAAGATAGTCTTTTCCGAACAGCTTCAGGAGCTATTCCTCCCAGTCCTCGTCTTCCGCCGAGAGAAGATCGACGAGTTCAGCAACCCTTCCCTTCGGAAGACGACGACCCTCGCCAATCAGCGCTTCGTCGCTGTTGACCCAGGCCCATGCTTCGGCGAGCTCCCCAGCCTCGGCGCCGGTTGCAACAATCTCGGCAATCAGCGCCCGGTCAACGGGCCCAAGTACGGCGATGACGTCTTGTGAAGTCATTGTCATATCTTCCTCCGTTCCTGTGTCATCATCCCAGTCTGGATGAGACTCGATATAGGAGGTCGGATGAGGAAGTCGAACCCGGCCCTTATGGACGAGAAGCTCGGCAACCGGGCCTGACTGCTGGGGCAATGCCAAAGCCGGCGAGCTGCGCCATGCCGAACGGCTATTGCTGCCAGAACAGAACGCCCGCTATCGCCACGGAGAACACGACGGCGGCGAATGAGCTATAGCCCTGGAGGACGCCCATCCGCTTCAAGGCGATGGCGAATATGATGATGATGGGAGCGGCGAGCAGAAGGCCGAGCTGTGCGTCAGACATGACAGATCCTTGGTTTTGACCCCATTCTAGGCGGTCGATCTGCCGTTTCTTTGCGAAATGACAAAGAACGGCGGCGGAATTGCCTTCATTTTCCGGCCTGCAGAACATCGGAGACATGCGAATGGCGGCAATTCCGACGACCGAGGAGTCGGATGAAGGTGGCGACCTTCTTCTTTGGGTACTGGTCTGGGGCGAACTGGCGGCTTTCGGCTTCCTGCTGCTTGGCTATCTGGTGATGTCGATATTGCATCCGGAAAGCTTTGGGCTCACCAAGCTGCATCTCGCTCCCCGCCTCGCGGGGTTCAATACGATCGTGCTTTTGGCAAGCAGCTGGCAGGCCGCTTTGGCAGTCCGATATCAGGACAAACCCCAGCTGCAGCGTTTATTCCTGCTTTTGGCCGCGGCTCTGGGTATCCTCTTCGTGGCGCTGAAGGGCGTAGAGTACAGCTTCGAATGGGGCGCTGCGAGCGATCCGAATCTGCAGACATTCTTCGAACTCTATTTCCTCATCACCGGCTTTCACCTCGCCCATGTGGCCTTCGTGGCGCTCCTTTTCGTGTTCGCGTCGATCCGGCTGGAACGTTCGACGATCGTCATCCTGACCACCATATGGCATGTCATCGATATCGTCTGGCTGGTGATGTTCCCCATGATCTACCTGACCTAGGAGCACCGCAATGAACAGCTCGAAACTCTTCAGCAGCGCCAACTGGATCATCATGCTGGGTGTCGTCGCTGCGTTGATTGCAGCGCAATGGAAACATCAGGCGATTCCGATCGTGGCGCTTACAATCATCCTTGTTTTCACCATCGCCAAGGTCCGCCTCATCGTGCTCGATTTCATGAGCCTTCGCGGCACCCGGCCCAATCTTGCCCGGGCGCTGGTGATCTGGCCGACCTTCTTTGCCGCCGCGGGGCTCGCAAAAGCTCTTGCTCCTGCCGTCTGGCATTGACGGCCGACGCACAAAGGGCGCTGCTGCCCCTTCCCCTCCACGACCGGGATATCAATCCGTCCCTACCAATTAGCCACCGTTACAGCCCTGGTCGGCGCGGAGTGGTCCGATTGCCGTCGCCAATGCGTCGCGCCAGCCGGTTCGGACGCACCGTTACCCTGCTCCAATTTTCCGACAATTCTGCCGCAGACCCCTTGGTCCCGCCCGCATGGCCTGTTTCCATACCCGATCCGGCGGGACTGTCTTTTGTTTGGTAAAACGCAAAGAACCCTTCCCGGAATCCCCGCATAGAAGCTGCACGGGGTCCACGTCCGCACTTGGCGACGCAGCCCCTGCATTTGCCGAAAGGCTTCCGTACATAGGGGACATGAGGATGTCAGAACGCCTCACAAAGACCGGGGCACGCAACGTCTTTTATGGCGGCTCCGCGTTCTTCTTCGCAATCTTCCTGGGCCTTACCGCCCACAGCCACTACTACATGCGCACCACTTCCACCGACGAGACCACGCTGACCGATGGGGTCGCGCGCGGCAAACACGTCTGGGAGAGGAACTCCTGTATCAACTGCCACACGCTGCTCGGCGAAGGCGCTTATTTCGCGCCGGAAGTCGGCAACGTCTGGAAGCGCTGGGGCGGAGATACCGACCCGGAAACCGCCCGCTCCACGCTGAAGGCCTGGATGGCCGCCCAGCCGACGGGAATCGAAGGCAGACGACAGATGCCGCAATTCAATCTGACCGAACAGGAACTCGACGATCTGGCGGACTTCCTCGAATGGACCAGCAAGATCAAGACCCAGAACTGGCCGCCGAATGACGCCGGTTGATCTCAGGGGAAGGAAATCATCATGAAATATCAAACCCAGAAGGTCGCGATGCTGTATTTCTACGGCGCGCTCGGCCTCTTCGTCGCCCAGGTTCTGTTCGGCGTACTTGCAGGCACCATCTACGTCCTGCCGAATACGCTCTCCGAACTTCTTCCGTTCAACGTCGTACGCATGGTGCACACCAATGCGCTGATCGTCTGGCTGCTCATCGGCTTCATGGGCGCCACCTTCTATCTCCTGCCGGAAGAGGCCGAGACGGAGCTCTATAGCCCGAAACTCGCCATCGCCCAGTTCTGGATCTTCTTGGGCGCGGCGGCAGTCGCCGTCGTTGGATACCTCTTCAAGATCCACGAGGGCCGCGAATTCCTGGAGCAGCCCTTCATCATCAAGGTCGGCATCGTCGTCGTCTGCCTGATGTTCCTGTTCAATATCACCATGACGGTATTGAAGGGGCGCAAGACCGTCGTCACGAACATCCTGATCTTCGGCCTGTGGGGCGTTGCGATCTTCTTCCTGTTCGCCTTCTACAACCCCGCCAACCTGGCACTCGACAAGATGTACTGGTGGTATGTCGTTCACCTGTGGGTGGAAGGCGTCTGGGAACTCATCATGGCGTCCGTACTTGCCTTCCTGATGATCAAGCTGAACGGCATCGACCGCGAAGTCGTCGAGAAGTGGCTCTATGTCATCGTCGGCCTTGCCCTATTCTCTGGCATTCTCGGCACCGGCCATCACTTCTACTGGATCGGCGCTCCGGGCTACTGGCAGTGGATCGGCTCGCTCTTCTCGACGCTGGAAGTCGCCCCCTTCTTCACCATGGTGATCTTCACCTTCGTGATGACCTGGAAGGCTGGCCGCAAGCATCCGAACCGCGCAGCCCTCCTGTGGTCGATCGGCTGCTCGGTGATGGCCTTCTTCGGAGCCGGCGTCTGGGGCTTCCTGCACACGCTCTCTTCCGTCAACTACTACACGCACGGAACACAGGTCACCGCGGCCCATGGCCACCTCGCCTTCTTCGGCGCCTATGTGATGCTGAACCTCGCTGTCATGGCCTATGCCATACCGGAAATCCGTGGCCGCGCCCCGTATAACCAGATGCTTTCGATGGTCAGCTTCTGGATGATGTGCACGGCGATGTCGGTCATGACCTTCGCACTGACCTTCGCGGGTGTCCTCCAAGTTCATCTGCAGCGCGTTCTGGGTGAAGGCTACATGGACGTGCAGGACCAGCTGGCGATGTTCTACTGGATCCGCCTGGGTTCGGGTGTCTTCGTGCTCCTCTCCGCGCTGATGTTCCTGTGGGCGCTCTTCGTTCCTGGTCGGGAACGCCAGCCTGCCGGTCGTGCAGCCATCCAGCCTGCCGAATGATGCGATGCGGCTCCATCCTCGTGGTGGAGCCGCTCATCCCCCTAAAAGATCAAGGACACTCCGATGAACGCGATCCCCCAGATCAAGACCGCAAGTGCCGAAGCGGCGCCTCTTTATGTCCCAGCCGGCAACGAATGCGAACTGTTCGAAACTGCCTGGAAGCGGCAGCTCCCGTTGCTTCTGAAAGGTCCGACCGGCTGTGGCAAGACCCGCTTCGTCAGCCACATGGCAAAGCGTCTTGGCCTGCCGCTTGCGACCGTCTCCTGCCATGACGACCTGGCGGCTGCCGATTTGACCGGCCGGTTCCTCCTCAAGGGTGGCGATACCGTCTGGGTCGACGGTCCTCTGACACGCGCGGTCCGCGAAGGCGGCATCTGCTATCTCGACGAGATCGTCGAAGCCCGCAAGGACGTTGCCGTCGTCATCCATCCGCTGACGGACGACCGGCGCATTCTGCCGCTCGAAAGGACCGCCGAAGTGCTGGAAGCCCCGGCCGAATTCATGCTGGTCGTCTCCTACAACCCCGGCTACCAGAACATCCTCAAGACTTTGAAGCCGTCGACAAAACAGCGTTTCGTCGCGATCGAATTCGACTTCCTGCCGAAGGAACAGGAGATTGCCATCGTTGCCGCCGAAAGCGGCCTCGAAGAGCGTCGCGTCGCTCCGCTGGTGGCACTCGCCCACCGTCTGCGCGCCCTCAAGGGGCACGACCTCGAGGAAGGCGTTTCTACCCGTCTGCTGATCTATTGCGCCTCTCTGATCGAAAGCGGTCTGCCGCCGCGTGACGCGATCCGGGCCGCCTTGATCGAACCGCTAACCGACGATGCGGATGTCCGCGCCGCGCTATTCGAACTGGCGAAAGCCGTCGTCGCTTAAAGGATATCGGCCATGTTGGACTTCCTCGAGCTGGAAGAAACTGTCGGCAAGGCCTGGCATCGGCTGGTCGGCCGGACACGGAGCATGCCGCGCTATCCCGAGCACGCGGTTCCTCTGGACGAGGTCAAGACGGTCCTCGCCTCCTGCTTTCGCGGCTTTGGCGGCGATCACGCCGTCCAGCTCGTCGCAGCCCATCAGCGCACCTCCAAGCATCGCCTCAAGCTTCGCCAGCTGGTTGGCCTCGGGGAAGAACGGATCGCCCGCTCCGGCAGGGATTTCGCGCGAGCGATGCTGCCGGAGGCGATCGATTTCTTTCCGGACAGCGGCCTGAACCGGGACCTGTTCATCTGGCTCACCGCCTCAATTGCCATGCTGCCCGATACCCTTCCCACCTCCGGCGATCCTCTCGTCAAGGATCTGGAGAGGTTGCATCTTTCGGCTGCCAATGTGGACAGAACGCTGGTCGCCTTCCCCGGTCTCCGGCCTGTTTATCGAAAGCTATGCGAAGCAACGCTTGCGGAGCGTCGGCGCGGATCGCTTCCCGCTGTCGAACAACTTCTGGAAAGCAGGATCATCCGCATGCTCCGCACTGGTGCAGGCTTGCCGGACGATACGCCGAAGGCGATTTTCCCGCACCATGCGCCGCCCGGCTATCAGCCGATGATGGACGTTCCCCTCTGGCCGGAATTCTTTCCGCAGCAGGAAAGCGGATCGTCCGCACCGGATTCCGACCTGGCTCTCGATGACCCGCAAGGTGGCGGCGGGAAAAAACGCTTTGCCGCCGAACGCGAACGTGACGACGATAAAAGGTCCGAGAGAAGCCCGTTCATACTGAATCGCTTCGAAAAAATCCTTTCGATAGCGGAAATGGTCAATGTCGACCGTCCGACCGACGACTCGCCGGAGGAAAACGGCAAAGCCGCCGAAGATCTTGACGAAATGATCCTCGGCCGGCGCCGCGAACGCCCCTCCTCGCGCTTCCGCTTCGATCTGGACCTCCCTCCGGAAATGGTCGATCTGGCGGAGATTGCGTCGGACCTGAGCTATCCCGAATGGGATTATCGCAAGGGTACCTACCTCAAGAACCACTGCCGTGTACTTGCCGTTCCCGCCTCCGCTATGGGCGAGCATGCCGAGATCAGCCAGGACACCAAGGCGCTGATCAGGAAGGTACGCAAACAGTTCGAGCTGCTACGGCCGCGTCACGAGCTCCTCAAGGCGCAGCTCGACGGTGTCGAGCTCGATCTCGACGCCGTCGTCCGCTGCCGGACCGATCTTGTGGCCGGCGGCCAGGGAACGGACCGGATCCATCTCACCACGCAGCCCCGGACGCCGGATCTGGCCGTCAGCATCCTGGTGGACGTCTCGCTCTCCACAGATGCATGGATCGACAACAGGCGGGTGCTCGACGTCGAGAAGGAGGCGCTGATGGTGCTTTCCCAGGGGTTGTCGGCCTGCGGCACGGATCACTCCATAGTGACATTCACGTCGCGGCGGCGCTCGTGGGTCAAAATGGAAACGGTGAAAGGATTCGACGAGCGGACATCGCCTCTCGTCGAAGACCGGATCGCCGCCCTCAAGCCCGGTTATTACACCCGTCTGGGCACCGCCGTTCGGCATGCCACTTCAGAACTAACGAAACGTCCCAATCGGACCCGCCTGCTGCTCGTGCTGACCGACGGCAAGCCGAACGACATCGACCACTACGAAGGCCGGTTTGCGCTCGAAGACAGCCGCAAGGCAGTTCAGGAAGCGCGCCGTCTGGGGGTCAATGTGTTTGCGGTAACGGTGGACAAGGAAGCGAAATCCTACCTCCCGACCATGTTCGGTCGAAATGGATACGCCATGGTGGGAGACATCGCCAGGCTCCCCGCCGCCCTGCCCGCCATCTATCGGGGTCTGACCGCATAACGAGGGCAGCCAGGAAGAGAAAATGCGGCAGTCCCCTGCCGCATTTTCCTTTCTATCTGTAGTACTTAAGCCGCCGGCGACAGCGTTGTGCTGCTCAGGCCGCTTTGCTGAAGGTGCGGCCTGTCTTGTTGAGATAGGCGTCGAACGCGGATGCCACGGCGCGGACGATGAACCGATGCTCGTCCGAGACCTTGATGGCGCCGCCTTCAACCGTGATGAGATTGTCCCGCTGAAGCGCATCAAGCCGCTCGTTGCCGGTCAGCAGAGCGGCGGAGTCAAATCCGTGAGCTGCTGCAAGTGCGGCGACATCGACGGAAAAGTCGCACATCACGCGCTCGATGATTTCGGCCCGCAGGCGGTCCTCCGCTGTCAGCCGATAGCCCTTCGAGGTAGGCAGCTCGCCGCCCGCTACCCGGGAAGCATAGACGCCTGGCGGCACCTCGTTCTGGACATAGCCCTGCGGCAGCTTGCCGATCGAAGATGCACCGAGGCCGATCAGCGCTTCGCAGGCGTCGGTGGTATACCCCTGGAAGTTCCTGTGAAGACGGCCTTCCCGCTGCGCGAGCGTCAGGTCGTCGGCCGGCAGGGCAAAGTGATCGAGGCCGATCCGCTCATATCCGGCACTGATCAAGGTCGCAGCGATCGCTTCCGCCTGCAGTGCGCGTTCGCGGACATCCGGAAGCGTTGCCTCGTCGATAAGTCTCTGGTGCTTCTTGAATGTCGGAATATGGGCATACCCGAAGACCGCGAGACGATCGGGACGCAGCTGGATGGCTGCCTCGACGGTTTCGACGCAGGATTGAACCGTCTGATATGGCAGGCCATAGATGAGGTCGAAGTTGATCGCCTGGATGCCGTTTGCGCGAAGCCGCTCCACCGCCGTCATCGTCGTTTCGACGCTCTGTATCCGGTTGATGGCCTTTTGCACCTTGGGATCGAAGCTCTGGACGCCGAGGCTTGCGCGGGTGACGCCCGAGGCGCCCAGTGCATCCGCCATTTCGCCGGTCAACGTCCGGGGATCGATCTCAACGGCGGTGTTAACGCCCGCGGCAAAACCGAGACGATCCCGGAGGGCCTCCATCAACTGCACGAACTCTTCCGGCTTGATGATGGTCGGCGTGCCGCCGCCAAAATGGATTTCACCCACATGAAAGCTGTCGCCCCTGACCGCGGCCAGCAGCTCGACCTCCCGGTGGAGCACCTCCAGATAGTCCAGGATCGGCCTGTCCCGCTCGGTGATCGTGGTGTGACAGCCGCAATACCAGCACATGGACCGACAGAAGGGGATGTGAAGATAAAGGGACGTGGCGCGCCCGTCCGGCAAGGCCTTCAGCCAATCGTGATAATCGGCAGGGTCGAAGTCGCTCGAAAAATTCGGCGCTGTCGGGTAGCTCGTGTAACGCGGCAATCGCGCATCGCCATATTTTTCGATGATGGCTTCGGACATATCGGATACCTCGTTCAATTCAGTCTTGAAAAGGCTTTAACCGCCAAGGCGCGTTTCATCTTTGTGCGAAATCAAGGACTGCCTTCCGTTTCGATGAAATGTTTGCTCAGCCACAAATTTCTCGGGCGACGCCGCTGCTAAGGCATGGAAAGTGGCCCGGGATCGCCAGGCCGCCTCGTCATTCTGAAAGGCAAGGACAAATATGCCGGATACGCAGATACCCTCCATCGATGTCAGAACTCTAGCGCCTGCCGAGCGTCATCCGAAGATCTTCGGCGTGCTCACCTCGCTCGCTCCGGGCGGCATCATGCATGTGACCAGCGATCACGATCCGCGGCCGCTGCATTATCAGATCGAGAGCCGTTACCCGGAACAGTTCGACTGGCAGTATCTCGAGCAGGGCCCGGCGGTCTGGCGCGTCGAGATCCAGCGCGCCGAGAGTTCCGGTTGCGACTGCTGCTGCGGTCACTGAAAGAGAAGGTCATGCCCGGTGCCACCTTATCCCGTTGGACAATGTCGTATTTCGCTGCCGCATTGTCCTGTCTGGTCGCCGGGCTGATCCTGACTGCCTCGGGCTTCGGTTATCCCTCGACCGCCATCGAGGCGCCGGAGTCCCTGGTGGTTATCCACCTTCTTGCCATCGGCTGGCTGGGCCTCCTGTTTGCCGGTTCGCTCCTCCAGTTCGTGCCGGTGCTCGTTTCGCGGCCACTGGAAATGCCGCACCTCAGCCTGCCGGTTCTGCTTCTGACGATCACCGGCCTTGGACTTTTGCTGGCAGGTTTCCTGGGGCTTGCCGGTATTCTGCCGCTCTGGAGTTGGGTGCTGCCGCTCGGAGGCGCCGTTCTGGCGCTTGCATTTGCAGGACTTCTCTGGATGGTGACAAGGACGCTCGCCACAGCCCGTCCCATGCCTCTGCCCGCCAAATTTGTCGCCCTTGGCTGCGCGGCGCTTGTTGGGGTGGCCGCCAGCGGACTGCTCCTGACCCTGCCCCTCTCCGGCCTCACGGCCAACCAGTATTTGGTCGGCCTTCTGCTCGAGGCGGCTCCGTCGCACGCTTATCTCGGGCTTGTCGGCTGGATGACGATTACGGCGATCGGCGTCAGTTATAGACTTCTCACCATGTTCCTGCTCTCACCGGAAAGACCTCGGATGACGAGCCGAGCAGTCGGATGGCTGATGGCCGTCGGGTTAGCGATGGTCGCCTTTGGCACCGTCCTGGCGGGCGCCGGAACAAGCCCGACTGCAACAATCTACGTCGCGACCGCCTTCGGAGGGATTGCCGTCCTGATTTATGGCCTAGATGTCCATCTCATCTTCCGGGAACGAAAACGCAAATCCGCGGAGATGAACGTGCTTGCGAGCCTGGCAGCAGTCGCGATGCTGATTGCCTGTTTCGCCTTGTTTGGAGCGTCGACCATGAGCGATCTTCCCATAGATCTGGCACGTCCGGCCGCCTATCTATTCGTGTTCGGCTGGCTGACGGGCCTCGGGCTGGGACAGCTCTACAAGATCGTTGCCTTCATGACCTGGCTCGATTGCTACGGACCAGTTCTCGGTCGGGCCGCTGTGCCGCGGGTCCAGGAACTGGTCAACGAACGGCGCTCATCCACATGGTTCCTGCTCTACTTCGGCGCCACCGTCGCGGCCACAGTTGCGCTGATCGCCGATACACCGGCCATGTTCAGATGGTTGGCTCTAGCCCAGTTGGCGGCCGTCTGCGCGCTGGCCTTCGAATTTGCCCAGGCTCGTCGCCTTGCCATTGTCCCACAGGCGGTCAGGCTGCCCAAAGGCGCCATACACCCGCGACTGTTCCTACCCAGCTTCAAGGGAAGTTCACAATGACCACGGAATTCAAAGAACTTGACGTCAGACCGATCCTGCGGGACGGCGGCGAACCATTCGAAGAGATCATGAAAGCGGTTGCCACGCTGCAGGAAGGCCAGGGACTTAGACTCCTGGCACCCTTCCGGCCGCAACCGCTCTTTAGGGTGATGGATTCCAAAGGCTTCGACCACGAGGTGTTCGAGCTGGAGGGCGGCCACTTCGAGGTGCGCTTCACCCCCAGAATGGAAGAGACGGTGGCCGTCTCCGACAACGCGATTTCGCCGGCACTTTGGCCCGAGCCTTCGGTGCAGCTGGATCTCTCCGACCTGCCGCCCCCCGAACCGATGCAGCAGATCCTTGCAGAGGCGGAAGGGCTTGAACCCGGCAAGGTAATATTCGCCGTACTTTCCCGCGAGCCGCTCTTCCTCTTTCCCGAGCTTACCCGCCGGGGCCATCAGTGGGTCGGCAACTACGATCAGGCCGGCACCGCCTACCGGATCATGATCCGCGTCGGCTCGGGGGGCAGCAATGCTTGATCCGCTTGAGCAGCAGGACATCACGGAGAAAGCAAGGCAACAGCTGTCCACGATCATCGACCCCGAGATCGGCCGCAGCATCGTGGAAATGGGGCTGATCTATCTTGTCGAAATCGATTTCGAAGGAAACGTCAGCATCATCATGACCACGACGACGAAGGGCTGCCCCGCGGCTGGTTTCCTCACCGAGGCAGTGAAAGCCTGTCTGGCTTGCGTGCCTGGCGTCCGCAATGTCGATGTCACCCTCACCTATGAACCCATGTGGCGCCCGGAGATGATGGAAGCATGAGCATCGCGCGCGCGACCCGGGAAGTGCGCCCGGCTCCGTTGCAGGCAGAGCCGGTATCCCATGTGGATCGTCATTGGCGCGAGCGCAATATGCGGGCAGCGGCCGCAGAGGTTCTATCGATCGGAGCAGCCGGCGAAGTCGCGGCTTTTCTTCTGTCGGAAGTCGAGCGATTGGGCGAGCCGGTCACCTGGGAATAGACCCGAGCCGCAGATTGCGCCCCAAAAGGGATCGCCTGACGGATGGCGGAAGCATGCAATGAATTTGAGTGGGAATTCGTTAAAGAAAAATGCCCGGACCGATCAGCCGTGTCATGCTCTGAAAGCATGACACGGCTGATCGGTCCGGGCATCTTGGAAAAATCGGCGGCAGCCGGGAGAGGGTAAGCGGCGGCCGCCGATAGGAACGGTCGGCTTAGACGCCGGCAGCAGCGATGTCCGCGTCGAGGCGTTCACGAGCCTTCTTCGGCAGCTTCGCTGCCTTGATCGCATCAAGATTCTTCGGAGCGTCGCCGACGACGATGAGACCGATCATCCCCATGCCCACATGCGGCGCGCATTTCACGGCATAAGCGCCTTCAACGTCGAAGGTGATCTTCACGCTTTCATTCATCTTGCCCTTGAAGGCAGTGGCGCCATCCGGAATGAGCCCATCGATGGTTTCGGCATTGTGGGACTTGTCCGTCGGAACGAAGGTCACGGTGTCACCCTTGGCGATCTTGAGCGAGCTCGGCTCGAACACCATCGCGCCGTCCTTGCCCTTGTTGAGCATCTGGACTTCGAAGTCCGCTGCCGCGGCAACGGTTCCGAAAGCTGCGGCAAGAACGGCGGCGCCAATAAGGGATGCGAAAGTCTTTTTCATCGTCTACTCCTGTTCAAGAGACCTCGTGCCTCTGTTGATAGGCACCTTATCTCAGGGGCAGACTCGTTCTTTGACAAATCGCAAACATGTGATGATTTGCGGCTGACTATCCTTTTACGGTCTCGGCCAGCGCTGAAAGCCCATCGATATCCTTGACCGTCAGCTTCTGGCGGCCACCCTCCACAAGCCCCTTGGCCTCCCATGCGCTCATGATCCTGGAGACCGTGTGAAGTGTCGTGCCGGTCATTTCGGCGATGTCCTGGCGGGAAATCGGAAAGTCGATGCGTACGGCAGCTCCTTCCTTCCTGCCGGCATGCTTGGCTAGCCGCAGCACCGCATGCGCAACACGCCGCTCGACTTCCTGTGTGGACATTTCCCGGATGCGGGCGTGAGCCTCCTCCAGGCGCTGCCCGATCGTCTGCATGGCTGTCACAGCCAAGCGAGGATTCTTGTCTACGAACTGAGGCCAGAGTTCTGTCGGCCATGACAGCGCTATGCTTTCGGCGACCGCCGTTGCCGTGCCGGGGTAGTCGCTGCGCATCAGCGCCTTGGCGAAGCCGAAGAGGTCGCCGGGATGAACGACCCGGACGATAATCTGTTGACCGTCTTCCGTCACCTGCGTGACCTTCAGCCTGCCGTGCAGAAGAAGGAAAAAATGCGTCGCGGCCGCACCCTGCTCGAAAACAGCATCGCCGATCGGCACTCGACGCGAGGTCGAATGCCCCAGAAGGGCTTCCGTGTCGGCGTCATCCATTTTCTCGAACAGCGGGAAAGTCCGGACGAGGCTTTTGTCGATCTTCAAGGCAATGCGCTCCGATGATTTGAGCGCGACCATAACACGGCTCGCGATCAGATCGAAGGCATGGGAATGCCGCACCTGGGGATTTACGCAATCCAGCCTTTTTCGCGGAACTTCACCAGGAACGGCGCATACCATTTTGTGGACTTCACAAGGCGGAAGCCTAGATTGTCGGGAGGAGTTCCGACCGAGCATCCGCCGCCTTTAGGATCGCGGATGAAGGCGCTGACCGGAGAGCGATGACCCGCCACGGTGACATAGACTCCGCATATAGGCTCCGCATTGCGGACAGATCCGTTCTCGTAGAGATGCACCCGCCGATGACAGGTCGAGGTCCATTCCCAGACGTTCCCGCCGAAATCGGCAAGCCCGTATTCGTTTTCGCCGAAGCTTCCGATCGGTCGGGGAACCGGGTCACGCTTCGACCGCTCGCGTGCCTCGCGCTCGTAATCCGCTAGCCAGCGAAGGGCCGGGTTCTTGCTGTCGGGATCAAGCCCCAGCGCATCGTCGGGAAAAAGCTTGCCCGCGGCCTGCGCGAGTTGCTGGTCGGACGGAAGCGTCCAGTATTCGCCGGTCTTTCTCGAAAGCCAGCGGGCATAGTCCGTCGCATCATCGAAACTGACGCCGGTGACCGGCACATTCGCGCTCCCGGTAGGTGTCGCATCGGCCGCCGCGCACGCGCCATCAAGGACGCAGGCGGCATATTCGGATGCCGTGATCTGGTATTTCGTAATGGTGAGGCCTTCCGAAGCGATCACCGTCTTCATCGGCGGATCGACTGCCGCCGTGCCCTTCACGAACTCGCCGTCGCTCCGGTATTTATATGTCCGCGGCGGCACCACGACGCTTTTCGGTTCGTAGGCCGCGCTCTGCGGTGCCGACACATCGAAAAAACCGGCCTGCTGAAAGATGCCTGCCGACAGGGCAGCGATCAGGGTGATCGGAAGCGCGGTGTGAAAGAGGGAGAGACTTGGTTTTGTCCACGGCATGTTCGCCTCCCGGCGAAACCGCATCCTCGAGTGAGGCGGGCCTGTTGAAGTAGCCGGCGGGGCAAGGATCACCCTGCCCCGCCGCGCGTCATCAGCTTCCGGTCGGAGCGACGATCGATGTCATCAGATCGTCGTTCCATTCGCCGGTAACCTTGAAGTGCGCGGCTGCACCGAGCTCGAAGGCTTCGATGAGGTTGTGGTTCACATAGGCGTAGATGCCCGGCTGCTCGAAGGTGTAGAACGCTGCACCGGCCGTGCCGCCCGGGATGAACCAGGTTTCCTGATCGCGGTCGGGAACGTTGTTGAACTTGCCGGTCTGCCAGACATAGTCGCCATGTCCGCCGATGAGGTGGGGGCGAGTGTCGCGGTTGGCCTGCGAGTGGACGATCAGCACCTTCTCGCCGACGGCGGCCGTCAGTGCGTTTTCACCGGTCAGGGCGCCGACCGCACCGTTGAACACGATGTGGCTCGGTGTCAGCGTCCGCATGACCTTCAGCGTGTCTTCATAGGCATCGCCGACACTGGCGTATTTCTTGAAGTTACCGGCCTCGTCGCGCGGCACGTAGAAGTCCTGTTCGCCGACATAGTAGACCTTGTCGTAGACCAGTTCCTTGCCGTGGCCATCCGTCAGGCCTTCGCGCGGCAGCACCATGATCGCGCCGTTCATGCCCGAGGTGACATGCCATGGAACCATGCCGGGAGGTGCGCAATGGTAGACGAAGACGCCGGCTTTCGTGGCCTTGAAGCGCAGGACTGCTTTCTCGCCCGGGTTGACGATGGTCAGTGCGCCGCCGCCCAGCGCGCCGGTGGCCGAATGGAAATCGATGTTATGCTGCAGTTCGTTGGTATCGGGATTGATCAGCGTCAGTTCGACGTAGTCGCCCTGGTGCACGACCATCATCGGGCCCGGAACCGAGCCGTCGAAGGTCATGGCATTGATTTCCGTACCTTCCTTGTCGATCACCAGCTTCTTTTCCTGGATCGTCAGGGTGAATTCGACGATCTTCGGAGGACCGTCCGCCTTCTGGGTATGGGCATGGACAAAGGGCGGCTTGACGAGGTCGACCTTGACGCGGCGTAAAGCCGAAAGATCGGTTGGCTTCATCTTGGCCGGAGGCGCTTCTTCGGCATGGGCGAACGACGCCTGGACGATAGGCGCCACCGCCCCGACGATCGCTGCCCCCGCCAGGATCGAACGTCTGCTTATCTGAAATTTGTCAGTCATGATCTTGTCCTTCGGAACAAAGGGCGGAGTGGATCGCCGTCCTGTCGAAGGAGAAGCTACGACCGGTCCCCCATGTCTTCTTTGACCTGAAACAAACTTTCCCTTGTTTGCTTGCGACTTCGCAAAGATCAAAAATAACGCCGGGATATAGATCAAGTTATCGATCGAAGGAATTTTCTGATGACTGATCTCTCCTCCCCAACAACCCGCCGTGGCGGCATCCCCCGCGGCCTATCGCCGACCGCTCCGATAATATTCTCCTATGGCTTCCGACCCTTCTTTCTCGGCGCAGCGGTCTGGGCTGCAGTCGCCATGCTGCTGTGGATCGCAAGTCTTATGGGCGTGATCGAAGTTGCAGCAGACTATGGCGTGGTCCATTGGCACGCGCATGAGATGCTGTTCGGTTACGCAAGTGCCGTGCTTGCCGGCTTTCTCCTGACGGCTGTCCCCAACTGGACGGGCCGGCTTCCAGTCTCCGGATGGCCGCTCGTCTTTCTATTCCTCGTCTGGGCCTCCGGCAGGCTGGCGCTTCTCCTGTCGGACGGGCTTGGAACCATAGCAGCTATCCTGCTCGATTCGGCCTTTCTTCCAGTCCTCTTGCTGATCTGCGTGCGGGAAGTCGTTGCCGGCAAGAAGTGGAAGGATCTGAAGGTCATAGCCGGCCTTCTCGCGCTTTCGGCCGCCAATATCCTCTACCACCTCCAGGTTATCGGGGGTCAGCATCCAGCGCCGGCGATCAAGCTTGCCATATCGGCCTATGTCGGAATGATCCTGATCGTCGGCGGCCGGATCATTCCGAGCTTCACCCGCAACTGGATCAACAAGGCAGGCCGCACCGACTTCCCTACGCCTTACAACCACTTCGATACAGCCGCGATTGTCCTGGGAGTTGCAGCTCTTGCCGCTTGGGTCATATTGGACGAAGGGCCGATTGTAGCGACCGCCGCAGGCACTGCCGCACTGGCGCACCTGATCCGGCTCCATCGGTGGCGCGGCTGGACGACGGCCGCGGAAATGCTGGTGGCGGTCCTTCACATCGCTTATTTGTTCGTGCCGCTTGGTTACCTAGCGATCGCGCTTGCAGCTATCGACCTGTTCGACACGACCGCCACCCTTCACATGCTGAGCGTCGGCACGGTCACGACGATGATGCTGGCCGTCATGACCAGGGCAAGCCGCGGCCATACCGGCAGGATCCTGACGGCCTCCCGCATCACGACGATATCCTACGGAGCGATCGTGCTCTGTGCGGTGGTCAGACCTGGTACCAGCCTGTTCCCGGAGTTTTCGAGCACCATCTATACCGTGTCCGGATTATTATGGCTCCTCGCCTTCGGCCTCTTTCTTTTTGAATACGGACCGATGCTGGCGACCGTGAGGCGCGCCAAACTCGGCTGATCAAGACAATCCCGTCCAAGTAAAAAACGAAACTCCAGCTGCAAATTCAGGAGAGGTGCTTTCGCGTCAACAGATCGAACGCGATCCATCGGCCCCAAGAATCGTACGGACGGAGCCGGGCGTGGGTACCGGTTCGTCGCCAACGAAAATTGGCGACAGCTCATCAAACGCCTTTGAGCGCTGCCTGACATGGTGGCGCTTCCGTCGCCGTCAATCCGGTTCCAGCGGATCACCGCGGACCAACGGGGTGCCGATCGCGGCGCTGCAGCCGGGAGTGCAGATGATCTCGCCTTGCCCTTTCTTGGCCGGAAATGGACGATATGTGACAGTTCCGTGACAGATTTGTGTAAGGAGCGCACATGGCCGTTATCCGAGAGGAAAACAGTGTCGAGGTCGGGATCGGCGCTGCAGCTTTTTCCCCGCTTTTCCTTCAATCGAGAAACCAAACCCGTTGGGCGATTGTCGCCCTGGCTTCCATAGGGATCTGCACGCTCACCGCAACGTTGGCTGCCGTCTTCGCGCCGGGTGTGCGGCCCCTGCTGCTGCAGGAAGACGGCATTATCGAAATGGCAAGCGTAGCCTGCCTTGCCGCCGCCGTGCTTGGGGCCGTAGTCGTATCCGTCACATGGGGAGGCCCGCGCCTTCCGCTCCTGGTGGCGGGTTTGATCGGTTTCGCCGAGTTGATGGACGAAACCAGCTTCGGTTCCCGCCTTTTCGGCTTTCAGCCTCCTGCGCTCTATGGCGGAGGTGAACTGGACGGCTTTCACGACCTGCTGATTCTGGCTTATCGAGTGCTGCGCGATATCCATCCGACCCTCGCATGGATTTTGGCAGGCCTGCTGCTGGCCGCGTCTCTCGGCATGATGATGTTTGCACTGAGCCAACTGGGGCGCGGGGTTGGGGAAAAGAGCTCGTGGCTGGCCGATCACATGCTGATCTTCCTGCACATCGGCTTCATTGGCCTCGCACAAGTAATCGACGTTGCCGCGGAATCCAAAGTGCTCTCGGCAGTCGAAGAAATGTTGGAGTTCAACGCCAGCCTGCCCCTGCTATTTTACGTTGCCAGCAGACCATCGTCTCGGCCGATAAACAACGCAGGATAACGGATACGCATCCATCCGGCAGTGCCTTGGATCGCCGAAATCCCGGATTGAGTCTCAAAGTTCCGGAAGCGCAGCATCCGACTGCAGACAGCTTGGAGATGAAAAATTGTGGTGGGCCCGGAGGGACTCGAACCCCCAACCAAGCGGTTATGAGCCGCCGGCTCTAACCATTGAGCTACAGGCCCGCCGTTTAAGCGCGGGCAAGGCGCAATGGCACGCCTTGCCTCGGAGGTCCGTCTAGCGCAATTCCCCCAAAGCTACAAGCCGTTGCCGCAATAGCTTCACAATCCATCGTCACGTAATGCGTGGATGTGCGTCAAAGTAGAATCGCCGCCTGCGACGCCATATCCGCCCGCCATTGCGGCAGCCCGCTGCAGCCGCGCCAACAGATCAGGAGATATCCATGCGCTTTGCGCTTTCGCCGTCACGTCTTGTCCTGGCATCGTTTCTTGCAGGTGTTGCTCTCGCCTCCACGACCCTGCAGGTCGCTGCCCAGGATGTCCGGCCTCGCGAACCGGTCATCAATGTCTCCGGTGAAGGAGAGGCCTCAGTGGCGCCCGATATGGCGATCCTGACGCTGTCGGTTGTCCGCAACGGCAAGACTGCCGAAGCTGCCCTTTCGGCCAACAGCGCGGCGATGAAGGAAGTCCTTGCCGCGTTGAAGGCCGAAGGCATCGCCGACCGCGACATCCAGACGAGCAATTTCTCGATCTATCCGCAATACCGCCATCCAGAGCCGAAGAATGGCAACGCTCCGGCGCCGGAAATCACCGGCTACGAGGTCGCCAACGCGCTGACGCTCAAGGTTCGTGAACTTGCCAAGCTCGGCGGGTTGATCGACAAATCGGTAAAGCTCGGCGTCAATCAGGGCGGCCAGATCAGCTTTACCAATGACGATCCGGAAAAGGCCTTGACGGAGGCCCGCAAGCAGGCCGTCGCCGAGGCGATCGCAAAGGCCAGAACCCTGACGGATGCAGCCAGTGTCAAGCTTGGGCGCATCTTGGAAATCAGCGAAAATTCGGCGAGACCCATGCCGCAGGCGATGATGCGCATGTCGATGGCGAAGGATATGGCCGCCGAGGCAGTACCGGTCGCGGCCGGCGAGAATACCTACACCGTCAACGTCAACGTCACCTTTGCCCTCGACTGACGGTAAAGCAAAAGCCCTCGCCGGACCGGAGTCTGGCGAGGGCGTTCATCCGTCAACGGGCGATGGAGACGGAAGAATTTGCCGGCAGCTAGCGGCGGATGACCGGGCAGCCGCGGACATTGGCGAAGACGACGCGATCGCGGCCGCCGCGATCGAAGCCGACGACTGTGACCGTGCGGCGCGATACGTCCACGACGCGGGTACGGCGAAGGCCCATCCGGTCGGCCTTGGCCTCGGCCAGCCAGGGGGCGCAACCCCGCGGGCGGCGATCCGGGCGCCATCCGCGATCATCTCTCCAACCCCGATCATGGCGCCAGTCGCGGTCGTAGTGCTGCACATAGATACCAAATTCGGGTCCGCCTGCGGCTGCCATCGGCGCTGTCGCGGACATGCCGGTGAACGCGACGAGAGCGGCGATACCGGCTTTGACGAGCATGCTGGTCATGGGTGTTTCTCCGGAAATTCGGGCTATGCCCGAGGTTCTTGTCTCCCGCCTTTTCGAAGCGATTGGCGCAACACTATTCCGGCGCGCCTGAACCCATTCCGAATCCGTCATTAAGCTGTCGTTCATATCCGCTCAGACGGAGAGATGCAGGATCACCTGACGGACATGCGGCTGATCGCGATGTTCGAATAGGTAGATGCCCTGCCAGGTGCCGAGTGCCAGCCGTCCGTCTCTCACCGGAATGCCCAGCGAGACGGCAGTCAGCGCCGACTTGATATGCGCCGGCATATCGTCCGGGCCTTCGGTGGTGTGCGTGACCCAGCGCATCTCCGGGTCGTTGGCGGGGGGCACCAGGCGGGAGAAAAAAGTCTTCAGATCGCGCCGCACATCCGGATCCGCATTTTCCTGGATGATCAGCGAACAGGAGGTATGGCGCACGAAGACCGTCAGCAGCCCCTCCTCCCGAGGGTGGCTGCTGACGAAATCCTGCGCAGCCCCAGTGAATTCGTAGAGGCCCTGCCCTCGGGTGGAAACGGAGATCACGGACTGGGGCATGGATATCCTTTCGAAGGTCGCTGGTGGCTCAAAGCGTCAGGAAGCTCTCGAAACCGCCATAGATCATCCGCTTGCCGTCGAAAACCTCCTTCCACTCGTCTCCGGAAAATCGCGGGTCGGCGATAACCTTTTTGTTGATCTCGTCCCGTTGTGCACGGCTCTCGTAGGTGATCCAGGCAAAGATGACGGTCTCGTCTTCCCTTGCCTGCACGGCTCGCGGAAATGACGTGAGTTCTCCGTAGGGCACGTCGTCCCCTATGCATTCCACATAGGTCAAGGCCCCGTGCTCCTTCCAGACATCACCGGCGAAGCGTGCCATCGCCTTGTAACGCTCCAGATTGGCCGTGGGCACAGCGAGAATAAATCCGTCGACATAGGGCATGGTCAGTCCTCCGTTATTGTTCGAACCACCCAAGGACGATCGAGCCGCAGCGCAGCCGACACGGCTCGCCAAATTTCGCCGGGCATCAGAACTGCCCGGCCTCCGGAGACGGAAACTCTTCCACCGAATCGACGCGGTCCGGATAGAAGGCAAGATATTCCCTGATGGCAGAAACCGCCTCGTACGGCTTCTCGTAGGACCAGACCGCGTTGCGGGATCGCTCGCCGCCTTGCGGAATACTGAAATAGGACGCTTCGCCCTTGTAGGGACAGTAGCTCTCGTGGTCGCTCTTTTCGAGAAGCGACATATCGACGTCCCTGCGCGGGATATAGTGGACCGGCGGATAGGAAGCCTCCTGCAGCGTCAGGGAATTGACGCTGTCGGCGACGACTTTTCCGCCGAGCCTCACCACCACGCGCGAAGGATTATGCTCAACGGTGATCGGATGATCGGGACCTGGAATTTTCTGCGCCCTGGCATTCATGGCTCGCCCTTCCGGTTTCGAAACATGGGAAGGAATCTAGAGCGCCGATCGCGGCTACCAAGCGGGGCTGCCGGAATACTTTGCCCCATTTGGGCGAACAATCGCAGGCGTTAAAAGGTGGTGATCACGCTGATCCCCGGCGTCTCCGACTTATCCATGCCCATCAGAGCCGGCACCGCCTCTTCCAGGCTGATCCTCTTGGATATCAGCTGCTGCGGCCTCATTTTGCCGGCCGTCAGCATCGCCAGCATCGCATCGTATCGCCAGGCCTGCATGCCGTGGCTGCCGTAGATTTCGAGTTCATGGCCTATCACCTGCGCCATCGGAATGCTGGCCGTCGCATGTTCGCCGAGCATCAGTCCGACCTGCACATGCCGGCCCCGGCGGCGGAGATTCTTGATCGAGTTGAAGCAGGTGACAGGATGGCCGAGCGCGTCGATCGAGACATGCGCACCGTCCTTGGTGATCTCGCGAACCGCCTCGACGACATCCGCCACGGTGCTGGCATTGATGGTTGCGACCGCGCCGCATTGGCGGGCAAGGGCAAGTTTTTCCTCCGAAAGATCAATGCCGATGGCATTGGCGCCGAGCGCGGTGGCGATCATGATCGCCGACAAACCAACGCCGCCGCAGCCGTGCACCGCCACCCAATCGCCAGGTCCGGTGCGGGCCTGATCGGCGACGGCACGGAAGGAGGTCGCAAACCGGCAGCCGAGGCTCGCGGCCGTCGCGTCGTCGATTTCGTCAGGCAGATGCACGAGGTTCGTGTCGGCGTAATCGATCGCGACATATTCCGCGAACGAGCCCCAATGAGTGAAGCCCGGCTGGAACTGGTTCGGACAGACCTGCTGGTTGCCGGAATGGCATTCCGAGCAATGTCCGCAGCCGGAAACGAACGGCACCGTCACCCGGTCGCCGATCTTGAAGCGCATCACGCCCTTGCCGCTCGCCACGATCTTTCCGGCCAGTTCGTGGCCCGGCACATGCGGCAGACGGATATCCGGATCGTGCCCCATCCAGCCATGCCAATCGCTGCGGCAGAGCCCGGTCGCGCCGATCTTGATCACCACGCCGCCAAACGTCGGCTCCGGATCAGGTAGGTTGCGAATTTCCGGCACCTTTTCAAAGGCTTCGTAAAACATGGCTTTCATTGGAGGGTCCTTCGATGACGTAGCGGCAGCATAGTCAAAAGCCTCACCCGGTCAATCAACCGCGTGTCCACCCCTATCGGTGGTGCGCCCGGATGACCGTCAGGAAGGCATCGCCATAGCGCTCCAGCTTCGACTGTCCGACACCGGAAATGCCAAGCAATGCATTGCGGCTCGTAGGCCGCTCGGTCGCGAATGCGACCAGCGTCGTGTCCGGAAAGACGACATAGGGTGGCACCGAAAGCTCTTTGGCGATAGCGAGGCGAGCGACGCGAAGCGCCTCGAAGAGCTCGGCATCGGCCCCTTCCAGTGCGGACCGGGCGCTTGCCGAAGCGGGCGACGCATTTCGTGACGCCTTGCCGGTGGTGGGGCGGTCCTTGCGGAAGCGCACCTCGCGTTCGCGCTTGAACACGGCGCGCGCCTCCGGCTCCAGCTTCAATGCACCGAAGGCGTTGTGATCGACGCTGACGAGGCCGGCCGCCAGCAATTGGCGGTAGACCGATTGCCAGGTTTTCGATGAAATGTCCTTGCCGACCCCGAAAACCGGCATGTCGACGTGACCGAAGCGGCTGGTTTTCTCGTTCACGGTTCCGAGCAGCACGTCGATCAGGTGGCCGGTCCCAAAACGTTCGCCGGTCCGGTAGACTGCCGCCAGCGCTTTTATGGCGGCCTCCGTTCCGTCCCAGGTTTCCACCGGCTTGAGGCAGGTATCGCAATTGCCGCATTGCCCGGCATGCGCCTCCCCGAAATGCGCGAGGATCGCCTGCCGGCGGCAGCCGGGGGTTTCGCAGATGCCGAGCAGCGCATTAAGCTTGGCCCGTTCGACCCGCTTGATATCGTCGCCCGAATTGCCCTCATCGATCATCCGGCCGCGCTGGATGACATCCGCCATGCCATAGGCCATCCAGACATCGGATGGCAGGCCGTCGCGGCCGGCGCGGCCGGTTTCCTGGTAATAGGCCTCCATGGAGCCAGGCAGGTCAAGATGTGCGACATACCGCACATTCGGCTTGTCGATCCCCATGCCGAAGGCGACGGTCGCGACCAGGCAGAGATCTTCTTCCTTCAGAAACGCATCCTGGTTGGCGTCGCGGACGCTGCGCTCCATGCCGGCATGATAGGCAAGCGCGCGGACACCTTGCCCGTTCAGCCATTCGGCCGTGTCTTCGACCTTGGCGCGCGACAGGCAATAGACGATGCCGCTCGAGCCTTTGTGGCGCGACAGGAAGCGCAGGAGTTGCTGGCGCGGCTGGTCCCGTTCGACAATCTCATAGGCGATATTCGGACGATCGAACGAGGTGGTGAAAACTTCAGCCGAGTGCAGAGCGAGCTTGTCGATAATGTCTTCGCGGGTATGCGGATCGGCCGTCGCCGTCAGCGCGATGCGCGGCACGCCTGGATATTGTTCGGCAAGCTGCCCGAGTTCCCGATATTCCGGCCGAAAATCATGTCCCCACTGGGAAACGCAATGCGCCTCGTCGATCGCAAAAAGCGCGATCTGTGCATTGCCGATCAACTCCCTGAAGCCGGCGGTGACGACGCGCTCGGGTGTGACGTAGAGAAGATCGAGATCGCCGGCAGCAATCGCCCGCCGCACGTCCGCGAACTCTTCGCGAGAGAGCGACGAATTGAGTGCCGCGGCCCGCACGCCGAGCTGCTTCAGTGCCTCAACCTGATCGCGCATCAGCGCGATCAGCGGCGAAACGACGATGCCGACACCATCCCGGCAGAGCGCGGGTATCTGGAAGCACAGCGATTTGCCCGCCCCCGTCGGAAACAGCACCACCGCATCGCCGCCCGACACGAGCCGGTCGACAACGGCGGCCTGCTTGCCCCGAAAAGCGGAATAACCATAGATCTGCTTCAAGATGGAAAGCGGATCTTTCGCACCATTGCCTTCAAACAGGGGATCGGTGCTGCTCTGGGTTCGGGCCATGGAATCGCTTTCGTGGGAAGAGCCACACTATCGCACAGGTAGGACGGTGACGGCGAGTGTTGTAAGCGGGGCCAATCGGCCCGAAGCGACCGACCATGACACCATCGGTTCATGCCCGGTCAAAACGGCGGAAAGCCCCGCTTCTGCCACTCGCTCCGAGGCACCGGCGCTCCGATATCAAAAGCAAAGGACAGGATCTTGGTAGCTTCCTCATTCACTTCGCAACGGAAGCTAAGATCGTACCACTGGGAACTCGTGCGAAAGGCCCCACGCCTGACTTCCAGCAGGGTGCCGTTAGGAAGCCGATAGGCGGGCAGCAGTTCGGGCACGTAGGAGGGCGACACGTGCCGCAACTGTTCGCGCAATTCCGTAATGCAGAGTTGCCCCCCGCGCACCGCTCTCGGCACATTACCCATCGCTGTCACGGCGTTGGCGTCACCTGTCTCACTTTGAGAAAAAAGCCTTTTGGCTTCCGTCAGTTCCACTGGCTTTTCGGTCGGCGGCGTCTGGGCCGGCTCTGCTTTCGGCTTCACCGGCTGCGCGGCGACGATCTCAGTTTTCGTATCGGCAGGCGCAACCTGTGAGTTCGGGCCGTTCTGTTCCGAATTGGTCCCAATCACGCCCACCTCCGGAAGTTGGATATCGTCAGGAACCGGATTGGCAGGTTGGGTTTCGGGAAGGTCCTGCTGTTCAGTCTGAGGCTTCGGCACCTCCGCGGCTTCTGCTTCGGATGGCTCTGCGGGCATTTGTTTCGGCAATTCCGCAGGCTCTACATCCGGGTTCGTCTCGGGAGGCAACACGGTCGCTTCCTGCGATGAGTTGCCGTCCTGCGCCTTTCGCGGTCCGGTATCCTTTTCTCCGAACTCGAACACCGGCCGAAGAGGGGGAATCGGCTGTCCCCTCGCCTGTTCGCTTGCTGGTGGCGGCTCCTGCTTTGCCTCCTCCTGTGGCGGGGGTGGAGGCGGTTCCTCCTTCTTGGCCTCTTCCTGCTTTGGTGGTTCGGGCGGCGGAGGCGGCTCTTCCTTCTTGGCCTCTTCGGGTTGCGGTTCCTCCGCTGCTTTCGGCTTTTCCTCCGCCTTCTTTTCCGGCTCTTCCGGCGGCGGCACGATCTCCACGCTCACGCTCTCCTCTTTCTGCGGCTCGGAAAGATCGAGAGGGAGATGAAAGAAAAGGAGGACGGCGAAAATGACATGCAGCAGGATCGAGGCAGGAATGCCCCAGCCCATATCGTTGCGCCGTTTCTCGATCTCATCCGTCATGGCAGTCGATGTAAGACGGAAAACCGCCAGGATCGAGTCCCGGCTGATCAAAACAGAATAAATTGCAGATCTTGCCCTTCCGTTCTCCCGGTCCTTCCTGCACTTCGATTGAAAAATCGCGCCTTGCAAAGAAACCTACCATACGGTATCTTTATCTATGTCAGAAGCTCATCGACGTGAAAAACAACCGGAACAGGTGCGGCGCTCCCTCCTGGATCAGGCAGCGCGATGCGCTGTGGATCAGGGGCTCGGCAGCCTGACGCTTCAGGCGGTGGCAGATGCGGCGTCCGTGACGAAAGGCGGATTGCTGCACCACTTTCCAAGCAAGCAGGCGCTGATCGGCGCCGTCTTCCGGGACCTGCTCCAGAAACTCGACGCGCAGATCGACCGCTTGATGAGCGAAGACGACAGCAAAAGAGGCGGTTTCACCCGTGCTTATATCGACGCCTTTTTCCAGGTCACTCTCGAGGGTAGCGAAAGCCCTTGGGCCGCGCTCTCGATCTCCTGCATGACCGATCCGCATCTGCGCACGCTTTGGTCGGATTGGATGCAAAAACGGCTCAAGCGTCATGCGGAAACCGATGACCATCCCGATCTGAAGATTGCCCGTTACGCCGCCGACGGCATCTGGCTCGCAAACCTGACCGAGACGAACGGGCTGTCGGCGAAGGAGCTTGACGCACTCCGCGAGCAACTGAAAAACCTTACGAAATAAGAGCGACTACCATGAGCCCCGCAATCCTGACCTACGGCTCCCTCGCCGCCGCAATCGTGCTCGAAGTCATCGGCACGACCTTCCTGCAGCAGAGCCACCAGTTCACGCGGGTCCTGCCCACCATCCTGATGGGGATTTGCTATCTGGCCGCCTTCTACCTTTTGTCGATCGCGCTGCGCACGCTGCCGGTCGGCATCGCCTATGCTATCTGGAGCGGCCTCGGCATCGTGCTGATCTCCGCCGTCGGCCTGATCCTGTTTCGCCAGACGCTTGATGCCGCCGCCATCATCGGCCTCGGTTTGATTATCGCCGGTGTCGTGGTCGTGAATGTCTTTTCAAATTCGATTTCGCATTAAAAAACCGGCCTGTTTTCGCAGGCCGGTTTCTGATGTGAGTTCCGAAGCTGCTTAGCTGTCCAGGAACGAGCGCAGCTTGCGGCTGCGGCTCGGGTGCTTGAGCTTGCGCAGCGCCTTGGCCTCGATCTGACGGATACGTTCGCGAGTGACCGAGAACTGCTGGCCGACTTCTTCGAGCGTGTGGTCGGTGTTCATGCCGATGCCGAAGCGCATGCGCAATACGCGCTCTTCACGCGGCGTGAGTGATGCGAGAACGCGGGTCGTCGTTTCGCGCAGGTTCGCCTGGATGGCTGCATCGATCGGCAGAAGCGCGTTCTTGTCCTCGATGAAGTCGCCGAGATGCGAATCCTCTTCGTCGCCCACCGGGGTTTCGAGCGAGATCGGCTCCTTGGCGATCTTCAGGACCTTGCGGACCTTTTCGAGTGGCATGGCGAGCTTTTCGGCCAGTTCTTCCGGCGTCGGCTCGCGGCCAATCTCGTGCAGCATCTGGCGCGACGTGCGGACGATCTTGTTGATCGTCTCGATCATGTGCACCGGAATGCGGATCGTGCGGGCTTGGTCGGCGATCGAGCGGGTGATCGCCTGCCGGATCCACCAGGTGGCATAGGTCGAGAACTTGTAACCGCGGCGGTATTCGAACTTGTCGACCGCCTTCATCAGGCCGATATTGCCTTCCTGGATGAGGTCGAGGAACTGCAGGCCGCGGTTCGTGTACTTCTTGGCGATCGAGATGACGAGGCGAAGGTTCGCTTCGACCATTTCCTTCTTGGCGATACGCGCTTCGCGTTCGCCCTTCTGCACCATCGAAACGATACGTCGGAATTCGGCGATCGAAATGCCTGTTTCGGTCGCAAGATTCTGAATCTCCTGCCGGATATCGCGGATCGTCGTGTTCTCGGCGCGCGCGAATTCCTTCCAGCCCCGGGCGGCCAGATTGGCGATCGATTTCATCCAGTTCGGATCGAGCTCGGCACCCTGGTACTGTTCCAGGAACGAGTCACGCTTGACGCCGTAGGATTCGGCGAGACGCAACAGGCGGCCCTCGTTCTGCATCAGGCGCTTGGAAATGTCGTAAAGCTGCTCGACCAGGCTGTCGACGCGGTTCTGGTTGAGCGACAGCGATTTGACCGCGGTGATCAACTCGTCCTTGAGCTCCTTGTAACGGCGCTCCTGAGCGGACGAGAGCGTACCGGTCGCGGCAAGACGCTGCTCGACCTGCTGGTCCTGCAGCTTCCTGAGCTTCTTGTACGTGTCGGCGATCGTGTCGAGGGTTTCCATGACCTGCGGACGCAGCTCGGCTTCCATCGCGGCGAGAGAAAGGCTCGACTCATCATCGTCCTCCTCCTCTTCCTCGAGGATCATGCCTTCGCCGCCGACCGACGTAATGTCGTCGTCGTTGGCGGCAGTCATGCGCGCCTTGCGGGTCTTTTCCTTCTCTTCAGCCGCCTTGCGATCGGCCTCGATCTTTTCCGGGCTCTGGAACTGCGGCGCAGCCTTTGCTTCCGGGCCTGAATAGGTCGTCTCGAGATCGATGATCTCGCGGAGCAGCGTCGTGCCTTCGTTCAGCTCGTCGCGCCAGATGATCAGCGCCTGGAACGTGAGCGGGCTCTCACAGAGCCCGGCGATCATCGTTTCGCGGCCGGCTTCGATCCGCTTGGCGATGGCGATTTCGCCTTCGCGCGACAGAAGCTCGACGGAACCCATTTCGCGCAGATACATGCGAACCGGGTCGTCGGTCCGGTCGGTCGGCTCTTTCTTTTTCGCCGTAGCGAGCGCAGTGCCGGAGGTCGGGGCAAGTTCGCCGCCTTCGCTCTCCTCACCATCGCTGTCGCTCTCGCCGTCGTCATCGCCACCGGCGGCGTCTTCCGCCTCTTCGTCCTCGACGACATTGATGCCCATGTCGGAGAGCATCGCCATCGTGTCCTCGATCTGCTCAGAGGTAACTTCCTCCGACGGCAGGACCGAGTTCAATTCGTCCATCGTGACATAGCCGCGCTTCTTGGCGGCCTTGATCATCTTCTTGACTGCGTCGTCAGAAAGATCGAGAAGCGGACCATCCTGCGTGCCTTCGCGTTCGTTTTCTGCTTCTTCGTTTTCTTTGACTTTTGTTGCCATGTATTTCGTCACTTTCCCTGAACGCCACTTTCGCCGCGCTTCGTGGACACCGGCTTAAGACGACCGCTCGCCTTGCCGCGAATCACTGTTCAACACGTAACGGAATGACCTTTAATTCCCGATTACCATGGCGGTCGCATTTGACACAGGACCGTCCTGCCAGGAGATCACCGGTCATGTTCGGTGCTATTGACCCACTCCGCCTATTCTGCCTTGAAATGGTGATTCCCACAAATTAACGCTCCGTCAAGCTTTTCCATAAGTCATGCCCAGGAAAATTGGGAAAACCCGCTCAAAACGGGTCTTTTGTGGGTATACTCACCAAATATAGCCGCTATGTAGGCGGTGCCCCCTGAAAGACAAGGGTTTGGGTCGACAGAAAAGGCCCGCGCGTCGCTCCGCCGCATTCCTCAGCGAGACGCCCCGTCATACTGGGTTACCGTCAGGGCCGCAAGGTCGATTTCCGGAATGCATCTGAGATTGATCGCTGCCATCTCGGCGCCGTTTGGCAGAACCGCTTCGCTGAAGGGAGCTATACCGCAACTGGCGCAGAAATGATGGGCGATCACCTCTTTGTTGAAGTGATAGGTCGACAGGTTCTCCCGTGGCGTCGTCAGTTCCAGCTTGTCGCGCGGTACGAAGGCAAGCAATACGCCCCTCCGGCGACAGAAGGAACAATTGCATTCCATCGCCTTGTCGAATTCGCCTTCCGCCTCGAAGGCGATATTTCCGCAATGGCAGCTTCCCGAAATTCTCATCCATCTCCCCGAGACATAAGAATCACTGGGCAAAGGGTAGGATCGAGATCTCGTCCAGCAAGAGCAAGGGTGAAGCCGGAGCATTGCATCAGCCATGGCTGACGGCTGCCCCCTTCACCCGTCCTGACAAGACCCCGAAGCCGTCGATAATGGCTTCCTGGTTTTCCATGCGGAGTATTTCGAGCTGGACTTCCGAAAGCGCCCTGAGCAGCGGCTCGATTTCCGCCGCATCGCCCGCTTCGGTCGTCTCGGCAATTTCGCGTTCCAGCTCGATCTTCTGGACGCGAAGCGCCTTCGTCCGTTTGTGAAGCGACAGAGCCTGGCGATAACCTTCGCGAGCATCCTCGGGCGCTGCCTGCTGCGTTGCCGTCCACAGCCGCGCATTGCGTATCTGCTGATCGAGCAATTTCAGGATGGCATCGAACCCTTCAGCGGAAAGCCGCTGCGTCAGATATTCGCGTGAAAGGTTCGCACCCGCCGTTGCCGCGGCCGGCAGCATGGCAGCCCAGAAACGCTGCAAGTCCCGGTTCTCGAAATCGATGGCGGCTATCTCGTCATATTCCTCGAGCAGAAGCTGCGGATGATTGACGATGGTCAGCGCCAGTACGCTCTCGCGAAGGGCCGGCAAGTCTCGATGGCCGCGGACCAGGCCGGAACGTGCAAGACGATCGGAAATGCCGACGCCGCGGCTGGCTCCCCCTCCTGCCTGTGGCGCAGCGCCGCCGCGCCCTGTCCGAGTTCCACCGCGCTGGAACCCCTCGCGGCGTCCGTTGCCGCTACGTTGCACCGGCGAAAAGAAACTGTTCAGGCGGTCGCGGATTTCCTGCTGGTAATGACGTCGGACATTCTCATCTGCTATGACCGAGACAATCTGCTTCAGCCGCGCCTCAAGCTCCGCGCGCTGTTCCGGCGTTTCAAAGTTGCCTGAAGCGGCTTCGCGTTGCCAGATCATGCCGACAAGCGGCCTCGCATCCGAAATCACCTTGTCGAACGGCGCCCTGCCCTCCTGCTTGACCAGATCGTCCGGATCCTTGCCGTCCGGCAGCAGCGCGAAACGCACCGAGCGCCCCGGCTTCAGGGAGGGCAAAGCGAGATCTGCGGCACGGCTCGCGGCGCGCAGCCCCGCCCCGTCGCCGTCGAAGCAGAGGATTGGCAGCGGCGAAATCTTCCAGAGCAGATCGAGCTGGTTTTCCGTCAAGGCGGTGCCAAGCGGCGCGACCGCATTTTCCACGCCGGCCTGATGCAGCGCGATCACGTCCATATAGCCTTCGACCGCGATGATCGTGGCGCCCTCGGTCTTGCCGCCGGTGGCCTGTGCCGCCCGCCTGGCGCGGGCGAAATTGTAGAGCACCTGCCCCTTGTGGAAGAGTTCGGTGTCGGGCGAATTCATGTATTTCGCCGGCGCATCCGGCGCCATGGCGCGGCCGCCGAAGGCGATCACCTTCTCCCGCGACGAAAGGATCGGGAACATGATGCGGTCGCGGAAATAATCATAGGAGACCGGGATGTCGTCGCCATGCCGCACCAAACCGCAGGCCTCGATCTGTTCCTTCGGCACGCCCTTGCCCGCAAGAAACTCCTTGAGCGCATTGCGGCTTTCCGGCGCATAACCCAGCCGAAACGTCTCGATCGTCCGGCTCGTCAGCCCCCGGTCGCGCAGATAGGCTCGCGCCTTTGCGCCACCGGCGCTCTGGAGCTGATCTTGAAAGAAGCGGGCCGCCATCTCCATGACGTCGAGCAGCGACGTCCGCTCCTTTTCGCGCTTCTCGGCCTGCGGATCGGGCTGAGGCAGAGCGATGCCGGCCATGTCGGCAACCTGCTGCACTGCCTCCGGAAAACTCAACCCTTCGAGGTCGGTCAGGAACCGGAAATGATCGCCGGACACGCCGCAGCCAAAGCAGTGGTACCGGCCCTTGCGGTCCTCGCAGTGGAAACTCGGGCTCTTTTCCCCATGGAACGGGCAGCAGGCCCAATAGTCGCCGCGCGAGACGTTGGTCTTCCTGCGATCCCAGGTCACCCGACGGCCGACCACGGCCGATATCGGCACGCGATCACGGATTTCGTCGAGAAAACTGTTGGAAAAGCGCATCTTCACCTCTGAGCCAAACTTCATATAAGCGCCGGCTCGACCGAATGCCACCAGGAAGAAAAATGGTGCCCGCTATTCACAGGTTCCAACTATCCGCCATGCGGTCAGGGCGGTACGCGCAAATCCGCAGTCGCTGCAAGCGATCAGTAAAAGCAAGAAGGCGGGAATCCGAAATCGGGTTCCCGCCTTCTGATTTTCCAACTGGTGCAGTGAACTTACTTCAGAAGTTCCTTCACGACGCCCGAAGCCTTGGCGAAATCCATCTGGCCCGGATATTTTTCCTTCAGGACGGCCATGACCTTGCCCATGTCCCGCAGGCCCTGTGCGCCAGTTTCCGTGACCGCCGATTGAATGAGGCCGCGCACCTTTTCATCTGAAAGCTGCTCCGGCATGAAGCCCTTGATGACCCCGATTTCCTCGCGCTCCTGCGTTGCAAGTTCGGCGCGGCCGGCATCGTCGTAAATCTTGGCGGATTCCTCCCGCTGCTTCACCATCTTCTGCAGAATCTGCAGGATATCGTCATCGCTGACCGGATCCTTGCCCACACCGCGGTTGGCAATGTCACGGTCCTTGATGGCCGTCTGAATCAGCCGCACGGTGGAAAGCCGGCGCGTATCCTTGGCCTTCATCGCATTCTTGAGCGCTTCGGAAAGCTTGTCGCGCATCATCATTTTTCTCCTTGGGAAAAGCCGAGCGCAGGCCTCGGGAATTGTGGCTTTTCCTTGTCATCCAAGCCGGTGTCATAGACGACGGGCCGAGGGCAATCAATTCAATTCACTTAAGACCTTGAATTCAGACGAGGATAATCGTCAGGGATTCTTCGGTTCGCGTGATTGACCATCCCGCCCGCTTTGTTTATTTTCCGGCACCTGCACGAGATTTAGAATGTCAGGGCTAGCGCCGGTATCCTGCGCGCCCGTTCCTGCGACCATAGATGGCCTTTACAGCCTGTCCCTTCAAGGGATGGGGCCGGTGAGGCAGAAGGATGAACATGACTGCGACCGCTCCAGCCACCGCCCCTTGGACCACGAAAAAACCCACCGCCGTACTCGTTCTTGCCGACGGAACGGTGATCGAAGGAACGGGAATCGGAGCGACCGGCAAGGTGCCCGCCGAAGTGGTCTTCAATACGGCACTGACGGGTTACGAAGAAATCCTCACCGACCCTTCCTATCTCGGCCAGATCGTCACCTTCACCTTCCCCCATATCGGCAATGTCGGCACCAATGAAGAAGACATCGAGGACCTGACGCCCGCCGCCCGGCGCGGCGCGGTCGGCGTCATCTTCAAGGCCGACATCACCGAGCCCTCCAACTACCGTGCCGCCAAGCATCTCGACGCCTGGTTGAGGGCCCGCGGCATCGTTGGGCTTTCGGGCATAGATACCCGCGCGCTGACCGCCTGGATCCGCCAGAACGGCGCGCCGAATGCGGTGATCGCCCACGATCAGAATGGTGTCTTCGACATTGAGGCGCTGAAGGCCGAAGCCAAGGCATGGAGCGGCTTGGAAGGCCTTGACCTCGCCAAGGAAGCCACCTCCGGCCAGTCCTCGCAGTGGACGCAAACGCCTTGGGTATGGAACGAGAGCTACAGCGACCTCCAGCCGGAAGACGCAAAGTACCATATTGTTTGCGTCGATTACGGCGTGAAGCGCAATATCCTGCGCCTCTTCGCCGGCCTTGATTGCAAGGTCACCGTCGTCCCGGCGCAGACCTCGGCTGAAGACATTCTGGCCCTGAAGCCGGACGGCATCTTCCTCTCGAATGGCCCGGGCGATCCGGCTGCAACCGGCCAGTATGCGGTGCCGGTCATCCAGGACGTCATCAAGACCGATATCCCGACCTTCGGCATCTGCCTCGGCCACCAGATCCTCGGCCTTGCGCTGGGGGCAAAGACCGAAAAGATGCACCAGGGTCATCACGGCGCCAATCACCCGGTCAAGGATCACACGACCGGCAAGGTGGAAATTGTCTCGATGAACCACGGCTTCGCAGTCGATTCGAAGTCTCTGCCGGAAGGCGTTGAAGAGACTCACATTTCGCTCTTCGACGGCACCAATTGCGGCCTGCGTCTTTCCGGCAAGCCGGTCTTTTCCGTACAGCATCATCCGGAAGCTTCGCCGGGACCGCAGGACAGCCACTATCTCTTCCGCCGCTTTATCAACCTCGTTCGCGAGCGCAAGGGCGAACCGGCTCTCGCCGAACGCTGACCTGAAGCTGTAAAAAAGTCGCTGACGACCTATTGACCTCAACCATACTTGAGGCTGCACAAGACCCCTGTTCAACACGAGCAGGGGTTTTTCCATGAGCGAAATACACAAGGCAGGCGTCGTGCGCGTCAACAGGTTCTCGGTGCCGGAGGATGCCCGCGACGAGTTCATGCGCCTCATCAGGAGGACGCACGAGGTCATCCGGTCGCAGCCCGGTTTTGTCGACGATCTGGTCCTCGAGCAGCATTCTGGCCCGGGGGAGTTCAACCTCCTCACCATCATAAAATTCGAAGGAGAACACGTCCTTCAACCGGTTATTGCTGCAGTCGCAAAATCGGATGCCGAGGCCGGCATCGACCGCCAGGCCCTCACCAGGCGACTCGGCATCGAAGCTCATGTGGGATTCTATCAGCCTGTGACGCTTCGCGAACTTCTTCCAGCCTGAAGCGTCATGGCCAGCCGCTTCAGCGAGCCGTTTTCGGGGCGCGGACGAGAAGCCAGAACCGCCCGCAGAGAAAGACGGCGGCTGCGGCGAGGCCGAGGACGAAGCCGAACCAGACGCCCTCGCCCCCGAAACCAAGCGGGAAGGCAAAAGTCCAGGCGCAGGCAAAACCGATCGGCCAATAGGCGATGAGAGCGAGAATCATCGGCACCTTGGTATCCTTGACGCCGCGCAGCAGCCCGGCTCCCACCGCCTGCAGGCCGTCGACGAGCTGGAACGCGCCGGCAATTGCGATCAACGGCACGGCAAGGGCCAGCACGGTTTCCGCATCTGCCTGCCGGGTATCGAGGAACAGGGCGCCGAGAGCGCGTGGCACTGCCGCGTAAAGCACGCTGCCGATCGCGGTGAAGAAGATACCGACGCCCAGCACGGCGACCGCCGCGCGCCTGATGCCCACCGAATCGTTCCGGCCATTGGCAAGCCCCACCCGCACCGTCGCCACCTGGGCAAGACCGAGCGGGATCATGAAGGCGATCGAGGCAAGCTGCAGCGCGATACCGTGCGCGGCAAGCTCCAGTTTGCCGATCATGCCCATCAGCAGTGAGGCTGCAGAAAACAGGCTGGTTTCCGCCAGAATGGTGAAGCTGATCGGCAAACCAAGCGCTACGATCTCGCGGACCATGGCCCAGTCGGGGCGCCAGAACCGCACGAAGACCTCGTAGGCTCGCATCCGCGGCTGGCTTTCCACATAGACGACGGCAATCAGGAAGCCGCAGAGATTGGCGCTCACCGCCGCGATCGCTGCCCCGTGCAGCCCTAGCGCCGGCGCGCCGAAATGCCCGAAAATCAGCGTATAGGCCACCGCTGCGTTCATCAGGAACATGCCGATCGTGACATAAAGCACGATGCTACCTTTCTCGAGGCCCGTGACGAAGCTGCGAAGCGCCATCAATCCGAGCGCGGGAAAGATGCCCCATTGAGCGATCCTGAGATAGCTCTGCGCGAGAGCTGCGACATCGGGCGCTTGGCCGAGCCTGAGCAGGATCGGTTCTGAGAACCAGAGGAGCGGCGCGGTGAGAACGCCGTAGGCGAAAACGATCCAGAAGCCCATACGCACGGAGCGGCGAACACGGACCGCATCCCTATGCCCGAGAGCTTGTGCGACAAGCGGCACGACGGCGCTGGTAAAACCGGTGCCGAAGATGAAGACGATGAAGAACATCTGCGTTGCAAGCACGACGGACGCGAGTTCCGTCGTGCCGAGCCATCCGACCAGGATGACGTCGGTCGTGTGGATCGCCATCTGCGCAAGCTGCGCCCCCACCAGCGGCACGCCGAGGGCAACGGTCGCGCGCATATGCGAAGACCAGGAGTTGTCCGTGGCCGCATGGAACGTCATGGCTTGGCTCGAGCTCGACATGGGCACCTCCGCAGACGAAAAACGCCGCTTCCAGGAACTGGCGAGCGGCGGAAGCTTCGCGTATAAAGAAGCATTCGTCAGGCGGCAACACTTTGCCGCGATTCAGCAAAATTTTTGGCCGTCTCTTCAAGAAATCTGATGGCTGAGCTCATTATCGACTACAGCGACCGGAGTTTTCCTGGAAATCTTGCTCAAAAACACTAAAACGGCCACCAGCATGAAGATTGCTGCCATCAGATAGGGTGCGCCCGCGAACTCGACCGCCGCCCTCGGACCGGTAAAGGCACTGAAGAGTTGCGTAAAAATCGCGGGGCCGAGGATCGTCGTCAGGCTCGTGAGGCTGGCCATCGCACCCTGCAATTCGCCTTGCGCCGACGGGGGAACCTTGCCGGCTGCAATGCTTCTCAGCGGCGGGTCGGCGATATTTTCGATCGTGGTCGCAAGGATGATCGCATAGACCATCCAGCCTTCCCAGGCGAAGGCATATCCCGTCAATCCAAGGCACGAGAAGACAAGGCCAAGAACCGCCGTCTTCCACTCGCCGAGAACCGGCACGAGCTTCGGCAGGACAAATGCCATGACGAGCGCCGCGCAGATCCCGAAAAGGCCGAGCGACAGACCGATCTGGCCTTCGCTCCAGCCGTAGCGATAGGCGGAGACAAACGACCAGACGGAAGGATAGACAGCATGCGCCTGCCAGTAGAGAAACATCACCAGCATGACCCAGCCGATGCCCGGATAATGGCGCATCTGGCGCAATGCTCCGAGCGGATTTGCCCGCCGCCATTCAAACGTCCTGCGGTTGGCCCTGTCGAGCGTCTCCGGCAGCAGAAACCAGGCAGCGATGAAATTGGCAAGCGACAGGAGACCGGCGCCTAGAAATGGCACGCGTGGCCCCAGTTCCCCCAGCAAGCCGCCGATGACAGGTCCGACCGTAAAGCCGACCCCGAATGCGATGCCGATCAGGCCGAAATTCTTGGCGCGGTTCTCATCATTGCTGATGTCGGCGATATAGGCCGAGCAGGTCGCGAAACTTCCGCCGGAAATGCCGGCCAGCACGCGCCCCACGAACAGCATCCAGAAGCTCGTCGCAGCCGCGCAGATCAGATTGTCGAGCGCGAAGGTGAGGACGGAGGCCAAGAGGATCGGTCGCCGCCCGAAACGGTCGCTCAGGTTTCCGAGGAGCGGTGCGAACAGGAACTGCATGGCAGAATAGATCAGGAGAAGCCAGCCGCCGTCGACGGCGGCAGCGCTCATGTCGTCCCCCGTCAACTCCCGCAGGAACGTCGGCAACACGGGCATGATGATCGCGATCCCGATGACGTCCAGGAACAGGATCATGAAGACGAGAAAAAGACCGCGGCGAACGAATTTCGGATCGAGCATCGGATGTCTCTCTAGGATCTTGTGGTTTCTGGAAAGACGACCGGGTCGCCGGGCAGCCTACATACCGGCAAACTGAAAGGGAAACAATCCGTGAACATTTCAAAGTTTTTGATGGGAGGATGAGCAGATTGAATAGGGATCACGGCGTCCGCCGCTGTCCCGCCTTGAAGCAAGGGAGCGGCACACCGTTTCCGGTCAAGTCGCTTGACGACGGCGGAGCGACGCCCGCCACGGCAACCACGGATATCCCCTGTCCGCAGAACCCGGCTCGACATTTACGGCCGGAGACCATAGAGAGGAATTCCTCTTCTATGGCGGCTTTCCCATGTTCGAACTCCTCTGGCGCGGCATTTTGATCGGCATCGGCGCCACCATCCTCATGGACCTCTGGGCCATCCTGCTGCACCGGTTTTTCGGCCAGCCCAATGCCAACTGGGCGCCGGGCGGACGCTGGTTCTGGCATCTCTCCCGCGGAACCGTGTTTCATGAAAACATCGCCGCAGCAGAACCCTATGCCCACGAACTGGCGCTCGGCTGGGCCGGCCATTATGCGGTCGGCATCCTCTATGGAGCGGTTTTCGCCTTCATCGTCGGGCCCGGCCGGTTCTCTGCTCCGACCTTCGTGCCCGCATGGATTTTCGGCATCGTCACGGTCGCCGCCGGCTGGTTCCTCATGCAACCCGGCATGGGGATCGGCTGGGCCGCATCGAAGACGCCGAAGCCGAACAAGGTCCGCTTTCTCAATCTTGCCGCTCACACGGTTTTCGCGCTCGGGCTCTATGGGTCTGCGTTCCTGATCCGTTGATCCGGCGGATCCAGCCTCGCCCGGCCGAGGCTGTAATCACCATCCATCCTGAATCGTCCCGCAAACCAGCAGAAAGTCCGTTACTTCTTTCGTGGCTTGACATGTTATTTTTTTATAACATTATTTCATCAAAAACCAGGGAGAAGAGCGATGGAACTGAAATTCAAGGTATCGGGCCGGATTGCGAAGCCGGTCGAGGACGTGTTCGAGGCCGTCGCCGACCCGAAGAGACTGTCAGGGTATTTCACAACCGGCGGCGCTCAGGGCCGGCTGGAAACAGGTGCAACCGTCACATGGGATTTCCACGACTTTCCCGGCGCCTTCCCCGTTCAAGTCGTCAAAGTCGAAAAGAACAGGGAAATCGTGCTGCGATGGGCGGCTCACGAAGGCAACGCTGCGGAAGAGGGTCCGGAAAACGTAAAGCCCTCGGACTATTTCACGACGGTGACCATGACTTTCGAACCGCTCGAGGACAACCGTACGCTGGTCACCATCGCCGAAGAAGGCTGGAGGGAAACACCCGGCGGGCTGGCGGCATCCTACGGCAATTGCCAGGGCTGGTCTCAGATGCTCTGCGCGATGAAGGCCTATGTGGAATACGGCATCAACCTGCGCGAGGGCATGTACAAGTAGGCTTCGTGGAGGGGGAGTCGATGGACATGCCAGAAGGGCACGCGGCGAACCCGCCCGTGGTTTCAAAGATCGGAGAGCCCACACGAATGCGGAACCTCATTGGAATTGTATAGTATGGCTCCGCATTCGCGTGGCCTTCGGCGTTCTCTCGGGGTGTCCTGCCCCTACAGGTGATCACCTCGCCTCGCTGCGTGGCTTCATTCGCGGTCTCCTTTCGGGAAACCTTGCCACTTGCACGGCTATACCGAACCTGGCCCTGCGGCCAGGGGGAGGCTTGATAGGAGGAAGTCCGGCTGCCCGGTCTCCTTCCATGGCTTTCACCTCTTCCACCTTTCCCGCACGTTACGGGTCCGATGGAAGCGCCGGCTCCCGCCTGCCCGCGAACGTCTCGCGAAACACTCCGGCGACGGAAGCGGTGCAATTGTAGGCATGGATGCGGGGGGTGGGGATGAGAAAGGGGTTAAGTTACTGATCTGGCTAAGCGGATTCGAATTTTTCTACACCGATCGCCGCCGATGCGGGCTGCCGCCTCCTCTGACCTGCCGGCCATCCCTCCCCGCAAGGAGAGGGTTGGAGATGCCGCACCGCCGGCTCACAAGGTGTATCCTGGGCTGAAACCAAAACCGGAAACTTAGTCTTCACACATCCCCGGAGAACGTGTCGCAGGCCTTCATGTCGCCGGTATCGAAACCGCGCTTGAACCAGCGCATGCGCTGTTCTGAGGTTCCGTGGTTAAAGCTTTCCGGCACCACATAGCCCTGGCTGCGCTTCTGCAGCGTGTCGTCGCCGATCTGCTGCGCGGCATTCAGTGCCTCTTCCAGATCGCCGCGTTCCAGAATGCCCCTTTGCTCCGTGAACTTGCCCCAGACGCCGGCAAAGCAATCCGCCTGCAATTCGACCCGGACCGACATCTGGTTTGCCTCCGTCTCGCTCATCCGCTGACGGGCCTGATTGAAGCGCGGCAGGATGCCGAGAAGGTTCTGCACGTGATGTCCGACCTCATGCGCCACCACATAGGCTTCCGCGAAGTCACCGGCCGCGTCGAACCGCTGCTCGAGCTCCCCGAAGAATTCCGTGTCCAGATAGACCTTGCGATCGGTGGGGCAGTAGAAGGGGCCTGTCGCGGACGAGGCAAAGCCGCAGGCGGAATTCACCTGTCCGGAAAACAGCACCAGGCTGGGTTCCTGGTAGTTCTGGCCGTTTGCCTGGAAAATGCCGTTCCAAGTATCCTCGGTTTCGGCAAGAACCGTCCGAACAAAGGCGGTTGTATCGTCGTTTGCGGGCGCTCTGGTTGTCTGCTGCTGCGTGCCGGAGCCATCGAGACCAATGTCGCCGCCGGAAAGCAGCGTCAGGGGATTGATACCGAGAATCCAGCTGATGATCAGGATGAGAACGATGCCGCCGATCCCGATCCCGCCGCCGCGGCGCCCGCCGCCGCCGATCGGAATTCGGAATCCGCCTCGCCCCAGGGAACCACCCGCGGAGGCACCGCGTCGGTCCTCGACATTGTCCGATTGACGGCGGCCTCTCCATTCCATCTGGCGCTCTCCTGTTCGGCGACACTGCGCCATTACGCGATATAATGCGGATGACCGCAAAGGCGATCCATCCCATTACCTATAATGGAGATTTTTCCTCTCTCAAGCGACCCTCAAGGCCCTCTTGCCGGGCAGGAAAACCGTCAGCAGGCCGAGCGCCGGAAGGAACGCACAGAGGGTGTAGACGAAACTGATCCCGTAGAGGTCGGCAAAAACGCCGAGCACAGCTGCCGCGATACCAGCGATGCCGAAGGCGAGCCCGAAAAAGATGCCGGCGATCATGCCGACGCGCCCGGGCACCAGTTCCTGCGCCATGACGACAATGGCCGGAAAGGACGAGGCCATGATGAAGCCGACAATCGCCGAAAGTGCGATGGTGACGGGCAGGTTCGCAAACGGCATGGCGAGCGTGAAGGGCAACGCGCCGAGGATCGAGAACCAGATCACCACCTTCGTGCCGAACCGGTCGCCGATCGGGCCACCGATGACCGTTCCGAGCGCCACGGCACCGAGGAAGATGAAGAGCATGATCTGCGACTGCTGCACCGTAACGCCGAAACGCTCGATCACGAAGAACGTGTAATAGCTGCTGATGCTCGCCATATAGATGTTCTTGGAAAAGGTCAGCAACGCCAGCACCACGAGTGCCGTCGCCACCGTCCGCTTCGACAGGCTGTGCGCGTTCAAAATCCTTTTCCGGCCCTTGTTCGCCGCCATATGCGCCTTGTACCAGCGCGCGACCCAGGCCAGGATGAATATCCCCAGCATGGCAATGACCGAGAACCAGGCAACACTCCCCTGCCCGTTCGGGACGATGATGAAGGCGGCAAGCAGCGGACCGATCGACTGGCCGAAATTGCCGCCGACCTGGAATGTCGCCTGCGCAAAACCGTAACGCCCCCCGGAGGCAAGCCGCGCGACGCGGGAAGATTCCGGATGGAAGACGGCCGAGCCGATGCCGATCAGCGACGCGGCGACCACCAGCATCAGATAGGATTGCGACCAGGCCAGGATGAAAAGGCCGATAAAGGTCGACCCCATGCCAAACGGCAGCGAATAGGGAAAAGGCTTCTTGTCGGTGACGATGCCGATCACCGGCTGCAGCAGCGATGCGGTGCATTGGAACGCAAGCGTCAGGATGCCGATCTGCCAGAAATCGAGCGCAAAGTCGGCCTTCAGCATCGGATAGATTGCCGAAATCATCGACTGCATGATGTCGTTCAGCATATGGCAGAAGCTGACCGCCAGGATGATCGGCAGTACCGTCACCTCCGCTGCGGCAGCGGCGACAGGTTTCGAAGTTGCATCGGCCATCTGGGTTCCTCCGCGCAAGCGGTCCTCATCGATGGCCGTTGCGGCAAGTTTCCTTATTGGCCGGTGTTTATGCCCGCAGGCCGCGGCTGTCCATGACAGCAAGGCTGATATCGGTACGGTTCGCGAAATTTTGTCCGATCAGGCGCCACCGGATGCAAGCCGCCGATGCAAGATGAACATCGCGGCGATAGCGGCAAAGGTAAGCATCATGACCCAGTTCGGTCCGCCCGAGAAAACGACGGCATTCATGATGCGGCCGGGCAGCAGCGTGAAGAGGCCGGCGATCACGATGCCGCCGAAATACATGCCGATGACCGCCGCCTTGTGCGCCCGGATATTTTTGGCGCGCGCGGCAGTGATGGCCCGCCACGCCCCAACGAGCACGGAAATCGACAGGAGATGGATCGGGCTGAAACCGTGGAAAAGATTGATCTCGTGGATGAAGAAGCTGGAGAGCGAGGTCATCACCATCAGCATCATCCAGATCTTTCCGAGCAGCCGATGCCGCGGCGTGCCCTTGCGGTTGAGGAGGATGTAAGCGCCAAGCACGGCTGCCGGCAGTACCGCCGCGACATGGATCTGCACGGCAATCGGAGCGTCGAGAAGCGGTTGAAAATTCATGGCGACCTTTTCCAAGTTATCCGGCGATTGAACTCGGCGTCTGTTTCCGCCATGACTGACCCGTCCTCAAACGGAATGGCGCAGACGGCGGATCAACTTCGTGAGTCACCTGTTTTTCAGCTCCACGCTTCGTGAATTGCAGCTTTTCATCCGGTCCCGGCGCTTTTGGGCGACCTTTGCGCTGGTGGTCCTCATCTTCGCCGTCAGCGGTCCGTACGGCACGTTCGAACGCATGACGTTCGGTGTCCGGCTCGGCTACTGGTTGATCGTACATGCCGCTACCTGGGCGATCGCGATTACCTTTTCCCTGGCCGCCGAGGTCCTCCTGCGCGAACGGCTCGGCAATACGCTGCTGCGCATGATGATCGGCTCGCTGGTTGCAGCCTTGCCGATCGGCTTTGCGCTCGGCCTCATCGACTTCGCGTTCACGGGGGATTGGGCGGAAACCGGCAACGGTTTGCGCCGCGCCCTTGTCGCCCTTCCGCTCTGCGCCCTCTTCTGTCTGCTCACCTATACGGCCATGCATCGTCAGATCGCCGCAGCGGCCACCTACCCCGCCTCGTCAGAGCCGCCGGCCGCCCTCGCTCCTCCTGCTGCCAGACAGCCGTCCGGCCCGGAAATCCTTGGACGGCTGAAACCGCAGAACCGCGGGCCGCTCGTGCGCCTATCCGTCGAGGATCATTATACCGAGGTGATCACCCTCCGCGGCCGGGAACTCATCCTCCTGCGCTTTGCCGACGCGCTGAAAGAGCTCGGGGACACGCCGGGCCTGCAGGTACACCGCTCGCATTGGGTGGCGGAAGCGCAGGTCGAAAAACTGATGCGGGACAACGGCAAGCTGCTTGTCATCATGTCGGACGGTTCCGAGATCCCGGTCAGCCGGCCCAATCTGGAAGCGGTGCGCCAGCGCTTCAAGCGGTTTCCGGGGTAAAGCGGCTGTCGGCACGGGCATCCGTCCCGCCCCGTAAGGTCATCACGAAGTCGTGTTCCTTCTGGGTGTAACCTCACTCTCCTCCTGACGAATAAGCCGATGTGCGCTGAGACGCACACCCACACTCGCTCTCTGGAGGAGACGATATGTCAACAGGTACATCAGTAACAACGGCCATGCTCGCGGCGGCCGTCGCATCGGCCCTGTCATCGATCGCTTATGCCGCCCCCCTGTCGCAGGCGGAAGTCAAGTCGGCGATGGATGCCGGCAAGGAGAAATGCTTCGGCGTCGCAATGAAGGGGCAGAACGATTGCGCCGCAGGCCCGGGAACCACCTGCCAGGGCACCTCGACGGTCGACTATCAGGGCAATGCCTGGAAATTCGTCAACGGGGGAACCTGCGAGACCATGCAACTGCCGGGAAACCGCATGGGATCGAAGCAGGCTCTCACTCGCGACATTCCTTCGTGATTGCCGACCTTCCTGATTGCTGATTTTCGGAAAGCGGAGGGATACAATGAATCCGAACGCGCATGACATCGGGCACGGTGCCCTTCGCTTTCCGCCTTTCCGGGCCGACGGGCAGGCAGGAACAAGCTTCAAACCAGAGCATCTTCCCGCGATTTTGGAGCAATTTCCGAAACGCGGCTTCTTCGAAGTCCATGCCGAGAACTATATGGGATCGGGAGGTCCGCCACATCAGGCGCTGTCCCGCATCCGCCAGGACTATCCGCTTTCCGTCCACGGCGTATGCATGTCGATCGGCGGCCCCCGCCCGCTCGACCGGGAGCACCTGGCGCGCTTCAAGGCCCTGGTTGATCGCTACGAGCCCGCGCTGGTTTCCGAACACCTGGCCTGGTCGACACACGAGACCACCTATTTCAACGATCTCCTGCCGTTGCCATACAACGACCAGACATTGCGGCATGTGGCTGACCACATCGATGAAGTCCAGCAGACGATCGGCCGCCCGATCCTCCTGGAAAACCCGTCCAGCTATCTCTCCTTCAAGGAGTCGACGATGGCGGAAACGGAATTCATCCGGGCTCTGACGAAACGGACCGGCTGCGGCCTGCTTCTGGACGTCAACAATGTCTTCGTTTCGGCGGCGAACTTGAGCTCGTCGCCGCTCGACTATCTGGCGGACTATCCGCTCGATCTCGTCGAGGAAATCCATCTTGCAGGCCACAAGGCGCAAAGCGACGAGGACGGCGGAACGCTGCTGATCGACAGCCATGACGGGCCCGTATGCGATGCCGTCTGGCAATTGTTCGAAACCGTCATATGCCGAACCGGCCCGATCCCCACCCTTGTCGAATGGGACAGTGCAATTCCGGCCTGGATCACGCTTGAAAAGGAAGCGGCCGCCGCGCAGGCGATCCTCGATCGGCATTCGTCCAGCCATGGAAGGGAAGCCCGCCATGCAGCCTTCTGATGCCGGCATCGCCGGATCCGACGCCTATTCGCAGGCATTTTCATCATGCCTGCTCGACCCCCGTCGATCGCCACCGCCTGACGTTCAGGCGCCTGGAGGGAAAGATGTGGAGCGGCGGTTCAATATCTACCGCAACAATGTCGTGGTCAGCTTGATCGAGGCGCTTGCCGCGGTCTTCCCGGCGACCCAGCGCATAACCGGTCCGGACTTTTTCCGGGCAATGGCCCGCTTCCATATCCGCGAAACTCCGCCCGCATCACCGCTGCTTTTTGAGTACGGGCGAGAATTTCCTGATTTCATTGCGCAATACGAATACGCCCGCTCGATGCCGTGGCTGGCGGATGTCGCGCGCATCGAGCGCGCCTGGCTCGACGCCTATCACGCTGCCGATGAAGCCGTGCTTGCCGCGGAAGCGCTGATTTTGCCGGCGCCGGCGAGTATCGGCGATCTCCGTTTCGTCGCCCATCCGGCGACCCGCCTTCTCCGCTCGCAATATCCCGCATTCACCATCTTTTCGGCAAATCGAAGTGATGATCCGGTCGGGCCCATCACGGCGACGGAGCCCGAATGGACGCTGATAACCCGGCCCGCATTGGACGTGGAAGTCCGTAAGCTCTCGCCTGGCGCGGCACTCATGCTCGCGCGGCTGATTGCGGGAGGCACTCTCGCCGAGGCGGCGGGCGACGCGTTTGCCGTCTGCCCCGATTTCGACCTTGCGTCCGCCATATCCGGCATTATCGAGGTCGGCGCCTTTTCCGATGTTTCCAGGATAGGAGTGGGAAGATGAAGACGAAACAGAGCCCCGCCCTCACAACCGGCTCCGGCTTCCGGCCCTCGGTAAGTGCTGCCTACGCATTCATCACAAGGCTCGTGCCCATGCCCTTGACGCAGTTCGCCCTGAGGGTCGCCCTTGCGGTACCGTTCTGGCGTTCCGGAATAAACAAATGGGACGGCTTCCTGCAGCTGAACGATGTCGCCGTCCTGCTCTTCTCCTCCGAGTTCCAGTTGCATCTGCCGGGAGGCCCATATCCGTATCCCTTCCCCGGTACCGTCGCCTTCATGTCCGCCTCGGCTGAAATCCTGCTGCCGCTCCTTCTCGTGCTTGGTTTGGTCACGCGTGGAGCCGCGCTCGCTGTTCTCCTGATGACGCTCGTCATTCAGTTGACTGTTCCCGACGGCTGGCCCATCCATCTGACATGGGCAGCGATGGCATTGGGCATCATGGCTTTAGGCCCCGGCCGGTGGTCGCTCGATTCGTTTATCGGCATCGACCGCAACCCCTCCCGCGCATGATTGCCGATTGAAGGTCCCAGGCTCCGGCGGTCCGCACGGACGGAACCGACATCCGGCACGGGTGAGCTTTCTGTCGATTTGGCGATTTATGGGGTTCCGTTCGCCAAAACATTTGCCTATAAGCCGCGTCTAGCCTGAAAAGACATGCTCGCGCGACCCGACCGGTGGTATTCCACACCGTGCCGGTTTTTCGCGCAGGAAAAAGCGGAAAGATACCCATGCCCAAGCGCCAAGATTTGAAATCGATCCTCATCATCGGCGCGGGTCCGATCGTCATCGGTCAGGCATGCGAGTTCGACTATTCTGGCACCCAGGCCTGCAAGGCGCTGAAGGAGGAAGGTTACCGGGTCATCCTGGTGAACTCCAACCCGGCGACCATCATGACCGATCCCGGTCTCGCGGATGCGACTTATGTCGAGCCGATCACCCCGGAAGTCGTCGCCAAGATCATCGCCAAGGAGCGTCCTGACGCGCTCCTGCCGACCATGGGCGGCCAGACGGCGCTGAACACCGCGCTCTCGCTCAAGCGCATGGGCGTGCTGGACCGCTACAATGTCGAAATGATCGGCGCCAAGCCAGCCGCCATCGACAAGGCGGAGGACCGCGCCCTCTTCCGCGAAGCCATGGCCAAGATCGGTTTGGAGACGCCGAAGTCCATGCTGGCGAATGCCACCGACATCAAGGACACCGATCGCAAGACCCATGAGGCCGAGCGCGCCAAGCTGCGCGAGCGCCTTTCGGGCGGTGATCTGGACAAGGCGCTCGACGACCTCGAAAACCATTGGAATCTCGGCGAGAGCGACCGCAAGCAGCGCTATATGAGCCACGCCATGGCGATCGCCGCGCAGGCGCTCGATCATGTCGGCCTGCCGGCGATCATCCGCCCCTCCTTCACGCTCGGCGGCACCGGCGGCGGCATTGCCTACAACCGCTCGGAATTTTTCGAGATCGTCTCGGGCGGCCTCGATGCTTCGCCAACCACCGAGGTGCTGATCGAAGAGTCGGTGCTCGGCTGGAAAGAGTATGAGATGGAAGTCATCCGCGACAAGGCGGACAACTGCATCATCATCTGCTCGATCGAGAACATCGATCCGATGGGCGTCCACACGGGCGATTCCATTACCGTCGCGCCGGCGCTGACGCTGACCGACAAGGAATACCAGATGATGCGCAACGCCTCGATTGCGGTTCTGCGCGAGATCGGCGTCGAGACCGGCGGCTCCAACGTGCAGTTCGCGGTCAACCCGGCCGACGGCCGCCTCGTCGTCATCGAAATGAACCCGCGCGTCTCGCGCTCCTCCGCGCTCGCCTCCAAGGCGACCGGCTTCCCGATTGCCAAGGTCGCGGCAAAGCTCGCCGTCGGTTACACGCTGGACGAACTGGAAAACGACATCACCGGCGGTGCGACGCCCGCCTCGTTCGAACCGTCGATCGACTATGTGGTCACCAAGATCCCGCGTTTCGCCTTCGAGAAGTTCCCGGGCGCTGAGCCGACGCTCACCACCGCGATGAAGTCGGTCGGCGAAGTGATGGCGATCGGCCGCACATTCGCGGAGTCGCTGCAGAAGGCTTTGCGCGGCCTTGAAACCGGGCTCACCGGTCTCGACGAGATCGAGATTCCCGGTCTCGAAGACGGCGAAAACTCCAAGAACGCCATTCGCGCCGCGATCGGCACGCCGACCCCCGATCGCCTGCGCATGGTGGCCCAGGCGCTCCGCCTCGGCCTGACCGAAGCGGAAGTGCACGAAGCCTGCAAGATCGATCCCTGGTTCATCGCCCAGCTCAAGGCGATCATCGACATGGAAGAGCGCATCCGGGAACATGGCCTGCCGACGGACGCCGAAAACCTTCGCATGCTGAAGGCCATGGGCTTCTCCGACGCCCGCCTTGCGAGCCTTACCGGCAAGCGCCCCAAGGAAGTGGCCGAACTGCGCAACTCGCTGAATGTCCGCCCGGTTTTCAAGCGGATCGACACCTGCGCTGCCGAATTCGCCTCCCCGACCGCCTATATGTATTCGACCTACGAAGTGCCCTTCGTCGGTGCGCTCCGCTCCGAAGCGGAAGTCTCCGCTGCAAAGAAGGTCGTTATCCTCGGCGGCGGTCCGAACCGCATCGGCCAGGGCATCGAGTTCGACTATTGCTGCTGCCACGCCGCCTTCGCATTGAAGGACGCGGGTTATGAAGCGATCATGATCAACTGCAACCCGGAAACCGTCTCGACCGACTACGACACCTCCGACCGCCTCTATTTCGAGCCGCTGACGGCGGAAGACGTCATCGAGATCCTGCGCGCTGAACAGGAAAAAGGCGAAGTGGTCGGCGTCATCGTCCAGTTCGGCGGCCAGACGCCGCTGAAGCTTGCGGAGGCGCTCGAAAAGAACGGCATCCCGATCCTCGGCACGGCACCCGACATGATCGACCTCGCCGAAGACCGCGACCGCTTCCAGAAGCTGCTGATGAAGCTCGATCTCAACCAGCCGAACAACGGTATCGCCTACTCCGTCGAGCAGGCCCGGCTGGTCGCGGCCGAAATCGGCTTCCCTCTGGTTGTCCGCCCGTCCTACGTCCTCGGCGGCCGCGCCATGCAGATCATCCATTCGGAATCGATGCTGCAGACCTACCTGCTCGACACCGTTCCGGGCCTCGTGCCGGAAGACATCAAGCAGCGTTACCCGAATGACAAGACCGGCCAGATCAACACCCTGCTCGGCAAGAATCCGCTGTTGTTCGACAGCTATCTCACCCATGCGATCGAGGTGGACGTCGACTGCCTCTGCGACGGCACCGACGTCTATGTCGCCGGTATCATGGAGCATATCGAGGAAGCAGGCATCCATTCGGGCGATAGCGCCTGCTCGCTGCCGCCGCGCACTCTCTCGCCGGAGCTCATCGATGAACTGGAACGCCAGTCGAAAGCGATGGCCAAGGCTCTGAACGTTGTTGGCCTGATGAACGTCCAGTTCGCCATCAAGGACGGCACCGTCTACGTGCTGGAAGTCAACCCGCGCGCCTCGCGCACCGTGCCCTTCGTCGCCAAGACCATCGGTGCACCGATCGCCAAGCTCGCCGCTCGCGTCATGGCGGGCGAGAAGCTCGATCCGACATTTGCCGCCTATGGCAAAAAGCCAGACCCGCGCAACCTGAAGCACATCGCGGTCAAGGAAGCTGTCTTCCCGTTCGCCAAATTCCCGGGCGTGGATACCCTGCTCGGGCCGGAAATGCGCTCGACGGGGGAAGTTATCGGCTTGGACACCGATTTTGCGCTTGCGTTTGCCAAGTCGCAGCTCGGCGCCGGCGTGGAACTGCCGCGCACCGGCACGGTCTTCGTCTCCGTACGCGATGAGGACAAGGCCCGCGTCCTGCCGGCGATCCGCATTCTGACCGAAATCGGCTTCAAGGTCCTGGCAACCGGCGGCACGGCGCGCTTCCTGGGTGAAAACGGCATCGAGGCCACGAAGATCAACAAGGTTCTCGAAGGCCGGCCGCATATCGAAGACGCGATCCGCAACCGTCAGGTCCAGCTGGTCATCAACACCACGGACGGCAACAAGGCGATCTCGGATTCCAAATCGCTGCGCCGCGCCACGCTGATGCAGAAGGTACCGTACTACACCACCATGGCCGGCGCCGAAGCCGCAGCCATGGCCATCAGGGCGTTGAAGGCAGGCAATCTCGAAGTCCGCCCGCTGCAGAGCTATTTCGCCTGAACGCCTCTGTTTCCACCATCTCCGATGGACGCCCTTCCATAAGGGGCGTCCGCTCGGGGGCCCGGCAAAGGGCTGCTTAAAAAGCCGCGGCGTTCGCCCGCGGTCGGCGCCGCATCTCGCTTCAAAAATAGTCTCGGATCAGTCGCCACACCAATAGCGCGATGGCGACGATGGTCGCCCACATCACAAGCGATATCAGTATCGAGACAATCAGATATCTCAGCCGCCTCGTCATCGGCGAGCCCTCCAGGATCGACGCTGAAGGCATTTAAGAACAAGTGGGCACCATGTCTCTGGCAGCCGATCATCGCGGTTGATGGCTTTTAGCCAGACCTGAGCCCGTGTCGCCGCGCCTGCGCCAGTCGCATACATTTGTGATCCGGGAAATGACAATACGCCCATTTCGGCTGGTGGATAATCGCCCGGAAGATCGACTTGCCGAACCTTTCAGGAGGCATTCGGCGGCCCGGAACGATAAGGGGCACGGGCTCTGACAAGGCGTTGGACGGCATTCATATCTTTTCCGAAACGGTCCAGCTCTCTCATCCTCTGGGCCTCATCCGGAATCCGGAGAAGATAGGCTGGATGCACGGTCACGAAGAGTATGCGCCCATCAGCCAATGCCATGGGCTCTCCGCGCACATCCTCGAGCTTCTGGCGCATATCGGTCAACGCAAAAAGGGCTGTTGCGCCCATCGCCACCACGACCTCCGGCTTCACCAGTTCAAGCTCCTGCATCAGCCACCAGCGGCATTGCCTGATCTCGCCCATGTTCGGCTTCTGATGGATCCGCCGTTTGCCCCGCGGCACGTATTTGAAGTGCTTAACGGCGTTGGTAATATAGAGAGAACGCCGGTCGATGCCGGCTTCGGCAAGCGTGTCGTTGAAGAGCTTTCCGGCCGGCCCCACGAACGGCTTGCCCGCAAGATCCTCCTGATCGCCGGGTTGTTCGCCAACGACCATCACCCTGGCGTCGGCTGGGCCATCCCCGAAAACCGTCTGGGTTGCCAGACAATGGATATCGCAGCGCGTGCAGTGCCGTGCTTCCTGCTTGAGGGCCGAAAGAGTGCCGGCAGCAGGGGCCGACGGCACCGGCGCCCTGGCTGCCGCCTCCTGGATGCGGTGGTGGAAGGGCAACGGCTCACTCGCCGCTCTTTTCCCCATCTCGATCACGCTCGCTTCGGCATTCGCGATCAGATCCGGAATGAGCGTAGCTTCCGGCAGGTTCTTCCAGTATTTCTTCGGCATCTCCTTTGTCATCATCTTCACCTTGAGCCGGGCCGGATTGAAGATGGATGCATAATAGGTGCGCCAGAGATCCTCGGTCTCATCCTTCAGATCAGGTTTTTCCGCAGGCTCGTCGCAGGTCCTCAAAGTCTCCCCGTCCCAAGAGGCCGAGCCTTTCGGCGTCGCAATCAGCCAATCCATGTCCGTGAAGCGGCGCTGGAAGAAAGGCGCTACGCGCGCAAGGATGAAATGGTCTGGTTCGAACCAGGAGAAGAATCGCCGGCGTCCTGCAGTCCCCGCCGGCAACGGCAACTCCTTGAAGCGAACGAAAGCGGTCATCTTGTGGTAGTCCCGCCCGACAGCCTTGGCCATGCGCTGCGCCGCGACGACGTCGGTATCGGATGCCATCTGCAGGAGATGCCGCCCATGCATCAACCGAAAGAGCAAGCGGTAGAGCAGAGCAAAACGTGTCGGATCGGAATGACAGATCACTGCCCCCGCCAGCCGGATGAAGGACGGCGGCACGGAGAGCGGCGGATGCGCCTCATGAGGCGGCGGCAGGTTGTTGTCGTCAAACCCGAACAGACCATCGGCATCGTCCATGGTCCGCCATTCGATGACATCAGGGACGATACCCGCCATCAGATATGCTCGGGCCGCGTCGCGCCACTCGGTAAGGTCTCCCCTGCCTCTCAGCGAATAGCGGTACATCATAGAAGCGAGAGCTGTTCCGGTTTAGGCTGGAACATGGCAGCAAGATCAGGCCGGTCGACAAGCCGATGCGGCGTCCAGCCCTCGCAGGTAATAAACGGCTGGACCTTCTTCAGCGACACGCCGAGCCGCTTGAGATCATCAAGCCTCAGCCGCCGGAAGCGGCGGGCCGAAAGAATGCCCTTGACGGTCTTGGTGCCGAAACCCGGCACCCGTAGCAGCCGCTCTTTGTCTGCCCTGTTCACGTCGACGGGAAACTGCTCCCGGTGTCCCAATGCCCAGGCAAGCTTGGGATCGAGATCAAGATCCAGCATGCCGTCTGGCTGGCTTGCGGTGATCTCGCCGATCTCGAACCCGTAGAAGCGGTAAAGCCAGTCCGCCTGATAGAGTCGATGCTCGCGCATCAGCGGCGGCTTGATCAGCGGCAGGTTCCTGGACGAATCAGGAATGGGACTGAATGCAGAATAATAGACCCGCTTCAGACCATAGCTTCCGTAGAGCCTGGCGCTGGTGCCAAGGATGGTCGCATCGCTGGCGCCATCGGCGCCCACGATCATCTGCGTGCTCTGTCCGGCCGGCGCAAATTTCTTCCGTCGTTTGGATTGCAGCGTCGGCTCCGCCATTTCCTCGATCTTGAGACGGAGCTTGCCCATCGACTGCCGGATGCCATCCGGCCGCTTTTCCGGCGCGAACTTGGCAATTCCATTGTCGGTGGGCAGCTCGATATTGATCGACAACCGGTCGGCGTAAAGTCCGGCTTCCTCGATAAGAGGTGCCGACGCCTCCGGGATGGTTTTCAGGTGGATATAGCCCCTGAAATTGTGCGTGGTTCGCAATTCTCGGGCGATCAGCACCATCTCTTCCATCGTGTGATCGGAGGAGCGGATGATTCCCGAAGACAGGAACAGGCCTTCGATATAATTTCGCCGGTAGAACTCCAGCGTCAGCCAGATCACCTCCTGCGGTGTAAATCGAGCCCTTTCTACATTGCTGGAGGAGCGATTGACGCAATAGGCGCAGTCATAGATGCAGAAATTCGTAAGCAGGATCTTGAGAAGGGAAATGCAGCGGCCATCGGGTGCATAGGCATGACAGATCCCCGAACCTTCCGTAGAACCAAGCCCTCCCGAAGAGGAGGAGTCCCGCCTCACCGTTCCGCTCGAAGCGCAGGAAGCGTCGTATTTTGCGGCGTCGGAAAGTATTGCCAACCGTTCTTTGAGCGACTTCTTCATCGTTATGTTCACTATTTGTTCTATTTTAGAAAGTCAAGACATTGACAAACCGATGAGCTTGGAATCTCATGAGCGGACTTGCGTTCGCCTCGACAGGGTTCGAAAATCCTAGCTTTGGTTGTCGAAGTTCTGTTATAGTGAGCAAAATTTTGATCTTACGATGGTTCCGAAGTTTTACTCCGGAACCTGTTTCTTTTTGTGTCCGCGGCATCCGCGGACATGAGTCTGAAGGACAGTGAAATGGTTGATAAGGTACCGATGACGCCGAATGGTTTTGCCAAGCTGCAGGAAGAACTGCGCTGGCGCCAGCAGGAGGAGCGTCCCCGTATCATCGAGGCGATTGCGGAAGCCCGCGCCCACGGCGACCTCTCGGAAAATGCCGAATATCACGCCGCCAAGGAGGCCCAAAGCCACAACGAAGGCCGGATCACCGAGCTTGAGGACCTGACGGCGCGCGCCGAGATCATAGACCTCACCAAGATGTCCGGCTCGAAGATCAAGTTCGGCGCCACCGTCAAGCTCGTCGACGAAGATACCGACGAGGAAAAGACCTACCAGATCGTCGGCGACCAGGAAGCCGATGTGAAGGCTGGGCGCATCTCCATCTCTTCCCCCATTGCCCGCGCGATGATCGGCAAGGAAGCCGGCGAGTCGATCGAAGTTGTCGCGCCCGGCGGTTCCAAGGCCTACGAGATTCTGTCCGTCTCCTGGGGCTGATTGTCCGTGGGGAAAAATGGCGATCCCGCCATCGTGGATATTCGTGACGTCGAAGTCGTTGCGCCGAATTTCAAGCGGCGGCTCTCCGGCGTCACCTCGACGATCATCCAGCTCGTGCCCGTACAGAGATCGCTCGGTCAGAAGGTTGCAACGCTCGGTCCGGGATTGCCTGCCGATCTGCCGCATATCCGCTACCGCGATCTCTGGGCGTTCTGGATTCCCCCGCGCGGCAAGCGATGCCGCGTCTGGCATGCGCGCCGCAATATCGAAATGCTGCCGGCCATCCTGATGCGGGATGTGCTGCGCATGCCGCTGAAGATCGTCTTCACATCCGCCTCGCAGCGACGCCATACCGGCTGGACCAAATGGCTGATCTCGAAGATGGACGCCGTGATCGCGACCAGCAGCAAGACGGCCGACTATCTTGCCGTACCGAATACGGTGATCCTGCATGGCATCGATACCGATCGTTTCTCGCCGCCCGCCGACAAGGCGGAGGCGAAACGCGCCCGAGGACTGGACCCGACCAAAAAATTCGTCGGCTGCTTCGGACGTGTGCGGCACCAGAAGGGCACGGATGTTTTCGTCGATTCGATGATCCGCCTCTTGCCGGACCGGCCCGACTGGGCGGCGATCGTCGCAGGACGCGCCACCGGCCCTCATGTGGAGTTCGAAAGCGGCCTGAAGGCGAAAGTGGCCGCAGCGGGCCTTGCCGACCGCATCCTTTTCGTTGGCGAACATACCAACATCAACGAATGGTACCGGGCGCTCGACCTCTTCATCGCGCCGCAGCGCTGGGAAGGGTTCGGGCTCACGCCCCTCGAAGCCATGGCGACCGCCCTGCCCGTCATCGCCACCGATGTCGGCGCTTTTCCGGAGCTTCTGGTGACGGGAGACCGGGAGACCGGCGTGATCGTTGAAAGCGGCAGTGTCGATGCGATGACCGAAGCCGCAGTCTCCTTCATGGATGACGAAAGCCGCAGACATGCAGCCTCCGCCTGCTCGCGGGCTCATGCATTGGAAAATTTCAGCATCGAGGGCGAGGCAAAACGCCTCGGCAACACCTACCGGATCACGGCTTCTGCTTGAAAAGCTCGATATAGGTGTTGGTGATCGCTTCTTCGCTGAAGCGCTCAACCAGCGTCCTGGAGGCGCCCTCAACCAGGCTGGCCGCAAGCTTCTCGTCGCTGAGAACCTGGGAAATGGCACCAGCCAGGCCATCTGCGTCGCCGATGTCGACCAGCAGACCGCTTTCGCGGTCGCGGATGCACCAGCTCGGTCCTTCCGCCCGTGTGGCAACGATCGGCCGCCTCTGCGCCCAGACCTCGAATATGACATTGCCGAGCGGTTCATGGCTGGACGGCATTGCAAAGACATCCGCCGCAGCGACATAGGGCCGCGTATCGGTCTGCCAGCCGAGGAAACGCACCCGCTCGGTCATTCCCCGCTCGCGCACGAGCACCTGGAGCGCCTCACCTTCCTCGCCCTCGCCCGCTAGCCATAACCAGACATCCGGCAAGGTCGCCAGCGCCTCGATCAGCGTATGAAAACCCTTCCGCTTCACAAAACGCCCCATGGCCATGACAAGCGGAACGCCTTCCGGCGTATTCACCGCGGACCGCGCGATCGGGGCAACGGCTTGGGTACTGGTGAAGTTGGCGATCACCTCGATGCGACGCGTCCAGCCGAGGCCTCGCACGTGGTCGGCCATTGCCGGCGTCAGGCAGACGATCACATCCGTATTGCGGAAATAGCTGAGCCTCTTCGGATAATCCCCAAGACGCGAAATCTTGATGCAGCCGGGATAGGCCGGCAGGAGTTCGCTGCCGCGGGTGCCCCAGGCCATCAGCGCATCGGGTTTCTCACGCTCGGCAAGCCGCTTTGCCTTCAAGGGCAGCAGATAGCGGTCGAGGGAGATGTTGCGGAAATTGCTCTCCGTGATCGTGACGACGTTTTCGATATCCTTGCGCCAGCTGCGCCCGGGCCGGATGATCGCCCGCTGCTCCACGCCCCGGCGGGCCAGCGCGTTGGCGAGGTGCGTGAAGAAACGCTCGAGGCCGCCTTCCTTGCCGAAATGGTAGTGGTGGATCCTCATGGCTTGCTGGTGCCCGTTTCAAACAGGCGCAGATAAGCGTCGGTGACCGCCTCTTCGGAAAACCGCTCCCGCATGGTCTGCCGCCCGCCTTCCACCAGACGCTGCCTGAGCGCAGGATCGTCCCTGATGCGCCGGATCGCCGCTGCCAGCGCTTCGAAATCCTCGCAATCCACCAAAAGGCCGTCCTTTTCGTCGCTCATCATCCAGGAAGGACCTTCCGACCGCGTGGAGACGATCGGTTTCTCAGCACACCAGCCCTCCAGGCACACATTGCCCAGCGGCTCGTGCGTCGACGGCACGGCAAGCACATCGGCGGCGGCCAGGAAGGAATAGACATTCGTCTGCCAGCCCGCGAAGCGGACGCGATCCCTGATGCCGAGCTCATCCACCTGACGTTCCAGGTTCTCCCGCTCTACGCCTTCGCCAAGGAGCCAGAGATAGGCGTTTTCCACCTTCGCCATGGCCTGAACGAGCGTGTGAAACCCTTTTCGGCGAACAAACCGTCCCATGCCGACCACCACAAAGGCGTCGTCTGGCGTCTGGAGCGCCTCACGGGAGACCACCGGGCCAGGAAGCGAATAGGTGAAGTTGGTGATTACCTCCAACCCGCGTTGCCAGCCGAGTTCGCCGACCTTACGGGCAATGTCCGGCGTGTTGCAGACAAGGATCTCGGCGTTGCGGTAGTAGTTCAGATGGTGCGGGTAGTCGCCGAGGCGGGATATCCGCCTGGCTTTCTTGTAGTTCGGCAAGGCACGGCTCGCACGCATCTGCCATGCCAGGATGACATCCGGCTGGAAATCCCTGAGGATCAGCCTAAGCCGGGCAGCAAAGAGGAAACGGGACGGCGAATACCGCCGGAAGATGCCCTCGTAGACCTGTCCGTACCGGCCGATTTCTTCTTTCCAGGTCCGGTCGGGTCGGATCAGCATCCGCTGTTCGACGCCGCGCCCGTGAAGCGAATGGGCGAGATTGACCAGGAACCGTTCCGCACCGCCTTCTTTCCCGAAATGGATGTGCAGGACCTTCATAGAATTCTCCATCAACGCGTCGGCGCGTCGTCCCTGTTCGGCCGCTCCTTGAGCGCCTGACGCTGGTATAGTTTGGCTTCGGTGAGAAACGCATAGACGGCGACCGTCATCGCCTCGATGAACCCGGGCGCCCCGCAGCGCCAGAGCCCGTTTCTCAGATACAGCCGGTAGAAGTAAAGCAACGGCGAGACGAGCAGCTTGATCGGCTTCGGTTTCTTGCCCGCTGCAAACTTCTGGTCCGCCTTGAGCGTGGAATATTTGTTTTCCTTGAGAATTTGTTCGTCGATGACGATCGGCCGGTAGTGCAGCAGGCTGCCCGCCTTCGTTTTCTCCACCCGCCCCTCAGGAACGATACCTTCGTGCACCGCCTGCGTCAGGTCGAACGCTCCCTTGCCCTTTCGGATCAACCTCAGGATCTTGCGTTCTCTCACCCGCTCCGGCGTATAACCGTAGCCGATCAGATAGGGGCGCCGCGCCATCCTCCAGCCGACAATCTCCTCGTCCGCCGCGATCAGTTCGGGAAGCAATTTCCGCAATGGCTGATCGAGCCGCTCGTCGGCATCGATGCTGAAGCACCATTTCTCCCGGCAAAGCTCCAGGGCAAACTGCTTCTGGGCCGCGTAACCGCGCCATCGCTCGTGAAAGAGCCTGATCGGCCACCCGCTGTCGATATAGGACTGGACGAGACGGATCGTGCCGTCGGACGACCCTGAATCGACGATGACGATGTCGGAAAAGTCGGCAAGGCTCTCGATGCAGTTGCCGAGATAGCGTTCCTCGTCCTGGCAGATGATGAAAGCCGATATCGGAAGCTTAGACATGACCGCCGCCACCGGACCCGTCGAAGGGAGACGCCGCAAACCCCTGCTCGACAAATTGGCCGGGGTCGCGGAAGTGCGCGCTTCCCGGATAGCCGAACTCGATTTCGCGATCGGCAGAAATCTTCTGCATGATCTTCACGTATTCCTGGGCGCCACCGAAGTGCTGCCCGCTCGAGATCGCCTCCTGCACGCGCTCCTGATAGTCGGAAAAAAACTTGAAATGCAGCAGGACACCGAAGATAGGGGAAAAATTGCGCTGGTAGGGCAAAGGCTGATGGATGTTCTCCCCGAGCGAACATTCCTTGTCCCAGAACATCAGCGGATATTTCATCAGGTCCACATTGGAACCGAACAGGCGTTTTCGCGCCCCGCCGCGGATGCGCTGGAAACGGGCGTTCCTGACGACCGTATATCCGTCGCGGTCGTAGCAATCCGCGACCTGCCATGGCATCTGCCCCTCCTCGCCGGTAAATTCAGCGGCCGCAATGTCGCTTGAGGGATACATGTCGATCATCGGCGCCGCGAGCCGCCGGATGGAGCGCTCTTCCAGGCGTGCAATCAGCCTGGGCAGCGGCATCTCGAAACAGCGGTCGTAGATCAGGAATTCGTCCGAATCGACGTTCAGGTACCAGCGGTCGAAGCCGTAGATTGAAAACAGTTCCTCCCGCCAGCTTTTCCCGCGCCTGGCATCCTTGTAGCGAAGCGGAGAAGCCCAGAGATCGGTATCGGCCTGCGCGGCCAGATATTCGGCGGTCCCGTCGGTGGATTGGTCGTCCACACATATGAAGCGCGTGACGCCGAGCCGGCGGTAATGGGCGAAGAATGACGGCAGCAGGCGGCGATCGTTGCGGCACAGGAAAACCAGCGGCATGTCGTCCGCGGCCAGCGCTCTCAACCGCTGCGGCGACGCCAGACCCAGAGAACCGGCCTTGCTCAGGGCAAAGATGCGCTTTCGCGACCTCCTCGTCCCGTTCCACGTCAACAGCCGCTCGAGCGGGGAACGCCGCCAAAGCGGGCCCTTCATGCCCGGCGCTGGATAGACCGTCTCAGGCATTCGACTCTCTTTCATAGATCCGGACAGCCAGGGCCAGCACCCGCTAGATCTCCACCAGGCCGAGCTGCTTCACCTGCCGGATCGTCAGCATGGTCCGAACCGTGTCCACATGCTCGTCGGCAGTCAGGACTTCGATGACGAAATCCTGGAATACGGTCAGATTCTGTGCCGCGCAACGCAGCAGGAAATCGCTGTCCCCGTTGACCATCCAGGCCTCACGCACCAGCGGCCATTGCTGCACCTTGGAAGCAAAGCCCTTCAAATCCGCGTCCGACTGGCGCTTAAGGCCGACCATGCAGAAGGCGACCAGATCGAAGCCGAGTTTCGGGCCGTTGAGGAGCGCGTGATAACCCTCGATGATTCCCGCTTCCTCGAGTTTGCGCACACGTCGCAGACAGGGCGGCGCCGAAATGCCGACGCGTTCGGCGAGATCGACATTCGTCATTCTCCCGTCACGCTGGAGCTCCCTGAGGATCTTGATGTCGATGGCGTCCAGATCGGCGCGGAACACGGCTTTCCCCTTTTGTCGGCAAGGCTTTTAGCGGAAACGGGATTTAACGCAAGGAGCATGCCGCAATGCGAACTGATCTGTTATTAACGCAAGGCTGCCCTTGCATTGCTGCATGGATCGACCTTACATGGCATTTTGAAAGCGGCAGACCGGAAATCGACCCCCTATATGAGGGGCAATAAAATACGAGTCGATCGGTCTTTGAAAGGAAGCACATATGTCCGCCCGTCACACCGAGGTCCTGATCATCGGTTCCGGCCCGGCCGGCTACACCGCCGCAATCTACGCCGCCCGCGCCATGCTGAAGCCGGTGCTGATCGCCGGCATGGAACAGGGTGGCCAGTTGATGATCACCACCGATGTGGAAAATTATCCCGGTTTCGGTGATCCGATCCAGGGGCCCTGGCTCATGGAGCAGATGCTGAAACAGGCGACCCATGTGGGCGCCGAAATCGTCAACGATTTGGTGACCGAGGTCGATCTCGACCGTCGCCCCTTCACCGTGCGCACCGATTCCGGTGCCGTCTGGACGGCGGAGACGATCATCATTTCCACTGGTGCCAAAGCCAAATGGCTGGGCATCGAAAGCGAGCAGCATTTCCAGGGCTTCGGCGTGTCCGCCTGCGCCACCTGCGACGGCTTCTTCTATCGCAACAGGGACGTGATCGTGGTCGGCGGCGGCAATTCCGCCGTGGAAGAGGCACTGTATCTCTCCAACATCGCCAAGTCCGTCACCGTGGTTCATCGCCGCGACTCGTTCCGCTCGGAGAAGATCCTGCAGGAACGCCTGTTCCAGCGCCCGAATGTCAGCGTGCTCTGGAACACGGAAATCGCCGAGATCACCGGCAAGCCGGCCAAGCCTCCGATGCCTCCGTCTGTCGAAGGGGTGAAGCTGCGCAGTACCCTGACCGGCGCCATCACAGACTTTCCGATCCACGGTGTCTTCGTGGCGATCGGCCATGCGCCCGCGACCGAACTTTTCAAGGGCAAGCTGAAGATGAAGCCGAACGGCTACCTTTGGACCGCACCGGACTCGACGGCAACCGACGTGCCGGGGGTCTTCGCCGCCGGCGACGTGACCGACGACACCTTCCGCCAGGCGATCACCGCCGCGGGCATGGGCTGCATGGCCGCACTCGAGGCCGAACGTTACCTTGCCGGCATTCAGCCGGTGGCCGTGGCCGCGGAGTGACATTGAAACATGGGTGTGCCGCTCGACTGGGACAAGTTGCGAATTTTTCATGCGGCGGCGGAGGCAGGCTCCTTCACCCATGCGGCGGACAAACTCCACCTTTCCCAGTCGGCCATCAGCCGCCAGGTCAGCGCGCTTGAGCAGGATGTCGGTGTCAAGCTGTTTCACCGGCATGCGCGCGGCCTGATCCTCACCGAACAGGGCGAACTCCTCTACCGCACCGCCCATGACGTTCTCCTGAAGCTCGAAACGGTGAAGATGCAGCTGACCGAGACGACGGAAAAACCGTCCGGCAAGCTGCGCGTCACGACGACGGTCGGCCTTGGCCAGGGCTGGCTCACCGACAAGGTGCAGGAGTTTCTGCAGCTTTATCCCGAAATGTCGATCCAGCTCATCCTCGACAACGAGGAAGTGGACGTGAACATGCGCCACGCGGACTGCGCCATTCGCCTGCGCCAGCCGCAACAGTCCGACCTGATCCAGCGCAAGCTGTTCACAGTCCATATGCACGTCTACGCGGCCCCCTCCTATATCAACCGCTATGGCGAACCGCAGTCGGTTGAGGACCTCGACACGCATCGGATCATCACGTTTGGCGAACCGGCGCCGAGCTACCTGCTCGACGTGAACTGGCTGGAATATGCCGGTCGCTCGTCCGACAACAGCCGCACGCCGCATCTTCAGATCAACAGCCAGACTTCGATCAAGCGCGCCTGTCTGCTCGGCATCGGTATAGCTTGCCTTCCCGACTACATCGTCGGGCGCGATCCCGGCCTCATTCAACTCGCGATCAACGCCGACATCCCCTCTTTCGACACCTACTTCTGCTATCCCGACGAAATGAAGAACGCTGCGAAGCTCAAAGTCTTCCGCGATTTCATCGTAGGCAAGGCGCGAAACTGGAATTTCTGATTTCGTCGCACTTCCGTGCGAGGCGGTAAAGCGGCTTATCCCCCAGGGATTTCAGGTATATACGGCAGCCAGATATGTGGAGGTTGCTCCATGTCGCCGTAAGTGATGCGCATCACGCATGGCTGACCTGCACAAAAGAGCATTGTTCACTGCACAAAAAACCACCATATCGCACACAGCTGATGCACATGGTGGCTTTTCCTCCCAGTTCCACCGCAGCAGCTGTTCCCCTCTGGAGGTTTTTGACCTTCACACTTATAGGGCCCTGGAGCGATCCGGTGGCCCTCTTTTTTTTGCCCGGCAGCGCAGTGAGCTCGGCAAGACGCCACCGACAAAAACTTCTCTCCAAAACCGAAGATTGCATCTTGTCGAGCCGATATCACCTCCCCATATAGCTGACAGCTGACGCCATCGGCGACCTCCCCGTCGTCCGCGCCAGCTGTTCCCCTCTGGAGGTTTTGACCTTCACAACTGACGGGCCCTGGAGAAATCCGGCGGCCCATTTTTTTTAAAAAATCCCACTCCTTTGAAACGCTCATCCTTTATATCGTCGTCTGACGATCTATATATCGTTAATGACCGATACGAGATCGACAATGGACAAGACGGAAATCCTCAAAGCCCTCGCGCATCCGACCCGGATCGAATTTCTGGAATGGATGAAGGAGCCGGAGCTTAATTTCTGCGACCAGGCGCACCCGCTGAGTATGGGGATCTGCGCCAACCAGTTCGAAAAACGCTGCGGCCTCTCCCAGTCCACGGTCTCGGCGCATCTTTCGACGCTCGAAAGGGCCGGATTGCTCAAGATCAATCGCGTCGGCCAATGGGCGTTCTATCACCGCAATGAGGATACCATTGCAGCCTTCCTCAACGAGCTCCGGTCGACGCTCTGACCCGGCTCACTTCTCCCAACTGCAGACAAAGGAATTTCTGATGGCCAAGCTTTTTGATCCGACCGCCTTCGGCGATATTCAACTTGCCAACCGCATCGTGATGGCGCCCCTGACCCGCAACCGTTCACCCAAGGCGGTTCCGAACGACCTCAATGTTACCTATTACGAACAACGCGCCGCAGCGGGTCTGATCATCACCGAGGGCACCCCGGTAAGTCAGCAGGGTCAGGGTTACGCGGATGTGCCCGGCCTTTACCTGTCGCAGGCGATCGATGGATGGAAGAAGGTCACCGATGCAGTGCATCGCAAGGGCGGCAAGATCATTACCCAGATCTGGCATGTGGGCCGCGTCTCGCACACCTCGCTTCAGCCAAACGGCGGCGCTCCGGTCGCCCCGTCCGCCGTCCCTGCCGGAAGCAAGACCTATATCATCAATCCGGACGGCAGCGGCGCATTCGTCGACACGTCCGATCCCCGGGCGCTCGAACTGTCCGAAATCCCCGGCATCGTTGAAGACTTCCGCAAAGGGGCACGCGCCGCGATCGACGCCGGCTTCGACGGCGTCGAAATCCACGGTGCCAACGGCTACCTGATCGACCAATTCCTGAAGTCCGGCGCCAATCGACGCACCGACGAATACGGCGGGTCGATCGAAAACCGTGCCCGCTTCCTCCTTGAGGTGGTCGACGCGGTTGCCAAGGAAATCGGCGCCGGCCGCGTCGGCATCCGCCTGTCGCCGGTCACCCCCGCCAACGGCATTGTCGAAACGGACCCGCAGCCGCTCTTCAACTATGTGGCCAGGCAGCTGGGCTCCCGCGGCCTTTCCTTCATTCATGTGATCGAAGGTGCGACCGGCGGAGACCGGAATTTCTTCCAGGGTGACAAGCCCTTCGACTATCAGGAGATGAAGGCCGCCTATCGCAACGCCGGCGGTACCGGCGGCTGGCTGGTCAACAATGGCTATGATCGCGAAAGCGCCAAGACGGTTGTCGAGAGCGGTTATGCCGATGCGGTGGCCTTCGGCAAGCTCTTCATCGCCAATCCCGATCTCGTGCAGCGCTTCAAGGACAATGCGCCGCTGAACGAAGCCGACAAGTCCACCTTCTACGGCGGCGGCGCCAAGGGCTACACGGACTACCCGGCACTCGAAGCAGTCGCCTGACATTGGGAGAAAGGGCTGATAAGCATCACAACCCCTGACCGCCGTTAAACACCTCCCCGCCCCGAAATCGGTCGCAGAGTTTCATAGCTCTACGGCCGATTTTCTTTGCTGCGTGCGAATTTAAGAGTGGGAAGACTTGCCTTGAGATCCGGGCTCCTGCGGCTCCCCGATCTCGACCGCATGCCCGTCCGGATCGTAAAAACGGAAGACGCGCTGTCCCCATGCCTGCCGCACTATGGGATGTATCAGCTCCACGTGCGGCGCGACGTTTTCGAAGGCCGCTTCAATATCCTCGTGCTCGAAATACAGCAGCAAATTCCCGCGGCCATAGGGTTCCTTGGTGACGGATGCTTGTCCCCAGATCGTCTGCTCGAGCGAACGCCCCTCGTGGATGGCAAAGCCCGCCTCGAACAGGACAAAGTTTCCGAAATCCTCCAGGATCTCCAGGCCCAGTATCTTCCGGTAGAATTCCCTGGAGCGATCGATGTCGCGGACGAAGGGGATGGGATTGACGAAACGCATCGAATTCCTGCCATGACATTCAAGAGCGTACTGCGCTCGATACCTGGGTCGCGATGCACGAGAACTTGAAATAATCCCCGCGCTGGCGCGTCGCATTCGACGCGCTTGACCGCGGCTTGTTGGAATACGTCCGCGGCTCTGAGATCTAGCGGGCGTCGGCGCCTTCGTCGCCATCCACCACTTCCGCCTCGGGGCGGTCGCCCCCATCGCTATATTCGGTATGCCAGACGCCTTTTTCGTCCTGCCAGCTGATCTCTTCCGGCTCGCCTCCTATCTGCTGCTCGGCCGCGACGATGCGCGCCGCCTGCAGGGCATCGGAATGAGTAGGAAAAGTTTCCGAATAGACGTCACCCAGACGGTAGGCCCAGCCACCATCGTGCTGCACGACTTTGTAGACAACCTTGGTCATACTCCCTCCGTGTTCCTCGTGGCCGCATTGTTCCTTCCGGAACCAGGTCCGGCCGCGGCATCGGGGTGGGAAAGCGAAAAGGGTGCCGCGAAGTTCCAGGCCACGACGAAATTATGTCATCAAAACGCGCCTGCCGCAAACCGTGGATGGAGAACGGCGCCCTTGATGCGGCTCCCGGCGGCATTAAGTTCGCCAAAACCAACAGCAGGAGCCTCCAGTGGCATTGCCCTCTCTCGTGAAGCAGGAAAAATTTCTTGTCATTGCTCTCGCGGCAGTCGGGATAAGCTTTTTGACCGAACACGCCATCCTGGAGGCTGGCGAGACGGCGTCCGTGATTACAGCGGCCGCACTGATCTGCGTCATCATACTCGCCTCCACACGTGTCGCTCATCACGCGGAAATCCTTGCCCGTAAGGTCGGCGACCCCTACGGCACGATGATCCTGACCCTTTCGGCAGTCGCCGTGGAGGTTCTGATCCTCGCCATCATGATGAGGAGCACCACATCTCCCACGCTGGTCAGGGACACGATCTATTCGGCCGTCATGCTCGACATCAACGGCATCTTGGGGCTCGCTGCTTTGCTTGGAGGGCTGCGGCACGGAGAACAGCCCTATAACGACGATTCCAGCCGCACCTACAGCGTCATGATCCTGACGGCCATGGGCATATCCATGATGGTGCCGGAATTCATTCCGGCAGCCAAATGGCATTATTACTCAGCCTTCACCATCGGCGCGATGATCGCCCTCTACACCCTTTTCCTGCGCATGCAGGTCGGCACGCACAGCTATTTCTTCAGTTACAGCTATCCCCGATCCGGCCAGCCATCTGGCAAACCGACGCCCCACGAAGAAGCCGAAAAGGAATCCTCGGCGCTCTCGATCGCCGTCATCCTCGCGGGCGTCCTGATCATCGGTTTCCTCGCCGAGTTCATGTCGGCCTTCCTCAATACCGGTCTAGAAGGCAGTGGCGCGCCGCCGGCGCTGATGGCGGTCACCGTGGCGGTCATCTCGGCCGCCCCCGAAATCCTGACTGCCTTGCGGGCGGCACTGAAAAACCGCATGCAATCGGTCGTCAACATCGCCATGGGCGCTTCGCTGTCCACCGTGATCCTGACCGTGCCGGTCATGGAGGGTATTGCATTGTATACAGGACAGCCCTTCGTTATGGCGATGACGCCGGTTCAGACCGTGATGGTGGTGATCACGCTGGTCGTGGCAGCCATCAACCTGAACGACGGCCAGACCAATGCCATCGAAGGCATGACCCACTTCGTTCTGTTCGCCACGTTCATCATGCTGACCCTTCTGGGCCTGTAGAAAAGCCATTTCCGCCAAATACTTGCCACCCAGTCCGGAATCACATTGAAAACCTCTTCAACCCGTTTCTCCATTTGCCTCGGAGGGTGGGCGGCGAGTATAAAGTCAAGGCATTCGGAAGGATTCTTCGAGCCTTCCTTCTATTCCAGTGGAGGAACCTCATGTCGACACCACCCTACAGAGCCGATCACGTCGGGTCGCTGTTGCGCCCCGCTTCCGTCAAGGAAGCCCGCAAGAAGTTCTACGAGGAAAAAAGCATTCCGGCATCCGAACTCCAGGCGGTCGAGGACGAGGCGATCAAGGACCTGGTCAAGCTGCAGGAGAACGTCGGCCTCAAGGTCGTGACCGACGGCGAAGCGCGCCGCCACTTCTGGCACTACGATTTTCTGGGTGAGCTGGATGGCATGGAATTCGTCACCCGCGAAGCCCACAAGGGCGTCACCTTCCACGGAGTCAAACTTCCCCCAACCTTCCCGACCATCACCGGTCGGCTCGACTTCCCGGACGATCATCCGCATCTCGAACACTTCAAATACCTGGCTTCGGTCACCAATGTGACGCCGAAGATCTCCATTCCCGGCCCGAGTGTCGCGCATTACCGTACGGCGAAGGCCGATATCTATCCGGCCGAATATCAGGACGTCGAGGCGCTGTTTGCCGATCTCGCGAGGACCTACGCCAAGGCGGTGCAGAAATTCTATGAGGCCGGCTGCCGTTACCTGCAGATGGACGACATCTATTTCGCCTATCTCGGCGACGAAAAGCAGCGCGCCATGAAACGCGAGGAAGGTTTTGATCCGGATTGGCTGATCAGGAAATACGCCTGGATGATGCACGAGGCCATCAAGGACCGCCCGAAGGACATGCTAATCGGCATGCATATGTGCCGCGGCAACTTCCGCTCCACCTGGGCTGCCGAAGGCGGCTATGATGCGGCAGCCAATGCGATCTTCAACCACACCGGCGTCGACATGTTCTTCATGGAATACGATACCGAACGCGCCGGCGGGCTCCAACCGTTGAGCCTCCTTCAAAAGGGCAAGCAGCGCGTTTATCCGGGCTTCATCACCACCAAGACCGGTGAACTGGAAAGCCTGGATTCGCTGCGCCGCCACTTCGACGAAGCCGCGAAATATGCCGATATCGACCAGCTCGGCATCGCGCCGCAATGCGGCTTCGCTTCCACGGAAGAAGGCAACTCGATCACCGAAGACGACCAGAAGCGCAAGCTGGAACTGGTGGTTAAGACCGCAGAGGCTATCTGGGGCACGGCCTGATCCAGTCGCCGGCCGCAGGAAATTTGCTTTGCCTGCGGCCGCGCTCTTGAGAATTGCCGATCGCGCCCGATGTCCTTCCGGCAAACGCATTTGCAGGGAGACGACTATGGGTATCTTCGACAAGATCAAGAACGCGATTTTCGGTAGCGGACAGGCTCAGGCCGCCACCCCGAAACCTGCCGTGGCCACCCAGGCCTCGGCGGCACCAACGGCAACCTCCGCCCCCTCAGCGGCAACGCCTTCGGCCAACCCCTCGCCCACAACCACCCCGGCACCAAACGCTGCCCCATCCGCCGGTCCCGTGGACATCACGCCGATCCTGGACGCCGCCGTCAAGAAGAGCGGCCAGAAGCTCGACTGGCGCAAATCCATCGTCGACTTGATGAAGGCGCTCGATCTGGATTCGAGCCTTTCTGCCCGCAAGGAACTGGCTGACGAGCTCGGCTATACCGGTGAAAAAGACGGCTCGGCCGAAATGAACATGTGGCTGCACAAGGCACTGATGAAGAGGCTGAGCGAAAACGGCGGCAAGGTTCCCGCTGAACTGATGGACTGAGTGTTCGACAGGCGACGCGGCAGGTGAAAGCCGCAAGCGTTGAGCGCCCCGGGTGCCTCTTGGGACGCTCTGCAGCGTCGATAAAGTAATCTTGAATGCCGCGTGTAAGGCCATTCGCAACGAACGCCCTAGATTGAAGCGATCACGACGATGCCGCGAGTAGCACGCAGCACCGAGATGAGAAGCTTTCGCGGCTCTCAGGCCGCGCATCCAGGAGTTCTGAAATGAAGCGCCTTGCCCTACTTGTGACCGGGTCCATGCTCTCCGTTGCCTTGATGGCCAGCCCGTTGCTCGCTCAGACACAAGGCCGCCCGGCAGAGACCAAGCGTCCGAATGCGCCCGGTCAGAAGCCGGCCTTTGCCGGACAGACACGCGCGCCTCAGCCGGACAGGGTGCCGGAGATCAAGGCCGAAGCCATCGCTGAAGACTTGCCGCACCTCTGGGCGATGGAATTCTTGCCCGATGGCCGCATGCTGGTGACGGCAAAGGCCGGCGCCATGCATATCGTCTCTGCTGAAGGTGAAGCGGGACCTGAAATCGAGGGCGTTCCCGATGTCCTCGCCCGCGGGCAAGGTGGACTGTTGGATGTCGCTCTTGCCCCCGATTTCGCGACCTCGAGCCTGATCTTCTTTTCCTTCTCCGAGCAGCGAGACCAGGGCAACGGCACTTCCGTCGCCTCCGCCAAGCTCGTCCCGGACGACCGCGGCGGCGGAAAGCTGGAGAACGTCAAGGTCATCTTCCGCCAGATGCCGAGCTATGACGGCAACAATCATTTCGGCTCCCGTTTGACGTTCGGCCCCAGGAACGAACTCTACGTGACCGTCGGCGAACGCTCCGACCCCGAGCCCCGCGTGCAGGCCCAGGATCTGAACAGCGGCCTGGGAAAGATCTTCCGCATCGACGCCAATGGGAAGGCGCTGCCCGACAACCCCTTTGTCGATCGGCAAGGGGCCCAACCGGAGATCTGGAGCCTCGGACACCGCAACCTGCAGGCGGCGACCCTCGACGGTCAGGGTCGTTTGTGGACCGTGGAGCACGGCCCCCGCGGCGGTGATGAACTGAACCGGCCCGAAGCGGGCAAAAACTACGGTTGGCCGGAAGTGACCTACGGGATCGAATATAGCGGCGATCCGGTCGGCAAAGGGATTACGCAGAACGCCGAGACCGAACAGCCCGTCTACTACTGGGATCCGGTCATCGCACCCTCCGGCATGGCCTATTACGATGCCGACGCCATACCGGAATGGAAAGGCTCATTCCTGGTCGGCGGCCTTGTCTCGCAAGGGATCGTCGTTCTCCACATGGACGGCGACAAGGTGGCTTACGAGGAGCGCGTGCCCCTGAAAGCACGTATCCGCGATGTGAAGGTCGGACCCGACGGCGCCGTCTATGCCGTCACCGAACAGCGCGGTGGCGGGAAGTCGACCATTCTGCGACTGACGAAAGGTTGAGGCGCCGAAAGCAAAAAGCCCGCCGTCACCAGCGGGCCTTTTGTTAAATCACCCCGAAACGCTTACTTGCAGTTGGCGCAGAAGCGCTGGATACGCTTGCACGCTTCCTCGAGCAAATCCTCCGAGGTCGCATAGGAGATACGGAAGTTCGGGCCAAGACCGAAGGCGGAGCCGTGAACCACCGCGACGCCTTCCGTTTCCAGAAGCTCGGTCACGAAATCCTCGTCCGTCTCGATGACCTTGCCGGACGGCGCGGTCTTGCCGATCAGGCCGGCGCAGGACGGATAGACATAGAAGGCGCCTTCCGGCGACGGGCAAGAGATGCCCTTGGCCTGATTCAGCATCGACACGACGAGGTCGCGACGGCCTTCGAAGATTTTCTTGTTCGCCGGGATGAAGTCCTGCGGGCCGTTGAGTGCCTCGACGGCCGCCCATTGGGCGATCGTGCAGGCGCCCGACGTCTGCTGGCCCTGGATCATGTCCATCGCCTTGATGAGTTCAACCGGACCGGCCGCATAACCGATACGCCACCCGGTCATCGCATAGGCCTTGGAGACGCCATTCATCGTCAGCGTGCGGTTATAGAGCTTCGGCTCCACTTCTACCGGAGTCACGAACTTGAAATCGCCATAGGTAAGGTGCTCGTACATGTCGTCGGTCAGCACCCAGACATGCTCATGCTTCAAAAGAACGTCGGTCAGCGCCTTGAGTTCGTCATGACTATAAGCGGCACCCGAAGGGTTGGACGGCGAATTGAACAGGAACCACTTCGTCTTGGGAGTGAGCGACTTTTCGAGATCTTCGGCGGTTACCTTGAAATTGTTTGCCTGCTTGGTTTCGATGAAGACCGACGTGCCGCTGCAGATCGCCACCATCTCAGGATACGACACCCAGTATGGCGCGGGAATGACGACCTCGTCACCCGGATTCAAGGTTGCCATGAAAGCATTGAAAAGAATCTGCTTTCCACCCGTGCCGACGATCGTCTGGGCGGGCGTGTAGTCGAGATTGTTCTCGCGCTTGAACTTCCTTGCGATCGCTTCGCGAAGCTGGGGAATGCCGGAGACGGGCGGATATTTTGTTTCGCCGCGATTGATCGCGTCGATGGCAGCTTTCTTGATGTTGTCCGGCGTATCGAAATCCGGCTCGCCCGCACCGAGCCCGATCACGTCGCGGCCTTTCGCTTTGAGGTCGCGGGCTTTCTGGGAAACGGCGATGGTGGCGGAGGGCTTTACGCGGGAAAGAGCGTCGGCAAGAAAGGCCATAATCTTCGTCCTGAAGAGCTGTTGAACAAGGGCGGCATCGCGCGCCGAAACCGCCCCACGCTCTATGTCTAAACTATGACGGGGTTTCAAGCGGAAAGCTTGAATGCGACCGATCAAAGAAGCTGATTAAAACCTTCGAAACCTTCTTTACAACCACGTAACCCTTGCCTGCTACAACCAGAAGGACAAGCAAGGAAAGTCCGATGGCATGACGCAGAGAAGCATCTTTGCCAATCTGGTGCGTAGCGAAGACGGCGCCTTCTCCACCGCCTATGGTCCCTTTGTGCTGCAGTCGGCGCTGCAGCCGATCTTCCGCCTGACATCTGAGAACAAGCTGGAGATCGATGCGCTGGAAGGGCTTGTGCGCGTCTCGCGCGACAACGAGCCTGTATCCCCGGCCGAATTTTTCCGGCTGGTCTCGCCAGCCGACATCGCCGACGTCGACAGCATCTCGCGAACGATCCACATTCTCAACACCGGACGGCTCAATCGTGCCCGCGCCAGGATCTTCGTAAAATTCCATCCCGGTCTCTTCCGCACCTCCTCCGAGATGCGCCAGGAAGTCGAACGCATCAAGCTCGCGGCACACGAGGCGGGCTTTGGAACGGAGCGCATCGTCTGCGAGATTTCGGAAAAATCCGGTGCCTCGGACGATATCGTCGTGGCTTTTACCGAGCAGATGCGGGCGATCGGCTTCCAGGTGGCGGTCGACGACTATGGTGCGGGGGATTCCGATCTTGCCCGCCTCAAGCGCATCCGGCCGCATTATGCCAAGTTCGACGCCTCCTGGGTGCGCGACTTTCTCGACAATTCCGCCGGCTTTGCGCTTCTGCGCGTCATCGTCCGGCAGATGCTGGATGATGCGATCGAGCCCATATTTGAAGGGCTTGAGGAAGTCTGGCAGGTTGATCTTTGCAAGGAGCTCGGTGTTCCGCTGGTGCAGGGATTTGCGCTTGCGCGACCGGAACTGGCGCCGACCACCTTCAATGAGAGCTTTCCCGAAAGCCTCCCGGACACCGTGGGAGAAGCCCGATTTGAACCCTTGACCTCCACCCCATATGCGGCCCCTTCGCACCCCCACAATGTCAGGCATTCGTCGGCAAGACCAGCACGGGCCTTCGGGCGGCGGCAATCGACAAATGATTGATGACCCTGGCGGGCGACGGACCGATGGCTCGGAGCTTGTCCTGTTCTTTCCGAAAGTAGCCCAGCACCGACAGAAGTCTTTCTCTTACCGCCGTTTGCTTCGAAATGGCACGGAAGAGGGTTAAGGAAACATTGCCGGCGATGAATCGCCCCTCCGGCTGCGGCTGAAAGGACGCAACCCCCTCATTCCCAGGGGTTTCAGCGATTTCAAATTTTAGCTCGGCGTCAGGTTTCGAAAAACTTTTTCTTGCCAATTTTCCATAAACACAGCACTCTGTCCAAGTTCGGGCAATTTACGAGCATGGGAAGACCTATAATGACGCGCTCCGAAGGCGCCAAGACTTCGGGCGGGGGCTGGGGGCAGAGATTTTCAAAGCTATTCCTGCCGGTCGCCGCGGTAAACACAGGGACCCTTTCTTAAAGCTGCCTGCCGCCGCCCTTCGGGGCAATACCATGATGCTGTCCGCCGCTGAACACGGACAGAAAGAAAAGGACCTGCTGCATGGCCGAGACTGGCACTGTAAAATTCTTCAATACCGACAAAGGCTTCGGCTTTATCAAGCCTGATAGTGGTGGCGCCGACATCTTTGTCCATATCTCTGCCGTACAGGCTTCCGGCCTGTCCGGTCTCTCAGAAAATCAGAAGGTAAGCTTCGACACGGAACCGGATCGTCGCGGCAAGGGCCCCAAGGCCGTCAACCTGCAGATCGCTGGTTAAGCCTTAAAGGCTTCTATTCGAGTTGAGGCCCGGCAGATATGCCGGGTTTTCTTTTTGTCTATGCATCCCATGGCCTCTGTCAGAGCCCGCGAAGGAAGGGATTGGATCTACGTTCGTCGCCGATCCGGCTTCCCGGCCCGTGACCGCAGATAAAGCCGACGTCATCTCCAAGAGGCAGGACCTTGTCGCGGATCGATGCCAGAAGCGTCTCGTGATCGCCGCCAGGCAAGTCGGTCCGGCCGATCGAGCCGTTGAACAGCACATCGCCGAGATGGGCGAAACCCTGATCGCGATTGTAGTAGATCACGTGGCCCGGTGCGTGACCGGGGCAATGAAAGACTTCGAAAACGTGATCGCCGAATGAAACCCGGTCTCCCTCGTTGAGCCAGCGATCCGGCGTGAGATTCCGTACCGTCATCTTCACTCCGAACTTTTCCGCCTGGGTCTCCAGGTTCTGCAGCAACGGAAGATCTGCCTTGTGCGGCCCGATCACCTCAATGCCCAGCGCCTCGCGCAACTCATCCGCGCCCCCGGCATGGTCGATATGCCCGTGCGTCAGCCATATCTCCTTGAGCGTAATGCCGTTTTCCTTGACGACCTCAAGGATGGCCGGCACATCGCCGCCCGGATCGATGACGACACCTTCCTTGGTCTCGTCGTCGAAGAGGATCGTGCAGTTCTGCTGAAATGGCGTAACCGGGATGATGCCCGCCTGTAACTTGCCCATGATGCCTCGGCTCAATTGATAGGTCAGCCGGGGTATAACGGGAAACGACGGGCATGACAGCGGAAAAATCAATCGATGAGGGCGAGCGTCTTATAGTTCTCGTTGGCCGCGACGGGAGGAGCGAGCGATACCGTCGCGAGCAGAAATGCCGATACGATAATCTTTAGCGTGAATACGGTGACGAGAACCCCCTTCAGCGGATTTTCCGCTGCAACAGCGTCCGTCTTCATAGGAGGAAGGGCAGAAAATGTCTGGGCGATCATGGCGTTTCTCCAGCCTGTTTGGCCACATCAATGGCCGGCGCTCACAAAAGTTCCGCACGTCGTTTGCGCTGTTGCGGACACGACACAGCTTGAAGAATCTGCCCTGACAGAACGGAACCACCGAGGAGCGAAAGGGTTTCCCCGCCAGTCAACATGAGGAGAAAGTCCATGACGACTTGGTTGAAATGCCTGGCCCTGGGCTCCGTTTTTTCGGCGCTGGCTCTGCCTGCTGCGGCCCAGATGGCCACCACGACCGCGTCAGATATCGTCGTCCGTTCCGGCCCCGGTCAGAACTATCCCGAGATCGGCCTTGCCACCCGAGGCAGCCCCGCCATGATGGACGGCTGTGTCGAAGGCAGCAACTGGTGCCGTATCGAAGTCAACGGCATGCGAGGCTGGGTGTTCGCTGAATATCTGACCATACGGCATAAAGGATCGCCGGTGGTAGTTCAGGAATACCGCACCCAGTACGACGTCCCGACCGTGACCTATGAGACCACGGCCAGTGTCGTCCCTGCCGCTCCATCCCCTGCCCCCGGCGATGTCCTGCTTGGTCCGGTCGGCGCTGTGGAAGTGGTTGACCCGCCTGAGACGGTCATCAGCTATATCGAGGAGCATCCGGCGCAATCGATCCAGGTCAGCAACGAGGTTGTCGTCGGCGCAACGCTTCCTGCGGACGTCGTCGTCAGCGAAGTGCCCGACTATGATTACAACTATGTCGTGGTCAACGATCGGCGCGTCCTCGTCGATCCCGGCACCCGGCGCATCGTTCACATCTACGAATGACATTCCTCAAAGGGCGCCTCCCCGGCGCCCTTTCGCCTGTCCCCGACAGCGTGACCGCCTCTTCCAACAAATGCTGTTGATTGTTCAAACCGTTCGCGCTTTATGACGGACGGAAGGCTACAATCGATAATCGGCAAAAAGAGCTTCAGCCTTTGGCAAGGAGCCGTCAGGAAAGGGAACGCGAGTGGCGCGCACATCGACGGGAAGAGCCGTCCAGAAGGCCATGCCGCCGATGCCGGCGGTGGATGAAGCACAGATCGACTTTGAGACGATTGAGTTGCTTTTTTTCGCCTACCGCGACTTCGTGTCCGACCCCGATGCAATCCTCGCCAAGATCGGCATGGGCCGGGCTCATCACCGGGTGGTCTATTTCGTAAGCCGTCAGCCGGGCATGATGGTGGCGGATCTTCTGGATACGCTGCAAATCACCAAACAGAGCCTTGCGCGCGTGCTGAAGCAGCTTATCGAGCTGGGCTATATCCGTCAGATGGCAGGCGCCAAGGATCGCCGCCAGCGCAGGCTTTACCCGACATTGGCTGGCCGGGAGCTGGCGCTCGCCCTTTCGGAGCCGCAATCGCGCCGTATCGCTCTCGCCATGGAGGATTTGACGCCTGAAATGCGGGCTGCGGTAAAGCAGTTCCTGCGTAAAATGCGCGGACGCGATGAAAATCTCGAGCCGATCGACAGTGACCTGGATTGAGCAAATGACGAAAACGCCCCCTTCTGACGACGCCCCCCATCTCCTCGTGGTCGATGACGATACCCGTATCCGCGATCTGCTGAATCGCTACCTCATGGAACAGGGCTTTCGGGTTACTGTCGCAGGCGATGCTGCCGAAGCACGCCGCAAGCTGGAAGGCCTGCATTTCGACCTGATCATCCTCGATGTGATGATGCCCGGGGAATCCGGCCTTTCGCTCACGCAGTCGCTTTATCAGAAGAAGACCATTCCGGTGATCCTGCTGACGGCGCGCGCCGAGGCCCAGTCGCGCATCGAGGGTCTCGAAGCGGGCGCCGACGATTATCTGGCCAAGCCCTTCGACCCGCGCGAACTGGTGCTGCGCATCAACAACATCCTGCGCCGCAGTTCCTCGCCCGATACGCCGAAGATCGAGCAGATCATGTTCGGGCCGTTCACATTCTCGATCCCGCGCAAGGAGTTGCGCAGGGCGGCGGAAACCATCAGGCTGACCGACCGGGAACAGGAAATCATGCTGCTTTTCGCGCTGCGGGCGGGCGACACCATTCCCCGCCACGAGCTGATCGGCGACGATGCGGAGGTCGGCGAACGCACGATTGACGTGCAGATCAACCGTTTGCGGCGTAAGATCGAGGAAGATCCGGCCAACCCCGTTTATCTTCAGACGGTGCGCGGCATCGGATACCGACTGAGTATCGATTAGTCCGACAAAGCGGACACAGCGGAAGGCGGATGGCTTTTTTTGACACCCTCAAACGCGACATGGACCGGTTCGTCATCCCCGGCTGGCGACCGTTCGCGCGATGGCTGCGCCGCCGCCTGCCGACCGGCCTCTATACCCGTTCGCTGCTGATCGTCATCCTGCCCATGCTGCTTTTGCAGACGGTCGTTGCCGCCGTCTTCATGGAGAGGCACTGGCGCATGGTTACCGAGCGCCTTTCCGAGGGCACGGTCCGCGACATCGCCGGCATCATCGAGGTCATCAAGAGCTATCCGCAGGATGGAAATTACGATGCGATCACCCGCATCGCCGACGACGCATTGAACCTCACCGTCGCCGTCGAGGAAAACGGCCAGCTGCCGCCGCCCCGCCCGCGCCCCTTCTTCTCGATCCTCGATGATATTCTGGCCGAACAGATCACCCGCCAGATCCAGATGCCCTTCTGGATCGACACGGTGGGAGACAGCCGGCTCGTCGAGATCCGCATCAAGTTCGACGACCGGGTGTTGAGAGTATTCACCCGCCGCGGCTCGACCTATGCGTCGAACACCCATATCTTTCTTGTCTGGATGGTCGGCACGGCCTTCGTGCTGGCGGTCATTTCCATTCTCTTCCTGCGCGGCCAGATCCGGCCGATCCTGGCGCTCGCACAGGCGGCCGAAAGCTTCGGCAAGGGACAGAAGACCGAGGGATTTTCGCCGCGCGGCGCCGACGAAATTCGCCGCGCCGGCCTCGCCTTCATCCAGATGCGCGAACGCATCGAGCGCCAGATGGAGCAGCGCACTGCGATGCTCGCCGGCATCAGCCACGACCTCAGGACCATATTGACGCGCTTCAAGCTGCAACTCGCGCTGGCCGGCGACAAGCCGGAGCTTGCCGGCATGGGCCAGGATGTCGACGACATGCAGTCGATGCTGGAAGGTTATCTCGCCTTTGCCAAGGGTGAGGCGGAGGAGGATTTCGGCGAACTACGCCTTAGTGAATTGCTTGAAAAATTGCGCTGCGATTTTTCCATTCGCGGCAAGACGATGACCTACGAGATCGACGGTGAAGACGAAATCGCCGTCCGTCCGAACGCCTTTACCCGGCTTCTCAGCAATCTTGTTTCCAACGCGGAGCGGTATGCGAGCACTCTGCATATCGATGCCCGGCACAGCGCAAAATGGCTGACGCTGACGCTCGACGACGACGGCCCCGGCATCCCCGTCGAAGCGCGAGAGGATGTGTTCAAGCCGTTCTACCGGCTTGACGAGGCTCGCAATCTGAACGCGTCCGGGACAGGCCTCGGGCTCGCCATCGCCCGCGACGTCGCCCGTGCCCACGGCGGCAATGTAACGCTCGCCGACAGTCCCAGAGGCGGCCTGCGGGCCGTCGTCCGAATACCGGCCTAAAGCGAGAAAAAATGTCCTTCGACCTTTCCGAAATGCAATGGTTGAACCCACCGACCGAAAGCCGTCTCGACCGTGACCGGCTGGTCGTCCGCTCCGGCAAGGATACCGATTTCTGGCAGGGCACCTATTACGGTTTTCATCGCGACAATGGCCATTTTCTCCACCAGCGCCGGTCCGGCGACTTCACTGCCGAAACGTCCTTCGTTGGCCATTACGAAACGCTTTACGATCAGGCCGGGCTGATGATCCGCCACGACGAAACGCACTGGATGAAATGCGGCATCGAATTCACCGACGGAGCCCGCCATTTCAGCGTCGTCGTCACCAATGGTCACTCGGATTGGTCGGCGTTCCGCCTGACAGAGGATTTCAGCGAGATGTTCGTGAGGGTCACCCGCATGGGCGACGCCCTCTTCATCCAGTATCGCCCCGATACCCGGCCGGATTGGCGCATGGCGCGGCTCGCCTATTTCCCGCCGGAGTTCAGCGAGCTTTCCGTCGGCATGATGTTCTGCTCACCGCAGCGGCAAGGTTTTGAGGTGGAATTCCGATCCTTCAGCCTGACCGAAGTCAAGAGCCGCAATATCCACTGATACCGAGAAAGCCTACATCAGCTTTTTGCCGTTCGGCACCGGCTGCTCCACGGCGGCGAGCACGATCGCGCCGTTTTCGTCCTCAAAGCCGAGGGTGAGCACCTCCGAGCGGAAAGGACCGATCTGCCTCGGCGGGAAATTGACGACCCCCAGCACCTGCCGGCCGACAAGCGTCTCCGGCGTATAATGCACCGTGATCTGCGCCGAGGATTTCTTGATGCCGATTTCGGGGCCAAAGTCAATCTTCAGCTTGAATGCCGGTTTGCGCGCTTCCGGGAACGGTTCAACCTCGACAATCGTGCCGACGCGGATATCGACTCTCTCGAAATCGCCATAGGTGATCTGTTCGGCCATCGGCGTCGCTCAGCTTCCAAGCTCTTCGGCCCGCTTGCGAGCGGCGGCGATCGCCCTGTCGAACAGCGGCTGCATGCCGTCCTCAGCCATCAGCACGGAGAGCGCAGCCGCGGTCGTTCCACCTGGAGAGGTGACGTTCTGACGAAGCTTCGAGGCGTCATCGGGGGACTGGTGAAGGAGCTCACCAGCCCCCGAGACAGTTTCCCGCGCAAGCCGCATGGCGAGGTCCGCCGGCAGGCCGGCTTTCCGGCCCGCTTCCGCCATGCACTCGACGAGATAAAACACATAGGCCGGACCGCTGCCGGAAACGGCGGTGACGGCATCGATGTCGGCTTCGCTCGCCACCCATTCCACCGGGCCGCTGACCTTGAGAAGCGCCTGGACTGCTTCCCGTTGCGCCTCGGTGACCTTGGGATTGGCATAGGCGCCTGTCACCCCCCTGCCGATCATGGCGGGCGTATTCGGCATCGCCCGCACCATGGCGGCGTCGCCGAGATAACCTTGCAGATAGGAAAGCGTCTTGCCGGCAGCGACTGACACGACGACGGTGCCGGCGCCGACCATTGGCTTCAGCGGCGGCAGCACCGCATCCATCAACTGCGGCTTGACCGCGAGAAAGAGAATATCGGCTGCAAGCTCATTTGTAGGCGCCGCAAAATGACGGGCGCCGGCCTCGGCAATCGTAAGCTTCATCGCTTCCGAGGGCGACGGGTCGATGACAGTCACGGAAGATCCCGGCACGCCGTTCTTCAGCCAGCCGGAAAGCATGGCACCGCCCATATTGCCGGCGCCGATGAGGACGATCGAACCCATCTGCGCCAAGGCCATCAGGCTTCACCCACGGTTTCGAACAGAACGGCATCCATGGCCGCCTTCGCTTCCATGCCGGACCAGACGACGAACTGGAAGGCCTGATAGTAAGCCTCGCAGGCTTCGAGCGCGCTGGAAAGCAGAACTTCGACCTGCTGGTTGTTGGGCTCCGCGCCGCCGGCAAGCAGCAGTGACTGGCGGAAGATGATCACATCCTCCTGACGCCACAGATCGAAATGCCCCATCAGCACCTGTCCGTTGACATGGGAGAGCAGGCGGATCACCTCGTTGACCCGCATGTCGGGGATCTTGATGTCGAAGGCGCAGGCCAGGTGCAGCGCTTCGAACTCCTCCATCCAGGAGAAGGAAACATGGTAGTCAGTCCAGCGGCCCTCCACGGTCATGGCGATTTCGTCCTCGCCGGACCGTTCGAACGTCCAATCGTTCGAAGCTGCAACGAACTCGATCATGTCGACCGGATTCGACTGGCGTTCGATTTCCATTTCCATAAGGCTCATGCGGCACCTTCTTGACCGGAATGAATGCGGATTCGTGCGAGATACGCCAAAACACGCGAACAATGACCGGGAACAACATTTTGGACGATCGCCCGACGCCTGCCAGAATAACGCAGTCACCCTGTCTGGAGCTTACCAAGCCGTTTCGAATCATCCTTTAAAATCAGTGTACCTACACGGAGTCCGGCTGCCAGCCCCTTTCCCTCCATTTTGATCAATCAACCGTGGAAACATCTTCGTGTCGGAGATCAGAAGGGAGTCATAACTGACTCTGGACGCTGGCTTTTTTGGCAGTGTCCACAGGGCGCCATTTTTTTGGAGCGAAGCAGCTCTGCCGCCTGTGTCGTCAATCGGCCCCGCGCGGCAATCGCGACGCCAGCCGTCCCGGACCGATCCGGGAAACAGGCCGCATTTGAAGAGGAACACCCATAGCAGCGCCGACGGTTCATCGGGCACGGTTGGAAGGGAATGGGGCAGACGGAGGGTATCAGCAGGTTTTAGGCATCAGGCTTTCCGCCTGCCCCGACCATGCCCTGGATCTTAAGGGGGTTTCCCAGCCCCCTTTCGATCGTCCGGCAGCGGCCGTCACCGGAAACCAAGCTCTTGCGAACCCGAGGAGGCAGCCGGCTCGCGAACCCGGTTCCCATCCGATGACCCGGGGATTATGGCCCAGGTTCCGGAGGACGAGGATCCGAGGAGGAAAAAATGTCGGAGCGGCGTTGATGAAGCTGGAGGAATCTTTTTGACCGCAGTTGAATTATCCCCGACCGGCAGGCCGGGAGCAATTTCCTTACTGCCCTGAAAGCTTCGCTTCCAACGCTTCAATGCGGGCCCTCAGCGCTTCGTTCTCGTCGCGGGCTCTCGCGGCCATCTCGCGGACGGCTTCAAATTCCTCGCGCTTGACCACGTCCATATTGTTGAGAAACCGCTCGGCCTGAGCGTGAAACGCAGTTTCAACCTCCTTGCGCACGCCTTGCGCGGCGCCGGCGGCATCCGTCATCAGCCGGGCAAAATCGTCGAGAATGCGGTTCGTTCCGGTTGCCATGGTTCTGAACTCCCATATCGTCTGGCCGGCTGATCGCTCGGCAATGTCCTTGATCTGAAGTAGGGCCTGAACGGCCGGCTTGCAAGCATCATCCACTGTTAGCATGGGCGCCAGCTGAGATTCGCCTTGACCGCCGATGGCCGCAACGCCATGTTCCGCGGCGATACGGTTAGTAGGGAACCCTGTAGATTGCACGACGGCCTTCATCTTTTCGCCCTTATGCCGTTCCCGAACATCGATCCGGTGGCGTTCTCCGTCGGCCCTTTGGCCGTTCACTGGTATGGGCTTGCCTATGTTGCCGGCATCCTGCTCGGCTGGCTCTATGCCCGCCGGCTTGCCGCAAACGCTTCCCTCTGGAAAAACGACCGGCCGCCGATCACTGCCGCCCATCTCGACGATTTTCTGGTCTGGGTCGCCGCCGGCATCGTGCTTGGCGGGCGGATCGGCTATATTCTGTTTTACGACTTCCCGATGGTTGCGGCCAATCCGCTTCGGGCCGTCGAGATCTGGAACGGCGGAATGTCGTTCCACGGCGGCTTCCTGGGAGCCACACTGGCGATGATCCTTTTCGCGCGCAGGAACGACATCCCGGTCTGGAGCATGTTCGATACGGTCGCCGCCGTCGTTCCGTTCGGCCTGTTCTTCGGCCGTATCGCGAACTTCATCAACGGTGAGCTTTGGGGCCGCCTGAGCAATGCGCCTTGGGCGGTGGTTTTCCCGACCGGCGGACCCTTCGCGCGGCATCCGAGCCAGCTTTACGAGGCCGGCCTCGAGGGCGTAGTCCTGCTGCTCGTCCTCGTCCTGATGATCTTCCGGTTCAAGGCGCTGAAAGCGCCGGGGGTGATCGCCGGAACCTTCGTCGTCGGTTACGCGCTATGCCGCATTTTCGTGGAGTTCTTCCGCGAACCGGACGCGCAGCTCGGCTACCTGCTTGACACCGATTGGCTTACCATGGGTATGGTTCTTTCCCTGCCGATGATCGCCGTGGGTCTCTGGGCCATCCTTCGGGCCCGTGCCGCGGCGTCGGCTTCGGCATCGGCGCAGCCCTGAGCGGAGGCACGGCCACGTGAGCACCCCTCTCGCCGACAAGATCAAGAACCTGATCCGGACCAACGGCCCGATCAGCGTGACGGATTATTTCGCGCTCTGCCTTGCCGATCCCGACTACGGCTATTACCGGACGCGCGAACCGTTCGGCCGCCATGGCGATTTCATCACAGCGCCCGAGATCAGCCAGCTCTTCGGCGAGATGATCGGCATCTTCATGGTGCATGCCTGGCAACGTCACGGCACGCCCGGTGCGGTTCAGCTGGTGGAGATCGGGCCTGGCCGAGGCACGATGATGACCGACATGCTGCGGGTCATAAAGCGCATTGCGCCGCCGCTCTTCGAGGGGCTGCATGTCCATCTGGTCGAGACCAGCGAAAGGCTGCGCGGCGTTCAGCGGGTAACGCTGGAGGCCTATTCCACCAAGATCTCCTGGCATGATGCCTTCGAGGAAGTGCCGGAAGGTTTTACCCTGATTGCGGCGAACGAGCTCTTCGACGCAATTCCGATCCGCCAGTTCGTGAAGACGCCCACGGGCTTCCGGGAGCGCCTCGTGGGGCTCGGGGCGAATGACGAACTGACCTTTGCTGCAGGCGTGGCGACGCTTGATCCGAGCCTGCTGCCCTCGCCACCAGGCTCCATTCCGGACGGCACCGTCTTCGAAGTGGCGCCCGCCAGGCAGGCTGTGATGCAGACGCTGTGCGACCGGCTCAAAACCTTCGGCGGAACAGCGCTGGTTATCGACTACGGCCACACGGTCACTGGCTTCGGCGATACGCTTCAGGCGGTCCGCAACCACGACTTCGACCCGCCGCTGGCTCATCCCGGCGAGGCCGACCTGACGAGCCATGTGGATTTCGAGGACCTCGCCAAGGTCGCGGTTTCGATGGGCGTGCATCTCAACGGCGGCCTCCGCCAGGGCGACTTTCTGTTCGGCCTTGGCCTGGCAGAACGCGCAACCGCGCTCGCCAAAGACAAGGAGCCCCCCGAGCAGCGTCTGATCGCCGCTGCCGTCGACCGGCTGGCCGGCGAAGGTGCCGGCAAGATGGGCGAACTCTTCAAGGTGATTGCCGTGTCCAGCCCCGCTCTCAATTTGATGCCCTTCCGTCCGGTGGATTGACATCCGCCCTTCCCTTACGCCACTCTCGCCCTAAATCGAAGCGGCGATCAATCTTAAACGCTTGCGTAAAACTCCTTGAAAATCAATGGGATAAACAACGCCGATGCAGGACAGACCCTTGCCGACGCCGATTGAAAGCCCTTCACTGAACGAAAGAGGCGGCGCCGCCATCCAACATGGTTTTTTCACCCGCCAGGGCGGCGTTTCGGAAGGATTGTATGCCGGTCTCAACGTCGGCATCGGGTCTGGCGACGATCGCCAGAAGGTCATGGAGAACCGGGCCCGCGTGGCTTCCTGGTTCGGCCTCCCGGTCGAAAAGCTCGCGACCGTTCACCAGGTGCATTCTCCGGACGTGTTTGTCGTCGACGCAACCTATTCGGGCGAGCGCCCCCAAGCCGACGCCATGGTGACCAGCGTTTCCGGCGTGGTGCTGGGTGTCCTTTCCGCCGACTGCGGCCCGATACTCTTTGCAGATGCCGAAAACGGCGTGGTCGGGGCGGCACATGCCGGCTGGAAAGGGGCACTCGGAGGCGTTCTCGAAAACACGGTCGAAGCCATGGTTTCGCTCGGTGCAGCCCGCGAAAAGATTGCCGCCGTATTAGGACCGTCGATCGGCCCGCAAAGTTATGAGGTCGGTCCGGAATTCATCGACCGGTTTTTGGCCGTCGACCCTTCCTATGAGATCTTTTTCACCCCGTCGGCAAAACCGGAACATTTTATGTTCGACCTGCCGGCGCTGACGATGAGGCGGCTGGCCGCGGCCGGCATCCAGGCCGAAAATCTCGGACTGGATACCTATCCGGATGCCGGGAGATTCTTCTCCTATCGCCGCACCACGCACGCCCAGGAGCCGGATTACGGCCGCCAGATTTCAGCAATTGCTATTCGGGAGAATTGACATGGCCCTGCATTTCGAGAGGAGCGAATATGCCGATCGCCTCGCGCGGCTCACGGAGAGGATGAAAACCGAGAAGCTCGATGCTCTCCTGCTCTTCGCACAGGAGAGCATGTACTGGCTGACCGGCTACGACACATTCGGCTACTGCTTTTTTCAGACGCTGATCGTCAAGGCGGACGGAACCATGACGCTGCTCACGCGCTCGGCGGACCTGCGCCAGGCGCGTCACACCTCGACGATCGACAACATCGTCGTCTGGGTGGATCGTGCCAATGCCGATCCCACGCTCGACCTCAAGAACCTGTTGAGCGACATGGATCTCCTCGGCGCCCGGATCGGCGTCGAATATGACACGCATGGCATGACCGGGCGGGTCGCGCGCCTGCTCGACAATCAGCTCTCCACTTTCGGACAGATCAGTGACGCGTCCTACCTCGTGAGCGGCTTGCGTCTGGTGAAGAGCGCTGCCGAAATAGCCTATGCGAAGCGCGCGGCCGAACTGGCCGATGACGCGCTCGATGCAGCGCTGCCCTTGATCAAGGCCGGCGGCGACGAGGCGGAAATCCTGGCGGCCATGCAGGGCGCGGTCTTCCTGGGCGGCGGGGACTATCCGGCCAACGAATTCATCATCGGCTCCGGCGCCGATGCCCTGCTCTGCCGCTACAAGGCCGGACGCCGCCGTCTGGATGCCACCGACCAGTTGACGCTCGAATGGGCCGGCGCTGCAGCCCATTACCATGCGGCAATGATGCGTACGGTCCTGATCGGCGAACCTTCCATGCGCCACCAGGAACTTTTCAAGGCTTGTCACGAGACCATCCAGGCGATCGAAGGTGTGCTGCGGCCCGGTCACGTTTTCGGCGACGTCTTCGATACCCACGCGCGTATCCTGGACGAACGCGGCCTGTCGCGTCATCGTCTGAACGCCTGCGGTTATTCGCTCGGCGCCCGCTTCTCCCCTTCCTGGATGGAGCACCAGATGTTCCACGTGGGCAACCCGCAGGAAATTCTGCCCGGCATGACGCTTTTCATTCATATGATCATCATGGATTCCGACAGCGGCGCAGCAATGACGCTCGGCCATACCTATCTGACGACGGAATCAGATCCGCAGCCGCTTTCGCGCCACGATCTCGACCTTATTTTGCGCTGATTCCAGTCTCTCATCTGCGGATTGACAGTTCCCGAAGGAACCATAAGCTTCGGGCCTAGGGAATCTTTGGCAGGAGGGCGGGCATGCGGCTTTACGGAGGACTGTTTTCCGCCTTGCTTGTCGCGCTCGCCCTCTCATCCTGCAACACGACGGAAGCGTTGACGCCGCAGGCGGAGGTCGCGGGCGCAAATGCGCGGACATCAACGCCGGTGACGCAAGGCGACACCGACCGCATGGCCCGATCTTCGCAGCCGGAGACGTTCAGCGGCGGCGGCGGGCGGGGTGTCTATCAATCCGGGCCTCAGAACACGCTGGAAGCGCAGGCGCGCGCATTGGAATCTGGAAACGCCGTGTCACCCGCGTCCTCAGGCCCTCCTCCGCAATGGCAGGACCAGGGAGCGCAACCGCGGCAGACCCAGCAATCCGCGGCGACCGGACAACCTTCTCCTCAACAGGGCGCATCGCTGCCGTCATCCGGTCCCTCAACCGGGACGATCCGCTTCCTGCCGATTATCGGCGCACCGGTGCAGGCGGTCACGCCGCTGTCGCGTCAGCTGGGTGCGCAGGCCCGCGCGGGCGGGCTGACGATACGGCCGTCCGGCGATACGAGCACGGAACACATCCTGAAAGGCTATTTCTCCGCTTTCGCCGACAGCGGCAAGGTGACGATCATCTATGTGTGGGACATTCTCGATGGTTCCGGTGCGCGCCTGCACCGCATGCAGGGACAGGAGAACATTCCGGCCAAAGGTTCGGACCCGTGGGCCGCAGTCCCCGCCTCCACGATGGAGGCAATCGCCGCAAAAACCATTCAGGACTATCTGAGCTGGCGCCGGTCGCGAAGCGGATAACGGCAGCGCCCAAAAAGACACTGGTCATGGTTTCTTCACAAAAATCCATGATGAGGCGCAAAACGCTATTGCATTCGAAGGCGGCGGCGGTAAAAGGCCCGCATCCAGCTTCAAAACAGGCGGACCGCAATGAAGGTTTTCGCAGGCAATTCGAACCGGCATCTCGCCGACGCGATCTGCAGCTATCTTAATGTACCAGTCGGAAAAGCCAGCGTAAGGCGATTTGCAGACCAGGAAATCTTCGTTGAAATTCAGGAAAATGTGCGCGGGGAAGACGTGTTCGTCATCCAGTCGACGTCCTTTCCGACCAACGACAACCTGATGGAACTGCTGATCATGATCGATGCGTTCCGGCGCTCCTCCGCCCGGCGCATCACCGCAGTGCTTCCCTATTTCGGTTATGCGCGCCAGGATCGCAAGGCGGGTCCTCGAACTCCAATTTCGGCAAAGCTCGTCGCCAACCTGATCACCGAAGCCGGGGCAGACCGCGTATTGACGCTTGATCTGCATGCCGGCCAGATCCAGGGCTTTTTCGATATTCCGACCGACAATCTTTATGCGGTGCCGATCCTCGCCCGCGACGTCAAGGAGCATTACGACCTCAACAATGTGATGGTCGTTTCGCCTGATGTCGGCGGCGTCGTCCGCGCCAGGTCGCTTGCCAAACGTATCGACTGTCAGCTCGCCATCGTCGACAAGCGCCGCGAACGAGCGGGCGAATCCGAAGTCATGAACGTCATCGGCGATGTCCATGGCAAGGATTGCCTTCTCATCGACGACATCGTCGATTCCGGCGGAACGCTCTGCAACGCGGCGGAAGCGCTGCTGAAGAACGGGGCGACAAGCGTCACCGCCTACATCACCCACGGCGTCCTCTCCGGCGGCGCCGTCACGCGCATCGCGACATCCAAGCTGCGCGAACTTGTCATCACCGATTCCATCCAGCCGACCACGGCCGTGCAGTCGGCCCCCAATATCCGGGTGATCACCACCGCCAATCTGCTTGGCGAGGCCATCAACCGCACGGCGATGGAATCATCGGTCTCCAGCCTGTTCGACTGAGCTTTTCAACTGCAGGTATTTCGATAAGGTCCTCGTACCAACAACGAGGAGAGATTCGCGATGAACGGCTTTTCCGGACGATCGAAGACATGGGCTCTTGCCCTTCTTCTTCCCGTGCTTTCGAGCTGTGTCGAAGACGGGCCTGGTCCGGGCGGTTATAATCCGCCTCCACGCCCCTGGCCCGAACCGCGGCCGCAGATGTGCACGATGGAATATCGGCCGGTCTGCGGCGAGCGCGGCGGGCGACTGGAAACCTTCGGCAATGCCTGCCAGGCGCGCGAGCGCGGCTTTCGGATCGTCGGCACCGGCGAGTGCTCGCGTCGCCCGGACCGGCCCGACTGGGACGATCGTCCCGGCAGGCCCGATTGGGACAGGCCGTCTCGTCCGGATTGGGATAGGCCCGAGCGCCCCGATCAAGGCGGCGCCTGCACCCGGGAATACCGGCCCGTCTGCGGGCAGCTTGGCCCAACCCGGCAAACCTTCCCGAATGCCTGCGAGGCCTCGAATGCCGGCTTCCGATCGGTCACGCCGGGAGAATGCCGTCGCTGAGCCGGCGGGCACGACGAGGTTTCCTTGCAAAACACCAGGGCAACCGTCCTGGTGTTTTGCTTTGCCGGGCTGCTTTGACTAGGTAAGGACCAGACGCAGGAGATTCCGCATGGCAGCACGCGACCGCTATTCCCGAAAACTCGAATGTTCCCAATGTGGGAATACCGGCTTTGCCGAGGTATCCGAGACCGACGACAAGCGGCAGAACAATCGCGACTTCCGGATCGACGAACTACCGCGCGGCTTCTTCACCGAATTCCCGTCGACCGACCCTCGCAAATACATGCTGCGTTGCGGCCAGTGCGGACACAAGTTCCGCTTCGAGCAGAAAACGATCTATGCACCAGGCGGCGAGCCTCGCCGCTGACCCGCAGCCTCAGGTTAGCAAGCGCTACCAAGCCCGCCTACTGGAGTACCTGCCCGTTGACGGTGAGGCTTTTGCCATCTTCGAATTTGATGTCCCAGCGCAGGCGACCGTCGGCCTCGGTCTTTGCCATTCCCTTTGCCATCATCACCGCGAAAGAGACCTGGTTGAATTGCGGGTCAGCCTTGGCGGCCTGTTGGAAGTACTGGATGAGCTTATCCACGTCCCGGGCAAAAATCGAAGTCTCGAGCGTGTAGCGATCCTTCTGGTCCGGGTAACCGCTCATCGCTCCGGAAGCCTCGACGTCATAGAGTGGGGATTTCGCAACGACCTTCGGAAAGTCGATCTTGATCTGGCCGTCCGGAAGGAAGGCTTCGCCAAGACGTGCGCTTTGCGCCTCGGGCAAGGGGCCGGAGGTCGAGAGGTCGATTTCCATAAGGGTGTCGACAAAGCGGGTGAAGTTGAGATCGGTGATTCCCATCTGTATCTCGGCAATTTCAGGCACCAACTGCGCATAAAGCTCTGGGATGAGGCCGGGCGGAGCGGAAATGTTCTCCACCCCAATGCCGAAGCCGATTCGCGTCGCCTCGGAAGGTTCCGTCATGGCAAGCGTATAATCCAGTTTACCCAGTTCGAAATCGCCGATCTGGCTGGCCACCACGAAACGGTTGAAGGTGATTTTTTCCGACAGCGAACTGAAGAAGGGCATCGCGCCACGGATCAGTTTCTTCAGCTCAGCGAGCTCGGCCTGCGAGGGTTTTTCATTCTTGACGAGTTCAAGCCCGAACGAAACGAGATTTCGGATCTTTTCCGGCACGACGCCCTCGACACCAACGTCGAAGTCGAGGCTCTCGGCACGGATCTGTATTGGCGGGTTCTCGGCGGTGGTAACCCGCTCGTAGAATCTCGAAAATGCCCCCTTGCCCCGGAAATCGGTGGCGCCAGCTATCGCAGCCCCGGTCGACGTGAGGGAATAATTCATGGCGGCAAAGCTCGCCTCAAGCTCTTCGGCTCCGGTCTTGGATACGATACGGATCGGCCCGGATGTCATCTCGCCCGAACGAAGATAGCTGATCGCGGGATCGAAAATGCCCGAAAAGACCGCATCGGTCACCGAATAGGTGAGATCGGTGGACTTGCCGTCCGGCATCTTGCCCTGAATGGAGACGTTCAGGTCGCTGTCGCTGTTGAGCTTCCACAGCCCGCCGTTCACCGGCGCCGCAAAAACGGAGAAAGGTGTCAGGCCGGATATGGAAAAGTCTCCACTCCCGATATCGCCGAGAAGCTTGGCGAAATCGTATTTGATTTCGTAGCGCTCTCCGGAAGGGATAACTGTCAGAAACCCGCCGTTCCGCACCTCCTCGGGCAAATAATGGCTGAGGTCGTCGCGAAGTTTGCGAGCACCCTGATCGTTGATTTCTGCTGCTGCAAGCGGCTGCACAAAAGACACTGCCGCTACGCTCGCTGCAATCCATATCCGACGCATTTCCTGAGGCCCCTTCCCTCGTTGACCGAGGCGTGAATTTGGATAAGGTAGAAGAGAAGTCAAGCTCGGTATTGTTAAGCGACCGCAATACTTGCGCTTCCGGCGCCTTTGTATTATAGCCCGCCCGTCCGCGCAGACACCCTTGGAGGCAACGCGGATGAAGCGCATCGGACGATGCCCTTCGGTTTGACGCGGCGACCTCGCCGGGAAAAACTCTCCAGACAACCTCGAAAGGATATGCCATGAGCCACGCATCATACGAGCTCAAGGCCGAGGCGCGCGAACGGGTAGGTAAGGGGTCCTCCCGTGAACTTCGCCGCAACGGTTTGATTCCCGCTGTCATCTATGGTGACAAGCAGGCCCCCCTCGCGATCGCACTCTCGACCAACGAAGTGACGAAGCGCATCCACGCCGGCGGTTTCATGACCACCGTCGCAACCATCGAAGTCGAAGGCCAGAAGATCCAGGTTCTCCCGAAGGATTACCAGCTGGATCCGGTCCGTGACTTCACCATGCATGTCGATTTCCTGCGCGTTTCCGGCGACACCGAGGTTTCGGTCGAAGTTCCGGTTCACTTCGTCAACGAAGAGAAGTCGGCAGTCAAGATCGGCGGCGTCCTGAACGTCGTTCGTCACGAAGTCGAGCTTTACTGCCCGGCCAACGACATTCCGGAATTCATCACGGTCGATCTGGCTGGCGCCAAGATCGGCGACAGCCTCCACATCTCCGCGGTAAAGCTGCCGAAGGGCGTTCGTCCGGTCATCGCTGACCGCGACTTCACCATCGCCACGATCGTTGCCCCGGCTGGCGGCGTCGAAGAAGCTGCAGAAGAAGCGCCTGCTTCCGAATAACGAAGCAGACAATCCAACAAAAGAACCCGCCTTCGTCCGAAGGCGGGTTTTTTATTGCAGAATATACAACTTCTTTACTACGGTTCTACAACCGGACAAATCTCGCCAGCCCGGTTCAGTGAAGTTTAATCAATGCGTGAAAGCATGAACTGAGTTTGAGGATAAGGGAACAATCCGGCATCACCGGAGGATAAGTGCGGGAAAGACGAATGACTCGTTCTGTGGAGAGTCGTTTCATCGCGATCATTTCTGGCGCCCTGCTGGTCGTCGTCGCTCCGCTTTTCACGCTGTTTCTGGCGCTCTCTTCGCAACAGGCAGCCAAGAACCAGGGTGAGCATGTCAATGTCATGCTGATCACCAACTCCCAGGCGCTTGGGAAGCCGCTTTGGGACCTGGACACCGACAGCATCCGCCAAATCGCCTCCGTACTCATCGCAGACTCCGCCATTTTCGGCGTGCAGATCAACGACAACACCGGCAAGCTCAATATTGCAGAGGTGGATGTCAACCCGGTTGATTTCCGCGGGCTGCAATCGATCTCCGAGCCGATCTTCTACAAATCCCAGCAGGGAATGCGCAATGTCGGCAGCATCACCGTCTACGTGCCAAAGCTAGGATGGTTTTCCGCCCTGCACGAGATGGAAATGGCCTTCATTTCCATCTTCATCATCGCCATCCTGACCGTTTTTGGAGCCGCCATCCTCGGCAACCGCGTGATGGTGATCAAGCCGCTGATGCGGCTGACGGCCGCTATCGAGGCAACCCGCCGCCTCGGCTCGCGCCACCACGTCGACTGGCGCTCCAATGACGAGATGGGCCGGCTGGCCAAAAGCTTCAACGAGATGCAGAGCCTCCTCGAACGCGAGGAACGGGAACTGAAACGGGCACATCAGCAGACGACGGAGATCTACAATCTCACTCCGGCCATGTTGTTCTCGCTTGACCGCAGCGACCAGATAGCTGCCGTCAGCGACTATTGGCTGCTTGCCACCGGTTATCGCCGCGACGATGTGATCAATCGTCCCTTTGCCGATCTCGTGGCTCCCGCAGACAGGGAGATCTACCACGAGCGCAAGGTACAGGGAAAATCGAGCGGTCCGGTGATCGAGGTGACGGTCCGCTTCCTTTGTGCCGATGGCCGCATGATCGACGTTCTGATCGTCGAAACCGAATTGAGTGCCGCAAGCGGCAGCATTCCCGGATCGCTCAGCGTCATGACCGATGTCACCGAGCTGAAGCAATCGGAACTGCGCAATCACCAGCAGGCCATATCCGATCACCTGACCGGGCTATTGAACCGCCAGGGCTTCGAGGCGATGCTCGACCGGAAGATTGCCGAGGCGGATGAGGCAGAAACCGAAGTCGCGTGCCTTTTCGTTGATCTCGACCGATTCAAGGCGATTAACGACAATCTCGGCCATGCCGCCGGGGATGCCATCCTGTGCCAGTTTGTCGAACGAACAAAACCGATGCTGCACGAGAACGACAGCGCATCGCGTCTCGGGGGCGACGAGTTCGCAATCCTGATTGCTGGCGCCGACGCCCAGCATCGCGCGATCGACCTGGCCCAGACGATCGTCGACATGTTCGAGGTGCCGTTCTGCGCGCACGGCACCGGCGTCCGGCTCAGCGCCAGCATCGGTCTCGCCTTTTATCCCACCCATGCCGCCAGCGCCGCAGAACTCCTGCAGAAATCCGATATGGCCATGTATGCCCGCAAACGCGACGGCAAGAATGGGTCGCAGGTCTATGATCCGGCCATTCTGGACCAGACACGGGAAAGGGCCGAGATCGAAAGCGATATCGAAGCCGGCATTGCCGCCAACTGGTTCGAGGCACATTTCCAGCCGATCGTCGACATCGACACGGACATGCCATCGGGCTTCGAAGCGCTGATGCGCATGCGTCATCCGCGCAAAGGTTTGCTGTCGCCGGCAGGCATTATCAGCGTCGCCGAGGAAACCGGGACCATCGGCCAGATCGGCAACCTCATCCTGGAAGAGGCGATGGCCAACCTTGCCCGGGTTTCGCACCTGCCCGGGATGGAAGAAACCTATGTCGCCGTCAATTTTTCGCCGCTGCAGTTCGAGCCCGGCCTGCTCGCCCGCCTTGCCGGACTGATCGGCCGTCACGGCATTGAACCTTCCCGCCTCGTCATCGAGATCACCGAAGCAGTGCTGATGCATGACAATCCCGAGATCCGCACCATCCTCAACGATCTTCACACTCTCGGATGCCGCATCGCACTCGACGACTTCGGAACAGGTTATTCTTCGCTCAGCTATATGAGCCGTTTCCCGGTCGATATCGTCAAGATCGACCAGTCCTTCATTCGCTCGCTGACGGAACAGGCCGGCGATATCTCCACCAAGAATCGGATGCTGGTCGAAGGGATAAGCGCGATTTCCCATAAGATGAATTGCAAGGTCGTCGCCGAGGGCGTTGAAACGGAAGATCAGCGCGCGCTGCTCCGCCAGATGGGCATCGACTACGCTCAGGGCTATCTCTTCTCGAGGCCCCGCGAAATTTCCGAACTGGTCTCGGCCCTATCTGCCCGGCAGGCCGAAGTGAGGTCCATGGCGAGTTAGAGCATCGTCTCCGCCGGACGACATGCTGAGTCAGGAAGACAACGTGCTCGTTTGGAGGGGAACAGATGAAAAGGGCATTACTGCTTCTCGCCAGTTTCAGTTTCGCGTCTGGTATCGCTGCCCAGACCCCCGTTGTCTTCATGACCGAATCCTACCCGCCCTTCAGCTATCAGGAACCGGGGGGCAAATATCGCGGCGCCGGCATCGACCAGATCGAGATCATCATGCGGGAGACCCAGGTTCCATACACACTGGAAATCCTGCCCTGGGCCCGAGCGATCGCCATGGCGGAAACGCAAGCCGACCACTGTATCTTCGCGGCAGCCCGAACAGCGGAGCGCGAGGCCCGGTTTAAGTGGGTGGTTCCGCTTTTCATTGACCGCAATATTCTGGTCCGGCACGGCAGCTCGAAAGTTTCGGCGACCACAATGGACGAAGCCAAGCACTATACGGTCGGCACCCATCGTGCCGATTATACCGAAGGTCTTCTAAGGAGCTTCGGCTTCCCGAAGATCGACCTCAGTTCCGACTTCGATACGACGCTTCGCAAATTGCTTGAGGACCGCATCGAGATGATGCCCATGTCGGAAGGCGCCTACGAAAAGCTTAGAGCGGCCGGAACCGCAGTCGAGAAAGTGTTTGTGTTTTCAGAGCAGGATCTCGGCATTGCCTGCAACAGGGCCACGCCCGATGAGCTGATCACGACGATGCAGGCCAATCTCGACAGGCTCATCAAGGACGGCGTTCAGACCGCCATCTTCAACCGTTACGGCATCAACCAGCCCAAGTAGCACTGCTCGACAATGAAACCGGTTGACATTGCCGGCGTTTCGCGTTGGTGAAGACCATCAGCGAAGGACGGATTTCTTCATGCTTATCATTGCGGGTCTCGGCAACCCCGGTTCCAAATATGCGGGCAACCGGCACAATATCGGCTTCATGGCGGTCGACGCGATCCAGCGGCGGCCCGGCTTTTCCACGTGGTCGAAGAAATTCAAGGCAGAAATCTCCGAAGGCGAACTCGCCGGCGAAAAGGTGCTGCTGCTGAAGCCGCAGACCTTCATGAACCTCTCCGGCGAAGCCGTCGGCGAAGCGATGCGTTTCTATAAACTCGGCCCGGAAAACGTCGTCGCGATCTATGACGAACTCGACCTGCCCGCCGGCAAGGCCCGCATCAAGACAGGCGGCGGCCACGGGGGCCACAACGGCATCAAGTCTCTCGACGCCCATTGCGGCAAGGACTATCGGCGCCTGCGCCTCGGCATCGGCCACCCCGGCGTCAAGGAACTGGTGCACAATCACGTGCTCGGCGATTTCGCCAAGGCCGATCAGTCCTGGCTTTCGCCTCTCCTCGACGCGATCGCAGACAATGCCGAGATGCTGGTGAAGGCCGAGGATTCGCAGCTGATGAATAAGCTGGCGCTTGCCATCGGCAGCAAACCGGACGACGAGAAGCCGAAGGCCGAGAAGGCCACGCAACCGAAGCTGGCCGGCAAATCGCATATTCATCAGGCCCGCGGCGGCGCCAAGGCGAATATCCCGACTAGCGGCCCGATGGCCGAGATCCTGAAGAAGATGTTCGGCGACAAGGGTAAGTGAGACGGCTCCGGCTGCTTCCCGAGAAAACAGATACAATCGGAAAATCTGGAATGAACAAGGCTACCAACCCGAGCGACGTCACCGGCGAGCTCTTCACGCTTCGCGACTACTGGCGCTACGCCATCTCCCGCTTCAACGCGGCCAACCTGAGCTTCGGGCACGGCACGACGACGGCGGGTGACGACGCCGCGTTTCTTATCCTCGATTCGCTCGACCTGCCGATCGACGCGCTCGATCCGTTTCTCGATGCGCGCCTGCTGCCGGCTGAACGCCGTCTCCTCGCCGAGCGGATCGAGGCGCGCGTCACAACCCGCAAACCAACGTCGTACATTACCGGCCATGCTTATATTCAGGGCGTGCGTTTCCACGTGGACGAGCGGGTCATCGTGCCGCGCTCGCATATCGGCGAAATCCTGTTCTCCGAATACCTGAGCGGGGAAGGCTCGTCCTTCCTCCCGGATCCCCTCAGCGTGGAAAGCGCGGTCGACATCTGCACCGGTTCCGGATGCCTTGCCATTCTGGCGGCCAAGTTCTTTCCCAATGCGGAAGTCGACGCTGTCGACCTCTCTCCCGATGCGCTGGAAGTCGCGAAACTCAATGTCACGGAGCACGGGGTCGAGGGCCAGGTCAGCCTTTATGAAGGGGACTTGTTCGCGCCACTGGGCAAGAAGAAATACGATCTGATCATCACCAATCCGCCTTATGTGGATCATGAGGCAATGGAAGGCTTTCCAGACGAGTTCCGCGCCGAACCCGCCATGGCTTTCGATGGGGGTGAAGACGGGCTCGATATCGTCCGGCAGCTGCTTGCCGAAGCGCCAAAGCACCTCAACCCGGGCGGTGGCATGCTTTGCGAGATCGGCTCGGGGCGGGAGATCCTTGAAGAGGAATTTCCGGATCTCGAACTGCTGTGGCTGGAAACGGCGGAATCCCAGGATGCCGTCTTCTGGGTCAGCGCCGAAGCACTGGGCGTCCAAGCCGGGGAATAAGCCCTATTCCTCGGGTTCCGTCGTGAACATCAGCGGATAACCCGCATCCTTGGCGAGATCCACGGCCTCCTTGGCTTTGGTCTCGGCGATATCCTTGGCGCAGACCACGACCACGCATGTGCCCATGCGATGCGCCGTCAACATGACCCGATAACCGGTCTCCTCGCTCATGCGGAAGACGGCCTTCAGCACCATGATGACGAATTCGCGCGGCGTATAGTCGTCATTGACGAGTATCACCTTGTAGAGCTTCGGCCGCTCGACTTTGGGCTTTGTGGTCGTTTTCGGTTTTAGGGTAGTGTCCTCGGCCATCGGCCTCTCCTGACGATGCAATCCTATCGGGAGACATGCCGGCTATATCGCACCGCAACCGCCATATTTCAAGCAACCGGTTGGTGAACGGCAGGTCAGCCTGCATCGGAAAGCAACAGGCAGTCGCGGCCTTTTGCGCGGATGATAGCGACCGCACGCTTGTCGAAACTCACAAACGTATCACCACCTACTCGTCGACCTTCGAATTCGATCACGCCGTCAGCGAAATCTCCGCCGGCATCAAGAAAGGCGAGGCCGGCCTCAACGGCGTCGCGATTGCAGGAGATCCTTGGATCATCGACAAGCTTACGCAGTGACAATGCTATATCGGGTGCATCAAGCTTATAGCTTCGCGAAAGGACCCAGACAAATTCGCAAATCGCCGGGAGCGGCAACGCGATTGCATCAAGCTCGGCAAGATAACGTCTTGCCAGGTGGGACTGCCATACATCGTCATCGAGCACCGCCCGTAGGAGCAGGTTCGTATCAGCGATGATCATTTTCGCCCGCCCAGGCCTTCGCGATCTCTTCGTTGATTTCCTCGATGGTCAAGTGAACGTTGTGCTTATTCTTGAGGCTTCCGAAAAATGCTTCGAGTCCGCCTGTCTTCTTAGCTTTGACGACATCCTTACCGGTGGTTTTCAGGGCTGACAGTTCGAGCGTTCCGTCGGCGCGTTCCACCACGGCAACCTGGTCGCCCGGCCGCATCCCGAGACGCTTCAGGACATCCTGAGTGAGCGTTACCTCGCCCTCTTTCGTCACTGTGAAAACGGTCATTGCCGACTCCTTCTCCGTTAAAATAAGATCAAATGGCCCTGCCCGCAAGGCAACCGCTCTGGCCCTTTCGCCTTGCAGTGTCCCGACCAAGCCTTGACCGTCAGGACAGTTTCCCCCATAGCCACAGCAACGAAATTTCTAGCGATATAGGGTCCGGACCCATGGGTTTTAAATGCGGTATCGTGGGCCTGCCGAATGTCGGCAAGTCCACCCTCTTCAACGCACTCACCAAGACGGCGGCAGCGCAGGCCGCCAATTATCCCTTCTGCACGATCGAACCGAACACGGGCGAAGTGGCCGTTCCCGATCCCCGCATGCAGAAGCTTGCGGCAATCGCCGGCTCCAAGGAAATCATCCCGACGCGCATCTCCTTCGTGGATATCGCCGGCCTGGTGCGCGGCGCGTCGAAGGGTGAAGGCCTCGGCAACAAGTTCCTGGCCAACATCCGCGAAGTCGACGCGGTCGTGCATGTGCTGCGCTGCTTCGAGGATGACGACATCACCCATGTCGAAGGCCGCATCGATCCGGTCGGTGACGCCGACACCATCGAGACCGAGCTAATGCTCGCCGATCTGGAAAGCCTGGAACGCCGTGTCGAGCAGACCCGCAAGCGGGCGACCGGCAAGGACAAGGATTCGATCGCGCAGCTGCCGGTGATGGAAGCGGTGATCAAGCTCCTGAACGACGGCAAGCCGGCCCGGCTGCTTTTGAAGACGCTGGCGCCCGAAGAGATCGAGATCCTGAAGGGCCTCAACCTTCTGACCTCGCACCCGGTTCTCTACGTCTGCAACGTCGCGGAGGCCGATGCATCGACCGGCAACAAGCACACCGAGGCCGTCGCGGCGATGGCCAAGGAACAGGGCGCCGAATGCGTCGTCATCTCGGCCGCGATCGAGTCCGAAGTGGCGCAACTTCCGGAAGAGGAGGCCAAGGAATTTCTCTCCGCGCTCGGGCTTGAAGAAGCAGGCCTGGACCGGCTGATCCGCGCCGGTTACCATCTGCTGGACCTGATCACCTATTTCACCGTCGGCCCCAAGGAAACACGCGCCTGGACGATCGTGCGCGGCACCAAGGCGCCGCAAGCCGCCGGCGTCATCCACACCGACTTCGAACGCGGCTTCATCCGTGCGTTCACGATCTCCTACGACGATTACATCAACTTCAAGGGTGAAGTCGGGGCCAAGGAAGCCGGCAAGGGGCGTGACGAAGGCAAGGAATATGTCGTCAATGACGGCGACGTCATCCACTTCCGCTTCAACACCTGATATCGAGGGCGGGAGGGCCTCATGGCGGGAAACGAATTCTATTTCGAGGACTTTACGGCCGGGCGGGTTTTTCCCCTCGCGTCGAAACTGGTGACGGCCGGCGAAATCATCGAATTCGCCGGGGAGTTCGATCCGCAGCCCATGCACCTGTCGGAGGAAGCCGGCAGGGCCAGCATTCTCGGCGGGCTATCGGCCTCCGGCTGGCACACGGCCAGTGTATTCATGCGGATGATGTTCGACGGCTGGCTGTCGCGTTCCTCGTCTGAAGGCTCTCCCGGCATCGAATTCATGGAATGGAAGAAGCCGGTGCTTGCCGGCGATACGCTTTCCGGCAGGTCCACCGTTCTGGAGTCTCGCCCCCTGCGCTCGCGCCCCGGTATTGGCCTCGTGAGGTTCCTTCATCAGGTGGAGAACCAGCGTGGCGAGATCGTCATGCGCGGGGAAAACCCCATCATGATGCGCTTGCGCGCGGCCCGCGAGGACGCCGCATGAGGCTGATCGAACTCTCCCCGCCGGGCCGCAAAGTGGTCACCGGCACCCTGCTTTTCACCACCGAGGATATCATCCGTTTCGCGAAAAAGTTCGATCCGCAGCCCTTTCACGTGGATGCGGAAGCGGCGAAGGACTATGTCTTCGGCGCCCTTTGCGCCTCCGGCTGGCACACCTGCGCCGGCTGGATGAAGACCTACATTGCCTATTGGACGAAAGAGGTCGCGCGCCTTGAGAGCGAAGGTCTCATCGCTCCGAAGCTCGGTCCCTCCGCCGGATTCAAGAAGCTTCAGTGGCTGAAGCCGGTTTATGCGGGCGACACTATCACCTATTCCGTCCAGCTCACCGAAAGCCGCCCTCTCACCTCGCGCTCCGGCACCTTTATCAACATGACCATCAACGACGGCGTAAACCAGCACGGCGACGTGGTGATGCGCTACGAAGGCACTGTTCTCGAGTTTGCGTAGGCCGGGCTGGCGTTCGCCCTCCTCCCTAATGGCCTGCGAACTCCACCAATGTCCTGACCTCGACGCCGAGCGTTTCGAGCTTCTTGCGGCCGCCGAGGTCCGGCAGGTCGATCACGAAGCAGGCCGAGACGATCTCGGCGCCCAGCTGCCGCAGCAGCTTCACAGCGCCCTCGGCAGTGCCGCCGGTCGCAATCAGGTCGTCCGTCAGGATCACCTTCTCGCCGGGCTTCACCGCGTCCGCATGCATCTCCATTTCGTCGACGCCATATTCCAGGCTGTAGGCGATGCGCACCGTGTCATGCGGAAGTTTGCCTTTCTTGCGGATCGGCACGAAGCCAGCCGAGAGCTGGTGCGCGAGCGCGCCGCCGAGGATAAAGCCCCGCGCCTCGATGCCGGCGATCTTGTCGACACCCAGGCCCACATAAGGCCGCACCAATTCGTCCACAGCCTGCCGGAAAGCGGCCGCGTCGCCGAGCAGCGTGGTGATGTCGCGAAAGATGATGCCAGGCTTCGGATAGTCCCGGATGGAACGGATTGCGGCGGAGAGATCGGATTTGGACATGAGACCCCGAGAGAAAAATGGCAGATGGCGGGAGGCTAGCCTATCAAGTCGGCAACTCTCTCCCAACAAAAAAGCCGGCATCGCTGCCGGCTTTTTCATGCGAGGCGAAAGCCTCAGTGTTCCTTGTTGGCGTAGACCGACTTCTTCGTCAGGTAGATCAGGCCGGTGAAGATCACCAGGAAGACCATGACCATGAAGCCGGTGCGCTTGCGCTCTTCCAGATGCGGCTCTGCAGCCCACATCAGGAAGGCAGAAACGTCCTTGGCATACTGATCGACCGTCTGCGGAGCCCCATCGTCATAGGTCACCTGATCCGCGCTAAGCGGCGGAGCCATGGCAAGAGATGCGGACGCAACGAAATAAGGATTGTAGTGCGTGCCTTCCGGGACTTCCATACCGGCAGGCGGCTCCTGATAACCGGTGAGCAGCGAATAAATATAGTCCGGTCCGCCTTCCTGATACTGCCTGAAGATATCGAAGACGAATTGCGGGAAGCCGCGGGTGACGCCGCGCGCCTTGGCGATCAGCGAGAAATCCGGAGGAGCCGCACCGTTGTTGGCAGCGGCAGCGGCCTGCACGTTCGGGAACGGCGACGGGAAATAGTCCGACGGCACGGCCTTGCGCGCAAACATCTCGCCATCGTCGTTCGGGCCGTCCTGAACCTCGTAGTTCGCCGCGAAGGCTTTGACCTGCGCTTCCGAATAACCGAGGTCTTCCAGCGTGCGGAAGGACACCAGCTTCATGGAATGGCAGGCGGAACAGACTTCCGTATAGACCTTCAGGCCGCGCTGAAGCTGGCCCCTGTCATAGTGGCCGAACGGACCGGCAAAGCTCCAGTCAACCTGCTTCGGATGCTGGATCGGATAATGCGGCGTGCCGCCTTCCGCGTGCTCTCCGCCGGCAGGTGCTGCAGCGTGATCGTCCTGAGCGACCGCCGAAGCGGCGCCGAACCCTGCCAGAAAGGCCAGCGACACGAGGCTTGCAACAAGCTTTTTCATTTTTTTAATCCCTCTCGGTCGCGTACTGTCAGGCGCGGGCTGTGGCAGCGGCTGCGGCGGATTTACCGTTCTTTTCGAGAACGGCTTCCGTGATGGAGTTTGGAATGCGCCGCGGCGTCTCGAACAGGCCGAGCAACGGCATGATGACCAGGAAGAAGCCGAAGTAGTAGAGCGTGCCGAGCTGGGAATAACCGACGTAGTTGCCCGCAAGTTCGCCCTTGAACAGCAGCGCCAGCAGTCCGCCGCCTTCTGCGGGCATGGCGCCGAGCCAGCCGAGCATGATCGCATCGACCACGAAGAGCCAGAAAAACAGCTTGTACCAGGGGCGGTAGACGGCGGAGCGGACCTTTGACGTGTCGAGCCAGGGCAGGAAGAACAGGATGATGATCGAACCGAACATCACCAGAACGCCGCCGAGCTTGGAGTCGATCGGGCCGACATTGAAGGTGATGGCGCGCAGCATCGCGTAGAACGGCAGGTAATACCATTCCGGAACGATGTGAGCAGGCGTCTTCAACGGGTCAGCCGGAATGTAGTTGTCCGGATGACCGAGATAGTTCGGCATGTAGAAGATGAACCAGGCATAGACGATCAGGAAGACCGATACGCCGAGCGCGTCCTTGAGCGTCGCATAGGGGGTGAAGGCGACGGTATCCGTCTTGGTCTTCACTTCGACGCCGGTCGGGTTCGTCTGGCCGGTGACATGCAGCGCCCAGACGTGCAGGACGACGACGCCGGCGATCATGAAGGGCAGCAGGTAATGCAGAGAGAAGAAGCGGTTGAGCGTCGGCTGGTCGACGGCGAAACCGCCGAGCAGGAACTGCTGGATCCACTCGCCGACCAGCGGGAAGGCCGAGAAGAAGCCGGTGATGACGGTTGCGCCCCAGAAGGACATCTGACCCCACGGAAGCACATAGCCCATGAAGCCGGTGGCCATCATCAGGAGGTAGATGACGACGCCGAGGATCCAGAGGATTTCGCGCGGCGCCTTGTAGGAACCGTAGTAGAGGCCGCGGGCGATATGCAGATAGACGGCGATGAAGAAGAACGACGCGCCGTTCGCGTGCATATAGCGCAGGAGCCAGCCGTGGTTCACGTCGCGCATGATCTTTTCGACGCTGTCGAAGGCGACGCCAGTCGCTGCGGCATAGTGCATCGCAAGCACAACGCCCGTCAGGATCTGCACGATCAGCATGACCGACAGCATGGCACCGAAGGTATATGCGTAATTGAGATTGCGGGGAACGGGGTAGGAAACGAAACTGTCATGGATCATGCGCGGCAGCGGAAGCCGCGAATCGATCCACTTTTCGATGCCGGTCGATGGCTGGTATGTGGAATGACCGCTCATAAGTATTTATCCCCTCACCCGATCTGGATCACTGTGTCGGACGTAAACGTGAAAGTCGGAATGGCAAGGTTCTCCGGCGCCGGACCTTTGCGGATACGGCCCGCCGTGTCGTAGTGCGAGCCGTGGCAGGGACAGAACCATCCGCCGAAATCGCCGGCCTGGCCGAGCGGAACGCAACCGAGATGGGTGCAGGAGCCGATCATGACGATCCAGTTTTCCTTGCCTTCGCCAGCCGAACGATCAACTGCCGTCGCTTCTGCATCGGCCGGAAGGTTGGCATTGCGGGCGACAGGATCCTTCAGGTCAGCCAAGGCAACGGCATTCGCCTCTTCCACTTCCTTCGGCGTACGGTTCCGGATGAAGACCGGCTTGCCGCGCCATTTGACGGTCAGAGACATGCCCGGCTCGAGCGCTCCGACATTCACCTCGATCGAAGCCAGCGCCAGCGTCGAGGCATCCGGACGCATCTGATCGATGAAAGGCCAAGCGACCGATACCGCGCCGACCACGCCGGCCATGCCGGTCGTCAGGTAAAGGAAATCACGGCGCGTAGGCTCGCCCAGTGTTTCGCTATGTGTCTCGTGCTCGCTCACGGCTCAATCTTCCTTCTCACGCAATTCGCGAAAACCGCATTGCTCCCGTCCCAGGCGAATCTCGGTTGAACACAATTCGAACATAGATTCCCCGGCAATTCGGCGCGTTCTATGCTTGATCGCAAAATATGTCCAGTCTTGGCAAGTGCTGCGGGCCAGTTTGTCGCGGGAAAACTGAACGGTTGCGGCGCTCTAGTAACGCGGTCGCTACAAGCCTCCCAGACACGAGAATGGACCGATCCCGCGCCTCCCGAAATCTCGGTTTTTCATGGCGCTCGATCGAAAATCGCCGGGCCGACCGTTAACCGCTTTCGAGCCCACCGCATTGCAACAGACCGGAGCGCATGATAGGCGAACCGCACGGCGAAAGGCGGCCGCTGCGGACGGACCTGAATGAGACAAGCATTATCGGTTGCCATCTGCGTCATCGTGTCGCTTGTTCTTGCCGCAATCGGCACCCGCTACGTCCATCCTCACTGGATATTGGCAACGCTTTACAGCCTGCAGCTGCATGCAGCGGCGCTGTGCGTCCTCGCCATGATCCTTGCCCTGGCGGTGAAGCGGCACTTCTCCGTCTGGTTGCTGTTTGCCGCCTCACTTCTTTTTACCGGCCACGCGGTGCTGATGGGCCGGGAGTTTGCCGCAGTGCCGTCCGCGGAGGAGGCCCAAGCGCCGACCGTCCGTCTTCTCTCTTTCAACATCCTCAACGACAACTACGAAAACGCTGGGGACATCGTCCGCGCCATTGCGGGATCGGGCGCCGATCTCGTCAACATTATGGAGGCGGCTCCGCTGCGCGTTCACCTTGATGAACTGGCGAAGACATATCCCTACCGCGTGGGCTGCGGCGTCATCATTCCGCTCTGCGATCAGTTGATGCTATCCAAGACACCGATCGAAACGCCGATCGTCCGCAGCCTCAGCGACATCTTCCCCTCGCGCTTCATTCTCGCAAAGGTCACTGTTGCCGGCCGGACCGTCAATCTCGTCGGGATCCACACGACGAAGCCCTATTTCGACAATTTTCACTCGCAGGAACTGATCCGTGCCGCTCTGGCGATTTCGGAAGCGGAAGGCCCGCTTCTGCTATCGGGCGATTTCAACGCGTCGAGCCTCGCGCCGAACATGCGACGTTTCCTGCGCCTGACCGGGCTCAAGACGGTGGAATGGGAGCCGGCGACCTGGCCCATTCGCGCGGGCGTCTTCGGCGTCCCCATCGACCACGTCTATGCGCGGCCACCGTTAAAGATAAAGTCGTTGACGCGGCTTGCCGACGCCCACGGGTCGAACCACTACGGATTGATGGCCGAGATCGCCATTACCGGCCCCGCACCCTGATCCTATTGGGCCGCATCCGCCGCCAGAAAGCCCCCCGATTGCCGTGCCCAGAGCTCAGCATAGAGGCCGCCGCGGCCGATGAGCTGGCCGTGCGAGCCTTCTTCGATGATCCGTCCCTGGTCCATGACGATCAGCCGGTCGAGCGCCGCGATCGTGGAGAGCCGGTGGGCGATCGCCATGACCGTCTTGCCGTGCATGAGCCGCTGGAGATTGGACTGGATGGCGGCTTCGACCTCGGAATCGAGCGCCGAGGTGGCCTCGTCCAGAACCAGGATCGGCGCGTCCTTCAGCATCACCCTGGCAATGGCAACCCGCTGCCGCTGACCGCCCGAAAGCTTGACGCCCCGTTCGCCCACATGCGCATCGAAACCCTTGCGGCCGCGCTGATCCTCCAGCGCTGCGATGAACGCGTCGGCCTCCGCCTTTCGCGCCGCCTCGACAAGCTGCTCCTCCGTCGCATCCGGCCGACCGAACAGGATATTGTCGCGGATCGACCGGTGCAGCAGCGAAGTGTCCTGCGTCACCATGCCGATTTGCGCTCTCAGCGATTCCTGGGTCGCCTTGGCAATATCCTGGCCGTCGATGAGGATGCGCCCGCCTTCGAGGTCGTAAAAGCGCAGCAGCAGGTTGACGAGCGTCGACTTGCCGGCGCCCGAGCGTCCGACGATGCCGATCTTTTCTCCCGGCCGGATCGTCAGCGACAGGTTGTCGATGACGCCCCTCCGCCTGCCGTAATGGAAGCTGATATTCTCAAACCGGATTTCCGGACGCGTGACGACAAGCGGCGCCGCATCCGGCGCATCCACGAGCCCGATCGGCTGCGAGATCAGTTCCGCGGAATTCTGGATCGTGCCGATATTGCGCATGATACTGTTCAGCTGCGTCATCAATCGGCCGAGGAGAAAGTTCAGCCGCAGCATCAGCGCCAGCGTGAAGGCGACGGCGCCGGAGCTGATCAGCCCCGACAGCCAGAGATGCACGCTCATCGCGGCCATGGTGACGATCATCGTGCCGGAGAGGAAAGCCATCGAGGCTCGCACGCTGGTGAGCAGGCGAGTAAAAGCGATGATCGTCTCCTGGAAAGTCTCAAAGCCCGACCGCATGTAGCGGTCGTTGGCTTCGTCGCGGCCGAAGAGACGAAGCGTCTGGATATTGGAATAGGCATCCACCATCCTCCCGCTGATCATCGAACCGGCCTCTGCCGATGCCTTGGAATGCTCGCGGATGCGCGGCACGAAATATTTCGCAAGCACCGCAAATATCGAAAGCCAGGCGACGACCACGACAGCTAGGCGCCAGTCCAGTTGCGCCACCAGGGCAATCGTAGAGACCGAATAGATGCCGACGAACCAGACGCTTTCCATGAAGGACGTCAGCACGTCCCCCGTCGCCTGCCCCGCCGACCAGACCTTGGTGACGATCCGGCCAGAAAAATCGTTCTGGAAGAAGCTCAGAGACTGGCGGGAAACATGGATATACGACTGCCAGCGCACCAGGTTGTAGAAACCGGGCGTGATGATCTGCTGATCGACCAGCGCGGTGAACAGGCCGATCAGGAAGCGGCCGATGAAAACGACCAGCGCCATGACGACCAGCTCTGTCCCATGTTCGGCAAAGAGCCCGGACCAGCCGTCCGCGGGTTTGGCCGTATCGAGGATATCGACCAGCCGGCCCACATACCAGAACATCGCCGCTTCGACGCCCGCGGCAAGACCGCCGAGCACCAGCATGGCGAAGAAGGGAAGCTTGGCCTGCCGCACGTAAAACCAGATGAAGCTTATCAGGCCGGCAGGCGGCTTCAGGTCGTCCCGCCTCTCGAACGGCTTGATCCAGTTTTCGAAAGTGCGGAAGACCGTTTTCAACATCACCCCGATATAGGCGGATTCCCCTCTCCGGCAAAGGAGAATGGACGGATGACCGGCTTACATTTTCGTAACTTCGGCCATGAGGGAAGGAGAATGATGGAAGAAGCGGCGGATTACTCCGCCGCCTCGTCTTCGAGCGCGTGATCGCCGAGGAAGCCGCCGGACTGGCGGTTCCAGAGGTCGGCATAGATGCCGCCGGAAGCGACCAGTTCCTGATGCGTCCCGGCCTGCACGATCCGGCCGCGGTCGAGTACGATCAGCCGGTCCATTTCCGTCAAGGTCGAGAGCCGGTGGGCGATCGCGATCACCGTCTTGCCCTGCATCAGCGCAAAGAGGTTTTCCTGGATCGCCGCCTCGACTTCGGAATCGAGCGCCGAGGTCGCTTCGTCGAGCACCAGGATCGGCGCATCCTTCAGGAACACGCGGGCGATCGCGATCCGCTGCCGCTGGCCGCCCGAGAGCTTCACGCCCCGCTCGCCCACATGCGCTTCGAGCCCCTGGCGTCCCTGCATGTCGGAAAGTCCCTCGATGAACTCCCAGGCATTCGCCCGCTTTGCCGCCTCGATGATATCCGCATCGCTGGCATCCGGCTTGCCATAGGCGATGTTGTCGCGGATCGAGCGATGCAGCAGCGAGGTGTCCTGCGTCACCACGCCGATCAGCGAGCGCAGGCTGTCCTGCGTGACAGCGGAGATATCCTGACCGTCGACCGTGATGCGCCCCCCTTCCAGATCGTAGAACCGAAGAAGGAGGTTCATCAGCGTCGTCTTGCCGGCGCCCGAGCGACCGACGAGGCCCACCTTCTGCCCCGCCGGAATATCCAGCGTCAGGCCATCGATGACACCCTTGCCCTTGCCGTAGTGGAACCGGACATGGTCGTAGCGGATATGGCCCTTCTTCGCGGCAAGCCTGGTCGCCTCGCGCTGGTCGACGACATCATGCGGTTTCGTCATCATCGACATGCCGTCATAGACGGTGCCGATGTTTTCGAAGAGCGCGGAAACCTCCCACATCACCCATTGCGACATGCCGTTGATGCGCATGGCGAGGCCGATGGCGATCGCGATGGCTCCGATCGAAATGGCGCTGTCCAGCCAGAACCAGATCGACAGGCTTCCGACGACGAACAGCGCCGCACAGTTGTAAAAATAAACCAGCGCCTGGAAGCCGGTCACCTTGCGCATCTGCGCGTGAACGGTCTTGAGGAAGACGTCCATCGCATCGCGCGCATAGGCTTCCTCGCGACCGGCGTGCGAAAACAGCTTCACCGTCGCGATATTGGTATAGCTGTCCACCACACGGCCGGTCATCATCGACCGTGCGTCGGCCTGTTCGGACGAGATCTTGCGCAGGCGCGGCACGTAATAGGCGACCGTCAGCGAATAAACGATGATCCACAACACCAGCGGTGCGGCCAGGCGCAGGTCGGCCGACGCCACGACCGCCACCATCGACACGAAATAGGTGACGACATAGACGAAGACGTCGAGCACCTTCATCACCGTTTCGCGGATCGCGAGAGAGGTCTGCATCACCTTGGTCGACACCCGGCCGGCGAACTCGTTGGCGAAGAACGTCATCGAGTGCCGGAGCAGGAAGCGATGCATCTGCCAGCGGGCGATCATCGGGAAGTTGCCCATCAGTATCTGGTGCATGATCAGCGAATTGAACCCGGCAATCAGCGGCAGCGCGATCAGGACAACGAAGGCCATGAAGACGAGCTTCGTCCCTTCCCTCTCAAGAAAGGTCGCCCGGTCGGCGTTCGACAGCCAGTCGACGATGTCGCCGAGGAACTGGAAGAGCATCACTTCGCCGATCGCGATCAGCATCGTGCAGATCGACATGATCACGACCCATGGCCATACCGGCTTGGTATAATGCCACAAGAAGGCCAGCAGGCCGGAAGGCGGCAAGGTAGGCGTCTCATCCGGATAGGGATTGATGCGCCGTTCGAACCACGAGAACATGAAAAAGCTCCGTAAGTCGGACTGCCGTCGTTCTCCCGTGGACGTGGTAGAGACCAGGGGCGGACGGCGAAATTTAAGATAGCGCGGCCTTGTGCCGGCCACGGAACGAATCAAAGATGGGAAAGTTTGCGTGAAACCGCGAAACGCCTAGGCCAGACGAATAATGTTCTGGCAGCGGAGGCGCGAGAGCACGGTCATATCCATGTAGGCCTCCGTCGGCTGGCGTTGAAATGCAGGTTCCTTCTATCCCGTCCACGACAATTTGGAAAGGGTAAATCGACGCAAACATTACCTCCGCAGCTTTCATGTTGCCCGATCGTCACAGCTATGCCGGGTACTGAAAACACTTGTGTCCTGTTGCCGGTTTCCCGTAAGCACCGGAAATGACCACGCTCCGCATCGCCCTTTACCAGCCCGATATCGCCGGGAATACCGGTACGATCCTCAGGCTCGCCGCCTGCCTGGGGCTCGGCGTCGATGTCATCGAACCCGCCGGCTTCGACATCTCCGACCGCAATCTCAAGCGGGCCGGCATGGACTATTTGGCAAGCGTCGCTCTCGAGCGCCACGTCAACTGGCAGCGTTTCGACGAATGGCGAAAGGAGAATGGCCGCCGCCTCGTGCTTGCCTCCACCAAGGCCGCCCTGCCCTATACACGTTTTGAATTCCGGGCGGACGACATTCTTCTCTTCGGCCGCGAAAGCGCCGGCGTGCCCGATCACGTGCACGAGGCGGCTGAAGCGCGTATCCTGATCCCCATGGTCGAGGGCCAGCGCTCCATCAATGTCGCCATGTCGGCGGCGATGATCGCCGGCGAGGCGCTCCGTCAAACCAGCTGGAACTAATCCTACACCAATATAGCCATATACTGTCGCGAACGGCACTGTGCACAGGTGTGCAGCCGGCCTATATTCATTAGCCGGCAACCTATAATTCCCGCCTGTTTGCGCCGTCGCCGGCCGTCGGGGACCAAGGAGCATCCGCATGCAATCGACGATCGTCATCATCAACCTCCTCGGCGCCGTCTCGCTGTTGCTGTTCGGCCTTGGGCAGGTGAAGCATGGTGTGACGAGAGCTTTCGGCACCCGTCTCCGCGCCGGGCTTGCCACGGGCACCCGCAGCGGCTGGCGATCTTTCGTGTCCGGCCTGATCGCGACCATCGCGCTCCAGAGCTCCACCGCAACCGCGCTCACCGTCGCCTCCTTCGCGGACCGCAACCTGATCCGCCCGCGCATGGCGCAGATCGTTTTGCTCGGCGCCAATGTCGGCACTGCCGTCACGGCCTGGCTCGTCGCTACCGGCATCGAATGGCTTTCGCCGCTCATCATTCTCATCGGCCTCGTTCTCCATCGGGCGCGCTCGGGTACGCGGCAAGGCGCCGGCACGGCGCTGATCGGAGTCGGCCTGATGCTGCTGTCGCTGCAGCTGCTCGGCCTCGCGACCGAACCGATGCGCCAGTCGCCGGCGCTCGGCGCGTTCATCGGCCTCCTCGACAACGCCTGGCCGGTTGCACTTGTCGTCTCTGCGGCACTTGCCTTCGTCTCCTCGTCCAGTCTGGCGGCCATCGTGCTCATCCTGTCGCTCGCCTCGACGGGAATCCTGTCGACGGGCCTGATCATCGTGCTGGTCCTGGGCGCCAATCTCGGCGGCGCCATTCCGCCGGTGGTCGCCACACTCTCCGGGCCGGCCCCTGCCCGGCGCATCACGCTCGGCAACCTGATCGTCCGGGGCATCGGCTGCGCCATCGCGCTGCCGCTCGCGGGCTTCGGCGCGGAAATCATGCAATCGCTGCCGCTCTCGCCCGCGAAACTGCCCGTTGACGCGCATCTTGCCTTCAACATCCTTCTGGCGCTTGTCGCCTGGCCTTTTTCAAGGCTTTTATCCGACATCACCGCCCGCCTCGTCGCGGCGGATCCGGAAGTCGAAAGCGGACCGCGCTTCCTTGACCCCCAGGCGCTCGGAAATCCCGTCATGGCGCTCGCCAACGCCACCCGCGAGGTGCTGGGCGTGGGCGACGCGATCGAACGGATGCTGATCCGTGCGCAAAATGCCTTCAAGCACAACGACCTTGCGCCGCTTGCGGAGATTGCCGCGTTGGAGCAGCGTGTCGACAGCCTTCAGCAAGAGGTAAAGATCTACCTGTCGAAGCTCGGCCGTCAGGGCCTCGATGCCGAGAGCGCGCGCCGTTCGATCGCCATCATCGACTATGCCATCAACCTCGAGCATATCGGCGACATCATCGAAAAGGGCCTCTGCGAGCAGGTGCGCAAGAAGGTCTCGAATGGCCTGAAATTCTCCGACGACGGCTACCAGGAACTTGAAAGCCTCTTCAATCTGACCATCGACAATCTGCGCGCCGCCCAGACCATCTTCGTGACGGGCGACTTCAACCTCGCCCGCCAGCTGATGGAGATCAAGGTCGATGTCCGCCGCCTCGAGAAACGATCGGCGGAGCGCCACCTGGAGCGTCTTCGCGATGGCAGGATGGAAAGCCTCCAGACGAGCTCGCTGCATCTCGATCTGCTGCGCGATCTCAAACGTATCAACGCCCATATCGTGTCCGTCGCCCATCCGATCCTCGACGACAGCGGCATGCTGGTCGAAAGCCGCCTTCGCCTCGCCGAACCGCGCAACTGAGCCGTGCGAGGTCATGAGCGGCCTCCTTCGGCCCTCGCCTCCCTGAGCGGTTCCACATTCGGCAAGCCGGAGAACCGTGCGGCAATGCCGGGCAGCGACGCGGAAATCGTCGCCCCGGACATGAAGGTCAAGGTGCTGACCGAAAGCAGGGTGGAGTTGCGGGAAAAATGCGGATTGGCAGGCAGGCTGCCGGCAGTTTCTGTCTTCATGAGACGACGCTCCCTGGGTTTTGTTTCACGGGAGCACCTGCTATAGAACCTCAAGTAATATTGAGGTCAAGGGTCGCAATGCAGAAAAATTTCGATGAACGGATCCAGCTCGAGCTTTCCGTCGGAGACGTGGCCCGCAGAAGCGGCGTTGCCGTCTCGACGCTCCATTTCTATGAGGAGAAGGGCCTAATCCAGAGCCGCCGCAATCGCGGCAATCAGCGGCGCTATCCGCGGTCGATATTGCGGCGGGTTGCCATCATCAAGGTTGCCCAGAAGACGGGCGTGCCGCTGGCCGAAATCCGCGATGCCCTCTCCGTGTTGCCCCACGACCGCCCCCTCACTGCCAAGGACTGGCAAAAGCTGTCGGAGACCTGGAAACGCCAGCTTGACGAGCGGATCGCCGGCCTTACGGCGTTGAGAGATCAACTGAGCGGTTGCATCGGCTGCGGTTGTCTCTCCATGCAGGACTGTCCGCTCCGCAATCCCCACGACGTCCTCGGCGAGACCGGGCCCGGGCCGATCCTTCTGGACATCGAAACACTGTCCGGCGCCGAGGAAGATCACGCCGGATAGCAGGTTCAGGACCCGTAGCCCACTCCCGCTGCTTGGCACCTCCGGGTCGAACTGACCGACATTGTCAACAGTTGCGGCGGAGTTATCGGGGCGGCATTTTCTCGAATCTGTGCAGCGAGGCATCGATCGTGTCCCACGCATGGCCCCGGATGCTGTATGTGACGGCTTGCGGATTGAATGCGGCCGGGTCGTCGAGGCTCCCCGCGGAGATCGCAATCGGATCCGGCATTGCGGGAAATGTCAGGTAGACCGGCGTTCCGCAGGTCGGGCAGAAGGCATGGATCTTTTCGTTGCCGCTATCGCTCGTCACCCGCCAGGTGTTCGCTTCGCCGGTAATCGTCACATCGGCGCGACGGGGGAAGGTCAGATAGGATCCGTGCCCGGTGCCGCTTCGCTTCTGGCAGTCGCGACATTGGCAATGGTTCTCGAAGATGGGTTGGCTGCTCGTTTCATAGCGGATCGCGCCACACGCGCATCCGCCGATATAGGCCTTGGTCATTGTCATTCTCCCACTGGCAGACTTGTTGATTGGCACCGCAAGGAATTCATGCCGATTTCGGCTTGGCGAAAACATCGAGCCCCTGCCCGGTTTCCAGGAAGGATTTCAGGCTTGAAAGGACGACCGGCCAACCGCGCATGACGCCGTTCGCCATCCCGCTACCAGCTTCGAGCTCGTCGTGGCTGACGGTCAGCCGGACCATGTTCTCGTATTCCTCGATCGAAAACGTCACCCGGCTGTAGCTTGCCGGATCGGAGGCCTGCGAAGCGTTCGCCCAGGTGATGACGAGACGGGTGGGCGGTGAAACCTCGACGACCTCGCCGACGAGTTCGACGCTGCGCTCTTCATTGGCGCGAACATGTTCCCATTTCGATCCGGGCCTCCAGTCGGAGACGTTCTCGTGGCCCCAGTAGCGCCTTGCGACATCCGGTTTCGTTATGGCCTCGAACACCTCTTCGGGCGTCGAGAGAATGTAGGTCACGTAAACAAAGCTGGTTGTCTCTTTGGTCATATCACTCTCCTTCGAGTTCCTTCTTCAGATCGTGCAGCAGGCTGAGCCGCTGATGTTCGAATTTCCGCACCCACCGCTCGTAGACCTCGTAGAGGGGCACGGGGTTGATGAAATGCAGCTTTTCCCGACCGCGCTTGACCGTGCTCACTAGATTGGCCGCCTCCAATATCTCAAGGTGCTGGGTGGCGGACTGCCGGGCCATGTCCAGATTCTCGCAAAGCTGGCCGAGCGTCTGCCCGTTCTTCTCGCAAAGAAGATCGAGCAGCTTTCTGCGTGTCGGGTCGCCCAGCGCCTTAAAAACCTTGTCCGTGCCCATCGATCTCGCTCATCTATGAAGGTAGAATATGCAGGTAAATACCTGCATGTCAAATGACAGTTGCCCCTTGACCCGTCGTTCGTCACTGGCGCTCTACCGGGAGGGCGGCCGGTGTATTCGGGACGACGCGCCGGGATGCTCGATTGCCTACGGAAGAAAGTCCTGAATTTCTTCGTTCAGGTTTAACCAACACCCTGTTAAATGGCAGCCATGCCAAGCCCGCCCGAAACCGGCCTGGTTCCCACGCCACCCGCAGCAAAGGTCCATGGATGCCTGCTCGTTTTCCTCGTCTGCTTCTGAGCTTGCCGGTTTTGATTTCGGCGATCGCCACCTCTCCCGCCGCCGCGCAGCAGGCGGATCATTACTCGGCGGTAAGCAATACGGCGATGAGCGTGACCGGGGACATCTGGTTGGACGATTTCAGCATCACGTTCGAAAACGAAGAATCTCTCGCCTTCTCGGACCTGGTCGCCGATCATTTCCGTGTCGATGGCAGGCGCATACCGGCTTCAGTCTATCGCGTGGAGGATCCTGCCGACCCCGAGCTCGAAAACGGCAACCAGCTCTGCGGAACCGGTGACGTCACCTATGTCGCCAACTGGGCGGCGGGCGACGGCCTGTCGGCTATCGCCGTCTTCACCGGCAACAGGCCTCCGAAAAGCAGCGAGGAGATGTGCGCTCTTTATACCTACGAAGATCCCCGATAAGCGGACTTGCTGTCGCACCTGCGAAAATGCGGTTGGCAGTGCAGCATGTTTATGAGAAGCTTCGAACATGAATGCTCGCCACGAACGAACGTCTACCCGACGAGGCCATCATGTTCCCTACCGCATTCACTCACAACATCACGCAGTTTGCACGCACACTCAGCCTGCCTGAGCGCCTGCAGAACACGCCGCTTCGCAACCTGTCCCTTGAAACCTTGCGGCGGCGCAACACAACGCTGGATTCCCTTTTCTACGACATCAAGACCATCACGCCGGAAGAGGCCTTCTACATCAGCGACTCCCTCGCCGCCGAAGGAGCGATCCTCATCGTTCCGCCCTCGGACGGTCCTCTGCTGAAACTTTATGATACGCTGGACGATTTCATCATCGCGGGCGGAGACAAGATCGACATCCTCGCCGTGGCGGGTGTGGGAAGTTCCGCCCTCGGTTCGGCCGCCTTCGCCCGCAATGTCGCCAACGCTGCCGGGCGGCCGGTGGCCGTTGTTGTTTCGGGTTACGGTCTCGCTGATGTGGCAACCGAGGCGCTGGGCGGCTACTTCCTGTTCGGCTACCTTAACCAGATCCGACATACCTTTGAAATTCTGGACGAATTTTCCGGACGGCCGAAATTTGGAGCCGCACCGCACCTCGACCCCGAGCGGCTCGCAAGCCGCAGCCTCGACACGCAGACTGTCAGGGCAATGCTGGCAGATCCCCGCTTGTCCTTCCGCCTGCTCACCGGTCACTCCAAAGGAAACCTGGTTCTGTCGGAGGCCCTTTACGACCTTGCGGAAACGGACGCAGCGGCTGCGGAAAAACTTGCCCTGAACGCCAAGATCGTGACCTTCAGCGCCCGTATCGCCATGCCGCCCCTGTTTAAGGATGTGGTGGACGTGATGGGAGGATGGGATTGGTTCGGCGAGATCAACTCCCGCACCTTCATTCACAATGATGAAGTGGTTCCCCAGGCCTGGCATCACACCAATACGGAACTTCCGAGCCATCTTCCGGTAACGGCAGTCTTGCGCGAAATTCTGGCTCGCGCCGAAGCTCCCGAAGAAGTGGCTCAGCCGGCTGCAACCGCTCCGGAAGCCGCGCCAGCCGAACCTGTGCAAGCAGCCATATCGACCGTTCCGGCGCCTGAAGAGCCGCCATTTGCGCCATCGGTCGAAGAGCAAGGCGAAGAACAGCCTTCCCTGGAAACATCTCCAGCTCAGCCGGAACCTTCCCCGACACCGGTCGTTGCGGTGGCTCCCGCACCGCATCCGCCAATGCGCCGGGCGCCGCGGTCCGGCAAGCGTCCAGGTTCAAAGGCGAGGTAATCCGGAAAATTTCTTCGCGGCTCAATCTGCGCTCGGTAGCCGCCGCATCGTGAACTCGATGCGGTCGCCGTCGAGCTGGCGCCAGCTTTCCACCTCGGTCCAGTATGCGGCCTTGGGAAATTCATCGAACCACTGCCGGGCTTTTTCGCGCGCCTCCTCCCGCGACAGCAGGAAGGTTTCCCGGACGAACATTCCGGAGCGCTCGCCGGCTTTCTCCTGCCGGTGGCGTTGGATCCTGCGCCTCAGCCCGTCGAGCGGCGGTGGTGTGAATTTCGCCATGAGAGCCTCTCATCCGCACCTGTCTGAAGTTTAGAATAATGCTCGCAGACACGCTTTGCGAGTCTCATTTTCTACCCGCGACAAGCTATGGAATGGTCCGCGAAAGCTATAGATGCTAATGGCCAGCGGGAAAAATGCGAATCGCGCCAAGGAGATGGCGAGAGGACTGAATATGGAACGGCCGGAACTACCCAAGGGCTTGCCCGAGGATATCGAAGAGAAGAAGGCTGTCGCCAGGGCGTGGTTCGAAAGCCTCCGCGACACCATCTGCGCCTCGTTTGAATCGCTTGAAGACGAGCTCACCGGACCGCTTTGCGATCAGGAGCCGGGACGCTTCCAGAAGAAGGACTGGCAGCGCGACGAAGGCGCAGGCGGCGGCGGCAAGATGTCGATGATGGAAGGCCGCGTCTTCGAAAAGGTCGGCGTTCATACCTCCACCGTCTTTGGCGAATTCTCGCCCGATTTCCGCAGCCAGATCCCAGGCGCAGAGGAAGACCCCCGCTTCTGGGCATCCGGAATTTCGCTGATCGCCCACCCGGTCAACCCCAATGTGCCGACGGTCCATATGAACACGCGGATGGTGGTGACGTCGAGCAACTGGTTCGGCGGCGGAGCCGATCTGACACCGGTGCTTGATCGCCGTCGCACCCAGACCGATCCGGACAGCACGCTCTTCCACCGGGTGATGGAAATCACCTGCACCCGCCATGCGGCTGTGGCCGACTACGACCGCTACAAGGCCTGGTGTGACGACTATTTCTTCCTCAAGCATCGTAACGAGCCACGCGGCATCGGCGGCATTTTCTTCGATTGGCTGCATTCCGACGAGGAAAAAGGCGGCTGGGCAGCCGACTTCGCCTTCGTTCAGGATGTCGGACGCGCCTTCAATCTGGCCTATCCGAAAATCGTACGGTCCAATTTCAACAAGCCATGGACGGAAGAAGACCGCGACGAGCAGCTTATCCGCCGCGGCCGTTACGTGGAATTCAACCTGCTCTATGACCGCGGCACGATCTTCGGTCTGAAGACAGGCGGCAATGTCGAATCCATCCTGTCGTCTCTTCCTCCGGTAGTCAGGTGGCCGTAAGACGCCCTGGTCCGGCGTCACCTGCGGCGTTTTAGCTATAGCTTAACAAAAGTCATTTCAAATTTCCTGCGCTGTGCTAGCTTCCCTTTCGGTAGCACCGGGAGGAGGATGCGATGACTGCATCAACTAGCATACCAATGCCAAATGCGTCCGATGCAAAGGACGCGCTCCGAACCACCGACAGTCCCCAAATAATCGAACGCCTCGCTACAGAAATGCGGGTGAAAAGCGGCGGCGAACTGCCCCATGCCTTCTGTGTGGAACAGGTAAGGCGTCAGCTTGCGGGCAAGGCTTACGAGACCGCGCCAGCCAATGACCAACCCGGCCGGCACAGGACCTCACAGGAGGCTTCAGTCTTCGAAGCCTGGGCCTTGTGTGATTACTAGCGGGAACGGCGGAACGGGTTCCGAGTTATCGCTCTAAGGCGGGCAGACGGAGGAATTTCTTTCCGCCCGCCGACGGCAACAGGAGGAGACGTCATGCGATTGTTCGAATGCGGAACTCTCGTGCCGGGCTGCCAGTGGCACACCCGCGCCGAGGAAGATGCCGAAGTTGTCCGCCGAGCCGTGGAGCACATGCGCACGGCCCATGGCGAAGAAACCATTCGCGAAAACATGATCGAAAACATCAAGGCGCGCATTCGCAACGACGATAGCGCCGCCGCGGCCTGATCCCGTAAACTATCAGCGTTAGAGGGATTTGCGGATCATCTCGCCGAGCCGGGCGGCAAGCGTTGCCCGGTCGGGGTTGAAATTGCGCTCGATCCAGAACTCTTCCAACTGATTGAGGATTTCGCCCACACGTTTTCCCGACGGCACTCCGGCGGCAATGACGTCTGCGCCTCCAAACGGGAAGATCGGCTTTTGATATCTCTCGGCCCTTTCAAGAAGCGTCGACAGACGCGCTGATCTGCGCATCCCAGCCGTGTCGCCCTGCGCTCCTGCCCGCGCCAGGGACAGGCCGAGCTTGAGCCGCATTTTGACGCCTTCTGTGCCGTGGCGGTAAAGCAGCCGGTCGAAAACCACGTCCGTGATGTCGTCCGGCGGCATGGGAGCACTGGCCCAGCCAGTCAGCTTCGCTGCCTCGGCATTCGACATCCTGAGGCGCTTTGCGAGCCCCTCCAGCCGTTCCGCATCCGGAGGCACGGTTGCCGCGAGCCTCAGCATTGGATCGGCTACCCAGCCCAGTGCCTGCTCTGTGGCGACAAGAGGGTGGATATTGTCGATCCCCCATTTTTCCGTTTCAGGAAGGATTTCCGTCAGCACGCCGACCTGCCGCATCCAGAGCAATGCGCGGGAGGGATCGGCGGCGGAAAGCAGCTTTTTCGTTTCGGCCCATACCCGCTCCGCCGAAAGCGCCGCAAGCTTGTCTTTGGCCCGCGCGCAGGCTCTCAGCCCCTCCGCATCAGGCCGGCCGGACCCGTAATGAGCAAAAAAGCGGAAGAAACGCAGGATCCGCAGATGGTCTTCGGCGATCCTTTGCGCGGGGTCCCCGATAAAGCGGACCATGCGCCTTTCGATATCCGGCAGACCGTCGACAAGATCGATCACCTCGCCCTTCACGTCGGCATAAAGCGCATTGATCGTCAGGTCGCGCCTTTCCGCGTCTTCCTGCCAGCCGGTACCAAACGCCACCTTGGCGCGCCGTCCATCGGTCTCGACGTCGCGCCGCAGGGTCGTCACCTCGAATGGATGGTGGTTGGCGACGAGCGTTACCGTGCCATGCTCGATCCCGGTCGGCACCGCCTTGATGCCGGCCTCCGTCGCCCGTTCCATGACCTGTTCCGGCAGAAGCGTGGTGGCGATGTCTATATCGGCAACCGGCAGTCCCATCAGCGCATTACGAACCGCCCCGCCCGCAACGCGAGCCTCGCCGCCATCGGCATTCAATAGCTTAAGCACACGTTGCAGCGCCGGGTCCTGAAACCAGGCCTCGTTGGCAACCGAGGTCATGCATAGAGCCTTTCGTAAAGCGTTCGCAGAATGCCGGCGGTTATGCCCCAGATGTTCCGCTCCTCATAGGGCATCAGATAGAAATGCCGCTCATGCCCATCCCACACGCGGCTGCCGCGTTGATGGTTCGCCTCGTCCATGAGGAACGACAGCGGCACTTCGAAGACATCGTCCACCTCGGTCGGATTTGGTTTCAGCTCGAAGCCGCGTCTGACCAGCGAAAGCACCGGCGTGATGCGAAACCCCGTCGCGGCATAATAGGTCGGCAAGCGGGAAAGCGGCTCGACGAAAGACCGGTCGAGACCGATTTCCTCCTCCGCCTCGCGCAGCGCCGCCTGTTCCGGCGAGACGTCCTCGGGATCGATCGCTCCGCCGGGAAAAGCGATCTGACCTGAGTGCTTCCGTAGAGTCGATGTCCGTTGCGTAAGGATGACCTTGGCCTCGTCGCCATCGTCTACGACAGGCACAAGCACGGCGGCATCTTTCAATTTCAGGCCAGAAGCGAAGTCCACCAGTCCGGGATTGAGAAGGTGGTCGCCGTGGTCGCGCCAGGCATGATCCACCGGACCGCCATTCTGGTTCAGTGCCCGCCTACGAAAATCCGCGGCGGAATAGGGAGCAAATCCATTCATCGCGCCAAGGCATCCAGTTCTGCTGCCGGCATCACGGGGAAAGTCTGACCGCCGGACCGAACGGAGAACATTTCGACGCCATCCACCACCACGGGCTCGCCGAGCTCCACGAGATCGTACATCACCGCCCGCGACACCAATGCCTCCAGCCGGCCGCGCACCAGCAGATAGGGTTTGAGTTCGCGATTATCGCCTGATATCGCGAAGCGGATCGGATGTCCCGCACCCGCCTCCACCACGTCACCGACATTTGTCCTGAACGTGAGGATCTGACGGCCCTCACGCAGCGTGACCTGCATCTCGACCGCCAGGAAGGGCGCGTCGGCGATCCGGATGCCGACCTTTTCCACAGGTGTTACGAGATAGGTTCTGCCGTCCTCATCCTTGCGCAGAACCGTCGAGAAGAGCCTGACGAGCGGCGCCCGGCCGATCGGAGTTCCCATGTAATACCAGGTGCCATCGGCACGGATCTCCATGTCGATATCGCCGCAAAAAGGCGGATTCCACTTCTCCACCGGCGGAAGACCGGTTTTTCCCGCCCCCTTCTGTTCCGAGGCGCGCGAAATCAGGGCGGCGAGCCCCGCCGCATCGGATGCGGAATTTATCGTCTGCGCTGCCATCTTTCAGTCCCGGTTGAACCGTAATCAATCACTGAAGCAAATGTTCCTCACGAGATAGTCATTCGAAACGAGCTTGTCAGCCATGTTTCGGGTAATAAGTTTGATCAGATGAGGTCTGCGCTGCACCGCAGCGATTCGCCGCCGGCCGACGACCACCCGGCTGAGCCTGCCGGTTCCGGATGATGGAGAACGACATGGGCATGATGAATTCCACCGAAGCAGTCCTGGACGAAAAAGCCATCATCGCGGCCGCCGAAAATGCGCTTGCCGATATCGCCGCTATCCGCGCCGAAGTCGCCAAGGTGATCTTCGGGCAGGAAAAGGTGGTCGAAAATACGCTGCTTGCGGTGCTTTCCGGCGGCCATGCGCTGCTGGTCGGTGTGCCGGGCCTCGCCAAGACCAAGCTGGTCAGCACCCTTGGCGCGGTCCTCGGTCTCCACTCCAACCGCATCCAGTTCACACCGGACCTTATGCCGTCGGATATCCTCGGCTCGGAAGTGATGGATACCGACGATGCCGGACGCCGTTCCTTCCGCTTCGTCAAGGGTCCGGTCTTTGCCCAGCTCCTGATGGCTGACGAGATCAACCGCGCCTCGCCGCGCACCCAGTCGGCGCTACTTCAGTCCATGCAGGAATATCATATCACGGTGGCGGGCCAGCGATATGATCTGCCCGCCCCCTTCCACGTGCTCGCGACGCAGAATCCGCTGGAGCAGGAAGGCACTTATCCGCTGCCGGAAGCACAGCTCGACCGTTTCCTGCTGCAGGTCGACGTGCTTTATCCCGAACTTGCCGCCGAACGGCAGATCCTGCTCGAAACCACTGGGCTTTCGGAAGCAAAGCCGCGGGGCATCATCGATTCTGCCCGCCTGCAGGAGATCCAGGTGCTCATCCGTCAGATGCCGGTAAGCGACAAGGTCGTGGATGCGATCCTGTCGCTGGTTCGCTCCGCACGCCCCGGACACGGCAATGCCTCGACCGACAAGCATGTCGCCTGGGGTCCGGGCCCGCGCGCCGGGCAGTCGTTAATGCTGACCGCCCGTGCCCGCGCCCTCTACGAAGGGCGGCTGGCGCCTTCGCTGGACGACGTCTATGCACTCGCCGAACCCGTCCTCGAGCACCGCATGGCGCTCACCTTCGCGGCGCGAGCAGAAGGCATGTCGGTACGCGACGTGATCGGCGGCCTAGTGAAGCAGGCGCGCGGATAGCCTCCGTCGGGTTAGAAAGGACAATGCGTGGCATCCATCGGCCAGATCGTAGAGCAGACACCGAGTAGCGAAGTTCTCTCCCGCGCCCAAGCGCGTGCCATACTGGTACCTGACTGCATGGTGGAGGCAAAACGTATCGCCAATACGGTGATTGCGGGCTGGCATGGACGCCGCAAACGCGGCATCGGCGAAAATTTTTGGCAGTTCAGGCCCTATGCGGAAGGCGAAAGCCTTTCGCGCATCGACTGGCGGCGTTCCGCCCGCGACGACCACACCTATGTCCGCGACCGGGAATGGGAGGCAGCCCACACAGTCTGGCTCTGGGCCGACATGTCTCCCTCCATGATGTACAAGTCGACGCTGGCACTGGTTTCAAAGGAAAGCCGTGCGCTGGTGCTGATGCTGGCGCTTGCCGAAATCCTTGCCCGCTCCGGGGAGCGCATCGGGTGTCCCGGCATCATGGAGCCCGTTTCGGCACGCAATGCCGCGGAGCGGCTTGCCGCCGCCATCATGCACGCCCCGTTGACCACCGGGCTGCCGGAAACCAGCATGATTCGTGGCCACAGCGATATCGTCCTGATCGGCGATTTTCTGGATGATGCCGATAGGGTGATGGAGCGTATCACGCCGCTCGGCCGTCGCGGCCTGCGCGGTCACGTAGTCGAGATCGCCGATCCGGCCGAGGAAACCTTCCCCTATGCCGGCCGTACCGAGTTCACCGACCCGGAAACCGGTGAAAGGCTGGTCTCTGGCCGCGCAGAAATGATCCGCGAGGATTATCAGCGCGCCTATCTCGCCCGGCGCATGGCCCTTGGCGATGGGCTGCGCCGGCTCGGATGGAGCTTCGTCTTCCACCGGACCGATCATCTCGCTTCCGAAGCGCTCGTCGCCGTGCATGGCTATCTGTCCGGCCTGCCGGCACAGAAACCGGGAGGCAGGGCATGAGCGGTTTGATCTTTGCAAACCCCGCCATCCTCTTCGGCCTGATCGCTCTTCCGGTCATCTGGTGGCTGCTGAGGCTCACGCCGCCGCGCCCGAAGACGGAGGTCTTCCCGCCGCTGAAGATCCTGGCGAGCGTCCTGAAGCGCGAAGAAACGCCCTCGAAGAGCCCCTGGTGGCTGACGCTCCTGCGCATGGCTCTTGCCACCGCCGTGATATTGGCGATTGCCGATCCGGTGATGAATCCGCGTGTCAACTCGTTGAATACCGACGGCCCGCTGGTGCTCGTCATCGACAACGGCTGGGCAAGTGCCGCCGATTGGGAACGGCGCGTCCAGACGGCAAATCTTCTGGTCGACGACGCAGAAAGCGCCGATGTGCCGGTCTCCATCGCCTTTACGGCCGATCCCAGCCACGACGCCGTCCCCGGCACCGCCGCAGCCGCCCGCGAAAAGCTCGCCGCAGCACGCCCGAAGCCTCTGGTTCCCGATCGCGCCCGCGCCGCCGAGGCCATCAGCGAAGCGATGAACGGAAACCGTCCCGGAACACTCGTCGTGATGTCGGACGGCGTGGCCGCCCCTCAGGACGCCGAAGCACTGTCGGTTCTGGCAGCGCTTTCACCCGCCCAATTGCGCCTCATCGAGGGCGACGGCCGGAGCGCCGTGGCAATCACCGACGCGGTCAACAATGCCGGCGCGATGTCGGTCACGGCCACTCGTCTTACCACCGGAGCGCCGCAGCAGTTGGCGGTCAATGCGCTAGACGCGCAAGGCCGGGCACTCGCCTCCGGAACGTTCGAATTTGCCGCCGGCGCCGCGACCGCCACGGCCGAGATCGCCTCGCCCTTCGAGCTTCGCAACGACTTTGCCCGCCTAGGTCTCGACGGCCTGGCAACGGCAGGCTCGGCCCACCTGCTCGACGACGGCTTCAAGCGCCGGCGCGTCGCGCTTCTCGCCGGCGAGAGCGGCAGTGATTTCCAGCCGCTCCTGCAGCCGCTCTATTACATCAGCCGGGCACTGCAGCCCTATGCGGACGTCATCCAGCCGAATACCGCCGATCTGTCCGTCTCCATCCCGCAGATCCTCGAAGGCAATCCTTCCGCCATTATCCTGGCCGATGTCGGCCGCCTGCCGGCGGAAACCTATGCGCCGCTGCAGCAATGGATCTCCCGTGGCGGTACGTTGATCCGCTTTGCCGGACCGCGCCTGGCCGCAGCGCCTTCCGACGACCCGCTGGTTCCGGTCATCCTCCGCCAGGGCGAGCGCGCGCTCGGCGGTGCCATGTCCTGGTCCGAACCCCAGCCGCTTGCCGACTTCCCGAGTTTCGGTCCTTTCGCCGGCATGCCGCGGGCGACGGATATCACCGTCACGCGGCAGGTTCTTGCCGAGCCGACGCCGGATCTCGCCGAGCGTACCTGGGCGAGCCTCGCCGACGGCACCCCCCTTGTCACCACCAAGGAAGTCGAGGCCGGCCGCATCGTCCTCGTCCATACCACCGCCGAGGCAACCTGGTCCAACCTGCCGCTGTCAGGCAATTTCGTGGAGATGTTGCGCCGTCTCGTGCAGATCGCCCGCGCCGGCGGCGCCGCATCCTCCGGCCCGGCCTCGGATGGCGCGGCAGCAACCTTGCCGCCCTATCGCCTTTTGACCGCAGACGGCATCCTGACCACCGAAACCGGAACCGCCCGGCCGATCGCCGTCGCTGCCAACGAGACCCCGGTCGCCAGTTTCGATCATCCCCCGGGCCTCTATGGCACCGAAGACGGCTTTACCGCCGTCAACCTGCTGGCTCCGAAAACCGTCATCGCGCCCTTCGATGTGACGCCTGTCGGCGCAGCGGTGGCGCGCGAAGGGCTGGCTGGCGGTGAAGCCATTTCGCTCCGCCCTGCCCTGTTTGCCGCAGCCTTCGCGCTGCTGGTGCTCGACAGCTTCATCGTGCTGTTCATGAATGGCGCCTTCGCCCGCGGTGGCGTGCGACGAAATCGCGGCGCGGCTGCAGCCGCGATTGTCGCGACCCTTGCCTTGGGCCTCCTCACTTTTGCACCCGGCCGGATGATGGCGCAGGACATGCCGCCGGGGGCGGGAGCCAAGCCAGGGGACGAGCAGATCCTCGAGCGGCTGGACACCACCCATCTGGCCTATGTCGTCACCGGCGAGGCCGACGTCGACAACCTGTCGGAACAGGGGCTGGAAGGGCTCGGCCAGTTCCTGACCTATCGCACCACGCTCGAACCCGGCGCGCCGGTCGGGCTTGATATCACCAAGGATGACCTGTCCTTCTATCCGATCATCTACTGGCCGATTTCCGCCAACGCGCCGATGCCCTCGCAGGCAGCGATTTCCCGCATCGATGCCTATATGCGCAACGGCGGCACCGTTCTTTTCGACACGCGAGACCAGTACTCCGCACTCGACGGTGGCGGGACAACGCCGAACGGCGAGCGCCTGCAGGCAATCCTTGCCAATATCGACATACCGCCGCTAGAGCCGACGCCCGAGGATCATGTCCTTACGCGCTCATTCTACCTGCTCACCAATTTTCCGGGCCGCTATACCGGCAGTCCGCTCTGGGTCGAGGCGCGGCAGGAGGCGAGAAACACCGGCGCCCAGCTGTCGTCTTCGGGCGACGGCGTCACACCGCTCCTCATCACCGGCAATGATCTCGCAGGGGCCTGGGCCATCGACCCGCAGGGAGCGCCCGTATTGCCCACGGTGCCGCCCGATGAGATGCAGCGCGAATACGCCTATCGCGCCGGCGTCAACATCATGATGTACATGCTGACCGGCAACTACAAAGCCGATCAGGTGCATGTCCCGGCGCTGCTTGAGCGTCTTGGCCAGTAAGGGAGCAGCCGATGACCATCGAATTCTCCCCCTTCTTCTCCTGGCCGGTTCTTGCCGCTCTCGGTGTGCTGGCGCTTATCCTCGCCGGCCTCGCATTCTGGCGCGGCGTGCGCGGAGCCACGCTGCGCACGCTGGCACTTGCCGCGCTGCTTCTGGCGCTCGCCAATCCGACCCTGATGCAGGAGGATCGGGAACAGCTCTCGACCGTGGTTCCGATCATTGTAGACCGCTCGCAAAGCCAGGAGACCGCGGGGCGTAAGGAGCAGACCGACGAGGCTCTCGCCAGCCTGAACGACCGGTTCTCGCGATATCCGCGGATCGAGACAAGGGTGGTCGATGTCGCTGACGACGAAAATTCGGACACGCCCTCGACGAAGCTCTTTACCGCCCTGCGTTCTGCCATTTCCGATGTTCCCCCGGCACGCATCGGCGGCGCGGTTTTCCTGACCGACGGCCAGATCCATGACCTTCCCGGCATCAATCAGAACCTCGGCTTCAACGCTCCCGTCCATGGTCTCATCACCGGCCAGCCGGATGAGTTCGACCGCCGCGTCGAGGTGGTGCGTGCGCCCCGCTTCGGCATTGTCGGCGAAGAACAGGAACTGACGCTGCGCGTCTTCGACGACGGCCGTTCCGGCAGCAACGCCGCCCAGGTGACGGTGCGGATGAACGGCCAGCAGATCGCCACGCTTCAGGCGCGCACCGGCATCGAAACGCCGTTTGCCTTCACGGTTCCACGCGGCGGCAACAACGTCATGGAATTCTCCGTTGCCGAATTGCCGGGCGAAGTCACGACCGCCAACAATCGCGCCGTCCACGTCATCGACGGCATTCGGCAGAACCTGCGCGTCCTGCTGGTGTCCGGCGAACCGCATGCCGGCGAGCGCGCCTGGCGCAACCTCCTGAAATCGGATGCCTCGGTCGACCTCGTCCATTTCACCATCCTGCGGCCCCCGGAAAAGCAGGACGGCACACCGATCAACGAACTGTCGCTGATCGCCTTCCCCACCCGCGAACTTTTCGTCGAGAAGATCAAGGATTTCGACTTGATCATCTTCGACCGCTACAAGCATCGCGGCGTGTTGCCGATCCTCTATTACGATTATATCGCCCAATATGTGCAGAGCGGCGGCGCGTTGCTGATCGCCGCAGGTCCGGAGCACGCTGGCGAAGATTCGATCGCCTCTACTCCGCTCGAACAGGTTCTGCCCGCCGCACCGACTGGAGAGGTCCACAGCGCGGCTTTCTATCCGCATCTGTCGGAAGCGGGCCAGAAACACCCCGTCACCCGCGGCCTGGACGGATCGGACCAGACGCCGCCTGCCTGGGGCCGCTGGTTCCGCACCATTGACGTTAATACGCCGCAGGGCCAGACGGTCATGGAAGGGGACGGCAGCCGCCCGCTTCTCGTGCTAAACCGCCAAGGCGAAGGCCGCGTCGCCATGCTCTTGTCCGACCAGGGCTGGCTCTGGGCGAGAGGTTTCGAAGGGGGCGGGCCACATGTCTCGCTTTACCGCCGCATCGCCCATTGGCTGATGAAGGAACCGGAACTCGAAGAAGAGGCATTGACCGCTCGCGCCCTCGGCCGGACGCTGGAGGCGACACGCCAGACGATCGGCGACGATCCGGGTCCTGCCAGGCTTCGTTATCCCTCCGGCCGCACGGAGACGGTGCCTATGACCTCCGCCGGCCCCGGCGAATACCGGCTGGAGCGCCGGATGGACGAAACCGGCCTTTTCGAAGTCAGCAGTGGCGAGTTTTCCACCCTCGTCCATGTCGGCGCTGTCGATGCGCCGGAATTCAAGGCGATGATCTCCACCGAGAACACGCTGAAACCCTACGCCGACAAAACCCATGGCCTTGTCAAGCGCGTCGCCTCCGGGGACGGAATATCGCTGCCGGACATCCTGCCCGTGCGCGGTGAAGTGCGCGTCAACGACCCGGACCGGATGGTGATCCGCATGACGGACGAGAGCGTGCTGCGCGGCATCGATACGCTGCCGCTGTTTGCCGGCTTTGCCGGGCTTTCCGCCCTCCTCTTTGCCGTCGCTGCCATGTGGTGGCGCGAGGGGCGCTGAGCATGGCCGATCTTGAACTGACGTCCGAGCCCTCGCCTGAGGACCTTGCCGTAATCCTGGACGGGCTGACCGCCTTCAACGAAGGCGAAGTGGGCGCGGCGGAACGCCAGACGCTGGCCGTGCTGATCCGGGATCCAGAAAGAAAGGTGATCGGCGGTCTTTCCGGCTACACGTCCTGGGGCTGGCTGTTCACCCAGCTGCTGTTCATCCCGCAATCGCTGCGCGGCAATGGTATGGCCGGTCGGCTGCTTCGGACGGCCGAGGAAGAAGCCCGCCGCCGCGGCTGCCATGGCGCCTGGATCGACACCTTCAATCCTGTCGCCCTCGAAGCCTATAAGCGTCAGGGTTATGAGACATTCGGCGAATTACCCGGCTTTGTGAGTGGCCGGACCCGTACCTTCCTCAAGAAGGCGCTTTGAGTTATTCATCCGCTTACGGAATTTTACGCAAAGACGCCGGCGGCATGGATATCGAACTGAAATTGGTCGAGGGGGTCACGCCCGAGGAAGAAGAAATCATCCTCGATCGACTGAAGGCCTACAATATCGAAAGGTTCGGCAGGAGCGACCGCCGGGAGCTTGCAGTGCCGATCTACAACGCCGAAGGCAAGGTGATCGGCGGATTGACAGGCTATACCGGCCGCGGCTGGCTCTATGTGGCAATGCTTTACGTTCCCGATGAACTGCGCGGCCAGGGCCTTGCCGCCCGCATGCTGGATTTGGCGGAAACGGAAGCCCGCGCCCGGGGCTGCATCGGCGCCTATATCGATACGATGAACCCCGACGCTTTGAGGGTCTACCGGAAACAGGGTTATGTCGACATCGGCAGCCTGAACGGCCTTGCGGGAGGCCATTCTGTCACTTGGCTGCAAAAGCGTTTTTGACCTTCCCTCACCTCAGGTCAGCGACGTCTGGCGCGTTTCCGTATTGATCATGATCCCGGCAAGCGCGGCGAGCACGAGCAGTCCGGCAAAGATGCCGATGGTGAGCCCGAGGCCCTGCACCACGACATAACCGACCAGCGACGGCGCGAGCAGGCCGCCGAGACGGGCCATGGCGCCTGCCGCCCCCATGCCGGTTGCACGCGACGCCGTCGGATAAAGCTCCGGGGTATAGGCGTAGAGAGCGCCCCAGGTGCCGAGCAGCGCAAAGCTCATCAGCAGCAGAGCCGCTGCGATGAGGCTGGCATCCGAGGCAATCACGAAGAGCAGGCAACCGAGCGCCGACAGCAGGCAGAAACCGATCAGGGTCGGCTTGCGGCCCCATTTCTCGACGCCGTAGGCCGCGAGCGCATAACCCGGAAGCTGCGCCAGCGCCACGAGCACCAGGAAACCGTAGCCGCGGACGAAGCCGAAACCTTCGCCGGCGAGCCTTGCCGGCATCCAGGTGAAGACGCCGTAATAGGACACCGACACGAGAAACCAGATCGCCAGGATCATGATGCTGCGCTGGCGCAGTCCGGACGAAAAGATGCCGGTCGATTTCACCGGCGGCGGCGAAACGAGACTGGTTTCAGCTCCGAGCTGCGGCCGACCGTTGACGACGAGCATCCGCTCCACGATCGCTTTGGCTTCGTCACTCCGGCCGGAACGCAGGAGATAGAGCGGCGATTCCGGCACCAGGAACCGCAGGCCGATACCCGCAACAGCCGGAATTGCCGTCACCGCGAAGATATAGCGCCAGGCATCGGCTACCCCGGCAAGGCTCGCCCCCCAAGCGGCGAGCGCCACGACCAGCGTACCGACGGCCCAGAACCCTTCGAGGAACACCAGCCAGCGCCCGCGGTTCTTCGCCGGCAGGAACTCCGCCATCATCGCATAATCCACCGGCAGTGTGCCGCCGACCGCAGCGCCGGTCAGGAAGCGCAATATCACGAGGATCGTGAAGTCCGGAGCGAAGATGGAAAGGGTGCCGAACACAGCGTCGCAGGCGACGGTCACGATCAGCACCCGGCGGCGGCCGATACGGTCGGCGAGTCTGCCGAAACCCATCGCACCGAGAAGCATGCCGAAAAAGAAGGCCGTGCCCGTCTGCAATGCCTGAGGCACCGTCAGGCCGAAGGTTGCCGCGATGGAGGCGGCGGTGAAGCCGACCGCCAGCACCTGCATCGCATCCGCAGCCCAGACGAGGCCAAAAATCCCCATCAATCGCCGCTGGTAGGTCCCCGCCCCGGCGCGGTCCAGCGCGTCGTCCATCGTGATTGCCGTCATGCACCTGTCCCCCGGAGTTGACGAATCATCCCGGCAGTCATTGCCGGCCAATGGAAAGGTTGATTAGCGGACTTGGGCTATGGACGCCAGCCGATCGTTCCCTTGAGACGGGTATGCACGTCTTCCGCAATGGGTACGACGAGGACCCGGTTCGGATCCACGGGCCCCGGGAACTGGAGCGCGTTATACGCAACCTTCTCGAAACCGAGAGGGCTGTAATAGGGCGGATCACCCACCAGGATCACCGCTTCCGATCCCTTCCGTTTCGCCGCCTCGATCGCAATCCGCACCAGCTCGCGGCCGATGCCGCGATTTTTATGCGACGGCCGCACGGCGAGAGGTCCCAGCAGATGGCCCTTTACATCCCCGGCAAGAACCGGGGTCATCCGGACCGAAGCGATCGTCTCTCCATCATCGGTGCAGACGAAGGACAAGGAGCGGTCGTGCGGCCCCTGCTCCCGGATCCGGGCGGCGGCACGGGTGTGACGGCCCGGCCCGAAAGCTTCCGCATTGATGAGTTCGATGACGTCGTCATGGGACGCGTCTTCGGTGAGATAGACAAGTTCGTGCTTGTGCAGGAATTCGAGCTGAGACATGAAAGGACCGAAGCCGTGGAAAAAGAGCGGACAGGACAAGTGATCTCGATGACGCCGTGTGAGCGTCTTTCCCTAAGATCAGCGTCGTCGCAGTGCCCGTGCCTCAGTCATGGAAACAAATATCCCCAAATTGCGGAAAGCCAACTAGCAGGAAAATTCCTTTCCGTCCAATCGAAAAACGCAGTGTTTGCAAAAACGCGGCTCGCCAAAAGTCACCGCTGCCGTATCTATTGGCCGAAATAACCTCAAGGAGAATGCCATGGGCATGCTTGTCGATGGAAAATGGCAGGACGTCTGGTACGACACGAAGGAAAGCAAGGGCCATTTCAAGCGGGCTGCTTCGCAATTCCGGAACTGGGTAACTGCCGATGGCGCCGCCGGCCCGTCTGGCATAGGCGGTTTCAAGGCGGAGGCCGGGCGCTACCACCTCTATGTCTCCTACGCTTGTCCCTGGGCGCATCGCACGCTGATTTTCCGCAAACTGAAGAAGCTCGAGGAGCTGATTTCTGTTTCGGTAGTCGATTATCTGATGCTGGAGAACGGCTGGGAGTTTAAAAGGCGCGATGGTGCGACCGGCGACGACCTCTTCGATTACGACTATCTCTATCAGGTCTATCTGAAGGCCGATCCGCACTATACCGGACGCGTCACCGTACCGGTTCTCTGGGACAGGAAGCAGAACACGATCGTCTCCAACGAAAGCGCGGAAATCATCCGCATGTTCAACAGCGCCTTCGACGGACTGACGGGCTCCGCTGCGGATCTCTATCCGGAAGATCTCCGCGCTGAAATCGATGAGCTGAACACGCTCGTCTATGACACCGTCAACAACGGCGTCTACAAGGCAGGTTTCGCGACCGAGCAGGAGGCCTATGCGCAGGCCGTTGCCCGGCTTTTCGATACTCTGGACATGCTGGAACAGCGCCTCGGCCCCAGCCGCTATCTCTTCGGCGACCGGCTGACAGAGGCCGATTGGCGGCTCTTCACCACACTCTTCCGCTTCGATCCGGTCTATGTCGGCCACTTCAAATGCAATATTCGCCGCATCGCCGACTATCCGAACCTCTCAGGCTACCTGCGCGACCTCTACCAGCATCCGGGTATCGCCGAGACCTGCAATCTCCTGCACATCAAGAACCACTATTACGGCAGCCACCGGACGATCAATCCGACCGGCATAGTGCCCGTGGGCCCGGTGATCGATCTGGATGGACCGCACGGAAGGGAGAAATTGAAGACCGCAGCATGATCGGCATCGCATCGGCGACGGCTGCGACACACCGCCGCCGATATATCCAAAAGAATATTTCGATCGACTTTGGCGTCCAAACGGACTATGAATAAGGAGACGAAGGGTCACGGGTCGGGCGCCAGTAATCGCTTCTCCCCCGACGGAAGGGAGGCAGCCATGTGCAATGCAGTTTCGGTGTTTCCCAGAAACCAATACTGGGTCGTACGGATTGTCGAACAGGGCGCCGAAGCCGAACGCGAGTTTCTTTACGAAGTACACGCTCGCGCCTGGGCTGAGGGCCAATACATCAGGCTGAACAGGTCATTTTCCCCTAGCGCTGGCATTGTAAAGCGGGCGCCTATGGAAGCTGGCGGATGTTTCGAGAGCCTGGAAAATGGACACACCAGCTTTGGCGGAATGATTCCCGGCTGATCAACCGGTCGGCAAGCTTCACCAGAAATCCGACTTCTCAACCTCGCCGCACAGTTCCTTGAGCCGTCGCCGGGTCGCAGTCGTCGTGTCCTCGGGCAAGGCATCCAACGCGAAAAATCCGCTCTCCGCAATCTCCCTGTTGGGAGCCCTCGGTGCCATCTGATCGACGGTCACCTGGTAGAAGAGGACGTGATCCCGCTTGCTGGCATTGCGATTATAGTAGACGTGAAAAAGGGCCGGTTCTCCGAGGATTTCCAGATTGCCCTCTTCCCTCAGCTCCTTCGCGAGTGCGGCGCGGGCAGTCTCGTGCCGTTCCATGCCTCCGCCCGGCATGTACCAGCCGGGAACATAGGTATGGCGAACCAGGAAGATGCGCCCTTCCGCATCGAAGCAGGCTGCGCGCACGCCAAGCGTCATGCCCCGTCTCATGATGAAGAACTGGTGCAACAGCCAGACCATCATCCTTGTTCGAAAACCTCGGACCTCCGGGATGCCGTCATTGCTCATTCATAACTCCGGGAGCCGTCAGAAAATCGATAACGATTTGCGGGCTTATGCGTTATGTCTGCGGCATGTTCAAATTCGCGCATATTTCCGACATCCATTTAGGCCCGCTTCCGAAACTGACGCTTCGCGAACTCTTTTCGAAGCGTATCACCGGCTTTGTCAATTGGCACCGGAATCGCCGCAAGCATCTTTTCGTCAACACGCTTGACCTGCTTTTGAGCGATTTGAAGACGCGCGAGCCGGATCATCTGGTCGTGACCGGTGATCTCGTCAATCTTGCGACCGGCATCGAGATCCGACTGGCTGCCGAATGGCTGCAGACCATCGGGGATCCTCTGGAAACGACGGTCGTGCCGGGCAATCACGATGCCTATGTCCCCGGCGCCCATGATAAGTCGGTGGCGGCATGGTATCCCTTCATCGCCAGCGATGACGACCCGGAAATCTGGCCGGAGCACGACCACATCTTCCCCACCTATCGGCGCCGCGGGCCGATCGCGGTCATCGGCTGCTCGACATCCAATGCGACCCCGCCTTTCTCGGCTTCCGGCTATTACAGTCCCAGGCAGGCGCGCGAAACCGTAAACCTGCTGAAGAAGGCCGGCGAAGAGGGTCTGTTCCGCATCGTGCTGATCCATCACCCCCCGATTCATGGCGCGGCATCCTCGCACAAGAGAATGATCGGCATCCGCCGTTTTGCCGCCGCGATCTCGACCGGCGGCGCCGAACTGGTGCTGCACGGGCACACCCATCTCAACACGCTTTATTGGCTGAGAAGTCACCACGGTCAGGTTCCCGTCCTCGGCATAGCCTCTGCGTCGCAGGGGCCGGGCGGGCACAAACCGCGGGCCGCCTACAACCTGTTCACCCTTTCCGGGGAACCCGGCGCCTGGAACCTCCTCTGCGAGCGCTACAGTCTCACCGAGAATGGAGACGGAGTGGGTCTCGATATCAGCCGGCTCCTCTACGGCGAGATGCCGCCGACCATTTCGATCCCGGAAGCCGCGAGAATGTTGTAGAATCAATGTCGCGATTGTTGCGGAATCGCCACATTCCCGTCATAGCTAGTATCAGACTAAGTCATCACCGACATTATCAACCATAGCAAAGCCGCTCTCTGCCTATGAGCCAACCGAGCCCATCGACCGACATCCGGCGCGATCTCGTCGCCCTCCTCCCACGCCTGCGTCGTTTTGCGATGACGCTCACGGGCGATGCGTCGGATGCCGACCAGCTGGTTCGTGGCGCTGCCATGCGGGCGATTCAAAAAAGCCACCACTGGAAGGGAGAGGGACGGCTCGAGAACTGGCTATTCAGCATCATGCGGACGATCTGGTCGGACGAAGCGAGGAAGCGCCGAAAGGCTGAACCCGCCGGAACCGACGCCGGCTCGGCGCCCGAAAGGAAGAAGACGGCGAGTGCCGTACTCTCGATGCCGGAAGGGCTTGCCTCCGCTTTCCTGCTTACCGATGTGGAAGGCTTCACCTGTCAGGAAGCCGCCACCATCCTGGGTATTCCGGCAGATCAGCTTGCGGCCCGCCTCTGTGCCGCCCGCCTTGGTCTTTCATCGCTCAACGCCGTGACAACCGAGCGGAGGGCGTGACGGTGAACGCGTCGCAGCCGTCACCGCTCGAATTGCGGCTCTCCGCCTATGTCGACGCACAGACGGGCGACGGCGACTGGCACGATGTCGAAGAACTGCTGGTGAACGATCCTCAGGTCCGCGCATTGCACGACGCGCTGCGGCACGGCTCGGAAATCGGCCGACGGGCGTTCGACGATATGCTGAAGGAACCCGTTCCGCTCGATCTGGTCCGCTCCATCAAGCACGCACCGTTGCCGCGCCGTGCCGTCCGGCTGCCGCAGGCTCCGCGCTCCGGCTTTTCGCTCAAACCATCTGGCGTGCGGACCTTCATTGCCTGCCTCTCCCTATTCGTGCTTGGCGGCGCAATCGGCTATATGCTTGGCAGCCGCCCGGCAGCGCCCCAGGGACGTGTCGCCATTGCGGCGCCGGCGCAGGCCGCGCGCGATTGGCTGGACGATATCATCGCCCAGTATCGGCTTTATGCCCGCCAGACCAATCATCTGACGGAAATCCCCGCCGAAAGAGCCGCCGACATCCTAGAATGGCTGACGACCAATACCGGAATAAGCTTCCGCATTCCGGATCTTCAAGGCAGCGGCCTCGTCTTTCAGGGAGCGCGCATGTTTTCCGCCGGCGGCACTCCGGCCGGGCAGCTTTTTTACCGGCGCGTCGATGGCGATGCGGACGGCGACGTGATCGCCATCACCTTCACCAAGACGCGGCCCGAGGGCAATCGCTCGCTCGAGGAAATCCGCAACGAAACGGGAATCGTCACCTGGGTGACCCCGCTTGCGACCTACATGGTCATAGGCCCCTCTTCCGCCGCGGATCTGGACGATATCGCCGCAAAGGCTGCGGGGCTGATCTAGACCGCGTGAGAAATACCGAGCCGAATGACGCGGACGACCGCCTCCGGACATTCGTCGATCAGCATATGACCGGCCTCCGGCAAGCGGTGAACAGCGACATTCGAGGGTAAGCCGTCGGCCTGCGTAACGGGAAGAATACCGTCTCCCTCGCCCCATAGAACACGCACTGGCATTGCCAGCCGTCCCAGATCTTCGACCGGTAGCATCCCTTGCTCACGGCCTCCGGCATCGACCAGGATGGTACCGAGAATCCGCTTCAAAGCCTCGCGCGCACCGGAAAGGCGCCGCCGCTCCAGCGTGCTTTCCACCTCGGCGTCGCTTACAGGATGTTGTCGGCCGCTCATCATCAGAAGCGCGGCCCGCATCTCCTCCCTATTCCCGGCAGAGGCATAGCATCTCAACGCTTCTCCATTGATCCCCCGGCCGAAGCCGCCCGGTGCGAAAAGCGTCAGGCTCGCGACCTGTTCCGGAGTTCGCAATGCGATGAGCGCCGCCACCGCGCCGCCCATGGAATGGCCGGCAAGGTGGAACTTCTCAACATCGCGCTGGTGAAGATCGGCAACTATGGCTTTCGCCATCCATCCCGCGCCGCCGGCCGGCTCCACGGACAGCGACCTGCCATGTCCCGGCAAATCATAGGCGATGACCGGCAGTTCCGCCGCCAGTGTCTTGGCGACGGCGGTCCAGGCGGCGGCTGTTCCGCCGAACCCATGCAGAAGCACGATGGGAGCTGCCCGATGCAGCTCACCATAAAGTTCGGCGTGGAGGCTCATGTCAGGCCTTTGTCGCCCGCTCTTCCAGTACCCTGTTCGCCGCTGATACGATCGCTTCGAGCGAGGCCGCGACGATGTTCTTGTTGATGCCGGCGCCGAACAGTTTTCCGCCCGGATGCTCCATTTCCACATAGGCGATCGCAGAAGCGTTGGAGCCGTGCTGCAGCGAATGTTCGGAGTAATCCGCGACCGACAGCTCGATCCCGAGATAGGTCGACAGCGCATGGATGAAGCCGTCGATCGGCCCGGTGCCCTTGCCCTCGATGCGCTTCACCTCGCCGCCGTCCGTGATCTCGGCGGCCACGACGCGCACGCCCTTGTGGTCGCTGCCGGCTGGATAGGTGTGATGGTCGACGAATTTCAGTCGAGCGTCCGGCTGTTCCACATAGCGCTCGATAAAACGCTCGTAGATGCGTCTCGAGGGAAGTTCCACGCCCTCTTCGTCGGTAATGCGCTGGATGTCCTCCCGGAATTCGACCTGGAGATTGCGCGGCAGATTGAGGCCGTAGTCTTCCTGCAGGATATAGGCGATGCCCCCCTTGCCGGACTGCGAGTTGATGCGGATGATCGCCTCATAGGAGCGGCCGACATCCCGTGGGTCGATCGGCAGATAAGGCACCTCCCAGACGGGGTGGTTCGCCACCTTGATCGCCTTCATGCCCTTGTTGATCGCATCCTGATGCGAGCCGGAGAACGCGGTATAGACCAGTTCACCGACGTAAGGGTGCCGTTCGGGGATCTTCATCTCGTTGGAATATTCGTAGACAGCCTTGATCCGCTCGATGTCGGAGCAGTCCAGCTCCGGGTCCACGCCCTGCGTGTACATGTTGAGCGCCAGGGTGACGATATCTACATTGCCGGTGCGCTCACCATTGCCGAACAGCGTGCCTTCCACCCGGTCGGCACCGGCCATCAGAGCGAGCTCGGTTGCGGCGATACCCGTGCCTCGATCGTTGTGGGGATGCAGCGAAACGATGACGTTCTCGCGGTTGTCGATATTGCGGCACATCCATTCGATCTGGTCGGCATATATGTTCGGTGTCGCCATCTCGACAGTGGACGGCAGGTTCAGGATCAGCTTGTTGTCCGCGGTCGGCTTGATGATGTCGATGATGGCATTCGAAATTTCGAGCGCGACCTCCAGTTCGGTGCCGGTGAAGCTTTCCGGAGAATATTCGAAGCGATAACCGCCGCCTGCCTTTTCCGCCATTTCCGTGATCATCTTCGCCGCATCGACCGCGATCTGCTTGATGCCGGCGACATCCTTGCCGAATACCACGCGCCGCTGCAGTTCCGAGGTCGAATTGTAGAAATGGATGATCGGCTTGTGTGCGCCCTCCAAAGCCTCGAAGGTGCGGGTGATCAGCTCCGGGCGGCACTGAACAAGCACCTGCAGCGAAACGTCTTCAGGCACGCCGCCCTCTTCCACGCACCAGCGTGCAAAATCGAAATCCGTCTGGGATGCGGATGGAAATCCGATTTCGATCTCCTTGAAGCCCATGTCCAGCAACAGCTTGAACATGCGCGCCTTGCGGTCGTGACCCATCGGGTTGACCAGCGACTGGTTGCCGTCGCGCAGGTCGACGGAACACCAGATCGGCGCCTTGGAAATCGTCTTGGAAGGCCAGGTCCGATCGGGAATATTGATCGCCGGATAAGGCCGGTATTTCACGGCTGCCTCCGGCATGCCCTGTTTTACGGTGTGGGTCTTGGCGTCCATGGTTTGAACTCTCTTCTCGCTTCACGCGTTGCTGTGGCGCCCGTTCCGGGAAAAGCCGTCAGCGATGCGGACCCTTAGGGTCTATTGTGGCCGATGTCTTGAATGTTCGTGAGAGGAGCTCTTGCGCCGGCAGGCTTTCGGCCGCCGGGCGCTCCTCAACGGACCCGGCAACCGCGCGTAAGGTCGAGGCTAAGAAGCGAGAAAAGCGCAAAAACCGTCGCCCCGGCCGCGGTGCGGCGGGTCGGCAAACGGTGGGACATGATTGCGCCTGTCATGGTCATGCCCGGATGTATAACCGCAGCCGAAAAGCGAGGCAAGTCCCTGCTCATCTTTTCGATGTATGCAGGAAATGCCGCAAACCCAACATCACGCCGCCTGCAACCAGGCCCCAGAAAGCCCCGGATATACCGGCAAACGATGTGCCGGAAGCGGTGACGAGAAAGGTGATTGCCGCAGCCTCGCGCGTGTCGGGCTCCTTGTAGGCGGCGAAAGCGGCGCTCGAAAAAGCCGCGACCAGCCCCAACCCCGCCACGGCCTGCAGCAGGATCGGCGGCGCCAGCGATACGAAAGCTATGATTCCTCCGGCAACCAAACCCAGGCCGATATAGCCGAAACCGCCCACGATCGCTGCCCAATAGCGCTTGTTCGGATCGGGATGGGCATCCTCGCTGGCGCACATGGCCGCCGTGATCGCGGCCATGTTGACCGGCACGCCGCCGACCAATCCACCGAGGATCGAAAATATGCCAGTCCCGGCAAAGAGCACGCCCGGCGGCGGCTCGTAATGGTGCACCTTGAGGATCGCGATGCCCGGAATATTCTGGGACGCCATGGTGACGATAAAGAGCGGTATCCCCACGGATACGATGCCGTTCCAGGTAAAGACGGGATTGATGAAGGTCAGATCCGGATGGATGGCGGCGCCGATCTGGGTAAAGACGTCCGGCGGCAATTCGACCCCGAAGATCAATACCAGTACGAGCGCGCCAAGCGCGGCCGGCACGGCCCAGAGCCGCCAGCGGGAAACCACCACCATCCAGGTCAGGACGATCGGCAGGCCGAGCGCCGGATTGAATGCGACGGCTTTTACCGGCGCCAGGCACAAGCTCAGCAGAATGCCGGCAAGCATCGCATTGGCGAGCGGCGCCGGGATCATCCGGATCGCACGGCCGAGCGGACGGAACAGGCCCGAAAGGATGATCAGCGCGCCACACACCACAAACGCTCCGACGACGGCGGGAAAGCCGCCCTCGATCGCGCTGATGCCGGACAGGAGCGCGGCGCCAGGAGTCGACCAGGCGATACTGATCGGCATGCGGAACCAGGAGGAGAAGACGACCGCCAGCACGCCCATCGCCACCGATTGCGCAAGCAGCGCCGAGGCGATCTCCGGTGCGCTGGCGCCCATGGCCTGCAGCCCCTGCATGATGACGGCGAACGAACTGATGAAGCCGACAAATGCAGTCAGCAGGCCCATCATCAGGGCGGAGATGGAAAAATCCTTGAGCATGCGGGCGGGACTCGTGAGCTCGAAAGCCGGCATGGAGCATCACTGCCACCGCCGAAGCAAGGTCTGTTGGCGGCAAAAAGGTACGGCGGTGAACAAACCTCGGGAAGGCCGTTCACGCACCCGGAGCGCCCTGCGGCCGCGATCCAGGCCGTCCAGTCGTTTGTGCGAATATTCGCATGCGTTGATACTTTCGAAGGAACTTGGCTGTAGCCTTGTCGAGGTATGTCCTCCTACCGCGCTCCATTGGAGAAACGGGCCAACGAGAGAAGCTTAGAGACCATCCATGACGGCATTGCCAGGTCGCCTTGCAGAGATTGACGTCGGAACTCACTCTCTCTTTTCGCGCGAACAGCTCTACTTCATCCTCTCGGCCATGCCGGACCCCTGTTTCATTCTGACGCGCAGCGGTCGTTATGCCGCTTTGTTCGGCGGCAAGGATACCCGTCATTACCATGACGGCAGCGGGCTCGTCGGCAAGAATGTTTATGACGTCCTGAGCTTCGAAAAGGCCAGTCGGTTTGTCCGCGAGATCGACAAGGCGCTGTCTTCGCGCTCCCTGCACATCGTCGAATACAGCCTTTCCGCCCGCGATGTCTTGGGAATGGACTCCGCTGGACCGGACCATCCGATCTGGTTCGAAGGACGCGTCCAGGCTCTGGACTTCCAGGTGGACGACGAGGACGCGGTCGTATGGGTGGCAAGCAACATCACCGAAAAGAACGCGATCGAGAACCAGCTGCGTCATCAAAGCGAAACCGATGCGCTGACCGGGCTTTTCAATCGCAGAAAACTGCTGGACGTCCTTCAGCTGAAATTCGAACTCTTCCGCGATGAGCACATCCCCACCTCGATACTGATGTTCGACATCGACAATTTCAAAACGGTCAACGATCAGCTGGGCCATGCGGTGGGCGATATGGTTCTGCAGGTGACTGCCAATGTCTGTCGCCAGGAATTGCGAAAGACGGATTTCGTGGCGCGTCTCGGCGGGGATGAATTCGTGATCGTGATGCCTGCTACCCGCAAGCAGCATGGCATTATCATCGCCAATAAGCTGCGGCAGCAGGTTGCGTCGAATCTTCAACGTGCAGTCGGACACAACGTGACGATCAGCGGCGGCTTGAGCGATTTTTCCGCGCTTGATGCATCTTCCGACGAGGCTCTCAAGCGGGCTGACGACGGCCTTTATCGATCCAAGCGCACCGGCAGGAACCGGATCAACTCCACCTGACGTCGGACGCCGGTGCTCGACCCGATCCCCATGGCAATCAAGAGTTTATGAGCAACAGTCTTTACCCTCTTCGGAAATCCGCATGATCCCACTGTCGCTCGCCTCGAAATCGAAATGGCTAAGGCCGCATTTCTACGGGCTTGGCTATTTCCTTCCCGCCCTGGTGGCTGCCGCAGCCGTGGTGATCGGGGTGGTTCGGGCAGATATCGAGAAGCATGAACAATTTCGCGTAGCGCAACAGGTCAAGGCGGCAGAGCAGCTCGCGCGGGTCGCATCGAGCCTGGAAACCAATGTCCGCGGCAACGTCAACCTGATCTATGGATTGATCGCAGCCGTCGCTGCAAACCCGAACATGACCCAGCCGCAGTTTTCGGCCTTGTCCGAGCGCATCTTCGGGGTTCCCTCCCAGCTTCGAAACATCGCGGCGGCGCCCGATCTCGTCGTCAAATTCGTCTATCCGGAACACGCGAACAAAAAAGCGATCGGCCTCGATTACCGAACCAATGAGCAGCAGAGGGGATCGGTGATGAGGGCCATCGAAAGACGGGCCCTGGTCATCACCGGCCCGGTGAACCTCGTTCAGGGCGGACAGGGACTGATCGCCCGATACCCCGTCTTTTCGCTTTCTAATGGCCGCTTCTGGGGCGTCATTTCGGCGGTTATCGACCTCCAAAGGCTTTATACCGACAGCAACGTCAACACGCCTCGCCAGAGCCTCGACATAGCGATCGCAAAGCGTCCCGTGCCGGGCAACGAAGATGTTTTCCTTGGCAATCGCGAAGTATTTTCGCAAGAACCGGTCAAGGCGCGGTTCGAGCTCGGACACGATACCTGGTATCTTGCCGCTGTACCGAAAGAAGGGTGGCAAGGTTCGCCGCCGGATATCGTCAGTTTTCGCATCACGGCCTTTCTGGTCGCGCTTTGCATCGCCGGGCCGCTGATCTGGGCGGGCCTGCTGATGAAACAGCGCCATCGCAACACGCTCACTCTGCAACAGCGCGAGGAGCAGCTCGAAACCCTGTCGCAGCGGCTGGAATTGGCCCTCGAAGCATCCGGCGTCGGTGTTTGGGAATACGAGCCATCGTCCAAAGCGCTCATTTGGGATCGGCGCATGCGCGAGCTTTATGACGTGCCGCAGGACAAAGAGACTTGCGAACATCGGGACTGGCGGGAGGCGATCCATCCCGATGATGTCCAGGCCGTAAACGAACAGCTCGCCAAGTCGATCCACGAGGATACAAGCCACGGCCTGGAATTCCGCGTGGTGTCGCGTGACGGAAAGATCCGTCATATCCGCGCTCACGGTGCCACATATGTTGCAGCAAGCGGGATCAAGCGGGTCGTTGGCGCCAACTGGGACGTCACCACGGACGTGACAATGAACGCCGAACTGCGGGAAGCAAAGGCTCGGGCGGAGCGGCAGAACGCCGAATTGCGGTCTGCGAGGCGGACGCTCGAGCACCAGTCTCTGCACGATGCGCTGACCGGCCTGCCCAACCGCCGGTTCCTCGACCAGTTCATGGCCGCCGAGGAAACTGCGAGCCAGGATGATCACAAGCTCGCCTTCATCCATATAGACCTCGATCGCTTCAAGGAGGTCAACGATACCTTCGGCCATGCGGCAGGCGATGCCGTTCTCAAGGAGGCCACGGCCCGCCTCCTCGATCTTATCGGGCACGACGAATTCGCCTCCCGCATCGGCGGCGACGAATTCGTTGTCGTTACCGGCGGAGCCGAGCCGCTCGCAAGGGCCCGCCATCTTGCACAATCGATCGTGACGGCGCTCTCAAGGCCGATGGATATCGGCGAGCACCAGTGCCGGATCGGCTGCAGCGCGGGTATCGCGTGCCAGACGAGGGCTGGTGAAGAGCTTGGCCAGTTGTTGATCAACGCCGATATCGCGCTCTATGAGGCCAAGAAGCTCGGCCGCAACCGGGTCGAACTGTTCTCCGAAAAGCTGCGCGCCGCCGCCGTGCTGACAAAGCGGCTGTCCGACGAGTTCCTGAGCGCGCTGGAGCAGGACCAGATCATTCCCTACTTCCAGCCCCAGTTCGACGCACATTCGCTGGCAATCGTCGGCGTCGAGGCGCTCGCCCGCTGGCAGCATCCGACCCGGGGCCTGCTGACGCCCGATAAATTCCTCCACATCGCCGAAAATCTGCACAAGGCGGCCGACATGGACGCGACCATTCTCGATCGGGCGCTCTTCCAGACGACCTGGTGGCGAACCCTCGGGATCGACGTTCCGCATCTGTCGGTCAATATCTCCGCCCAGAGACTGAAGGACGAGCGGCTCTTCAAGCGGGTGACGGAACTGTCATTCACCCCCGGAACGCTCTCCTTCGAGCTTCTGGAATCGATTTCGTTCGAGGATCAGGACAAGGAACTGAAGGCCGCCATCCTCAATTTGAAAGCTCTCGGAATAGACATCGAAATCGACGATTTCGGAACCGGCCATGCTTCTATCGTCAGCCTGCTCGAACTCGGCCCGAAGAGGTTGAAGATCGACCGCAAGCTCATCGCCCCGCTGGAATCCGGCTCCCAGCGGCAGCTCGTCGCATCGATTATCGAGATCGGCCGCTCTCAAGGCATCGAGATCGTCGCAGAAGGGGTCGAGACCCCGGCTCATATCGAAATACTGCGCAGCCTCGGTTGTCAGATCCTCCAGGGATACGCATTCGCAAAACCGATGTCGTCGGCGGACTTTATCGCCTTCGCGCAAAACTGGCAGAGCGACCGGCCCGCATCGTTCCCTCCCGCCCTGGTTCGGTCGGCTTAAACCCGGTGCCGGCCGCGGGATGTACTGGATGCGGATAAAACCGTCGTCCTCGCCTGCCGATACCTATTGACCTGGCCCCTGGGTCCGCTCCGATAAAAGCTGCGGCCAACAACCGGCGAGGTGATTCTTGATGACGTCCGCACACTATCTGAGCCCCTCCGAAGCCTCCGAACGGCTTGGGATATCCCAGAAGGCGCTCCGTCTTTATGAACAGCGTGGGCTTGTCACGCCCGTCCGCACCGCCGCCGGATGGCGCACCTATGGCCCTGTCCAGATGACCCGCATCGCCGAGATCGCAGCCCTGAGGGCGCTGGGCCTCAGTCTTGCGCAGATAGCCCGGGTCCTGAAGGGCAACCGCAGGATCTTGAGCCTGTGCTTGCCGCGCATCATGCGAGGCTTAAGCTCGAGGCGCGCCGCGTCACGGAGACAATCGAGCGGGTCCGGACCCTGCGCGCGGAGCTGGCGGATGGTCGTCCGCCGGGAACCGAGAGCCTGATACGGCTGGCGCAGCCGGCCGGTGATCCCGTCGTGAGCTTCGACCTTCCCTGGCCTTGGGGTGGTGAACGGTTCGAACTGCGCGACATCAGGCGTCTCAACTACATCATCGGACCGCTCGGCAGCGGCAAGACGCGGCTCGCCAGGGAGATTGCGAAACGCCTGCCCGGCGCGCTTTTTCTCGATCTAGACCGGGCCGGTGACGATGCTTCGGAACTAAACCGCCAGCTTTCCGCCGATGAGGAATTGAGAGCTCGCGTCGATCTGGTGCTCGCCTGGCTCGCCGAGGATGGGGCTACGCCCTCCCCCGACCTCACCGTTCTTCTCGCCGCATTGGAAGCAGAGGGCCCACGCGTCCTGGTCATAGACATGATCGAACAGGGCCTCGACCGGGCCACGCAGGAAGCGTTGATTGCCTACCTGCGCTATCGAACACCTGCCCAAAGGCCACTCTTCATGCTGACCCGCTCCTCCGCGATCCTCGACCTCGCGCTCGTTGGACCGGACGAGGCGATTCTGCTCTGCCCAGCCAACCACAGCCCGCCGAGGAGAGTCGCTCCCTATCCGGGCGCTCCAGGTTACGAAGCGGTCGCCACCTGTCTTGCCCCTCCCGAGGTGCGCGCCCGTACCGAAGGCCTCATCGCCTGGCGCCCGGCGGCGATGCACGAAGCCCCTCAATGAACAGATCGAGCGCCCGGCGCATCGCATCCTCCGGTGGCCGGGAAACCTTCCATTCCGGGAAATGCCCGTCGATATACATCCGCGCCAATCCGTAGACGAGGGCGCGGGCCGAAAGCATGACGTCCTCGACGTCGAGCGACGCTTTCATCCGCCCCTCGTCCTTGGCCCGCCGAATGATGTCCGCAAGCTGTAGCCGCAATGCCTCGTTCACTGCCACCAGAGTTTCCGAGCCGTGGAAGTCGATCAGCGTACGCGAACTGACGATCTGGAAATGTGTCGGGTTCAGCCGGGCCCAATCGATGTAACCCATGCCCATCGCCCGAAGCTGTTCCATGGGATCGTCCTGCGCAAGCACCGACAGCGCCTGCCCGACCGAACCGGCCAGGCGTTGGATCGCCTGCTCGGCCACCGCCGTCAGCAAGGCGGCTTTGCTGCTGAAGTGACGAAAAGGAGCGCCCGGCGAAACGCCGGCATTTTTCGCGACCTCACGCACCGAGAGATTGTCGACGCCCTTTTCCTCCACGATCGCGATAGCCGCCGCCACCAACGCTTCGACCAGATTTCCGTGGTGATAGGTCCCTCGGGGGACCTTGGCGTCTTTGGTGTTCGGCATGTTTCTCTTCAAACTGTATCGTGATCACGCAACCTTAGCACGGCATCACTTTTTTGTAATCACTGATTATATCCCTTGCTCACTGGCTCAAGGCATGTAATCACTGCTTACATGTTTAAACCTTGGGAGGCTGCCGACATGGCATTGAATGGCTGGCGACTGGTCGCATCCGTCGCATGTGTATTATTCCTTCTGCTGGCTGTTGCCGCCGGATCGACGACCGCCACCACCGAGGGCGCGCGGATGGTCATCCGGTGGACCGCACGCCTCTCCCTCATCCTCTTCCTCATGGCCTTCACGGCCTCGGCATGGGTGAAGCTGGTGCCGGGGGCATACACCATCTGGCAGCGCCGCAATCGGCGTTACCTCGGACTTTCCTTCGCCCTCTCGCATTTCGTGCATCTCGGGGCGATCCTGCTCCTGGCATCGGTCGATCCGGACCTGTTCTGGAAATTGACCAACCCCGTCACGATCCTGACCGGAAGCCTCGCCTATCTCTTCATCGCCGCCATGGCCGCAAGTTCGTTCGATCGGATTGTTGCGGCGATGGGCGACAGGCTCTGGCACGGCGTGCACGGTTTCGGCGCCTGGTATATCTGGATTTCCTTCGTCTTCACCTTCGGAAAACGGGCCGTCATGGACACCGCTTATCTTCCCGCCATGGTGCTCATCGCCGCGGCACTGTCTGTCAGACTGCTCGCCTATTTCAAGGCGCGCCGGATCGGCGTTGCGGGCTAGCACCGGCACTCGCGGCAAAGCCGGATAAGAAAAAGCCCCGCCGGCTTCTGCTGGCGGGGCTTTGCTTTGGGTTCGACCGCTCAGATTTCGCTCTGAGAGGTGACGATTTTGGAAACCAGGCCATAAGCGACGGCCTCTTCGGCACCGAGCCAGTAGTCGCGATCGATATCCTTGGCGATCTTCTCTTCCGGCTGACCGGTAGCCTTGGAGAAGATCTTGATCAGCCGCTCGTTCATCTTGATGATTTCGCGAGCCTGGATTTCGATGTCGGAAGCCATGCCGCGCGTCCCGCCGGACGGTTGGTGCAACAGGAAACGGGTGTTCGGCAGAGCGATGCGGCGCTCCTTGGGAGCGGCGACATAGATCAGGGCGCCAGCTGAGGCCACCCAGCCTGTGCCGATCATCCAGACCTTCGGCTTGATGAACTTGATCATGTCGTGGACCGAGTCGCCGGACTCGACGTGCCCGCCGGGCGAATTCACGTAGATCCGAATGTCCTCGTCGCTGGCCGCGGAGAGCGCCACGAGCTGGGTGCAGACCTTCTGCGCCAATTCCTGTGTGATCGGCCCGTAGATGAAGATCGAACGCGACTTGAAAAGATTCGCCTCCGTTTCCTTGCCGAGCGGCAGTTCCTTCGTCTTGTCTTCGTTGTCGTCTTCGTCGTTCATTACGGTCTCCTGGATGGATTCTGATACGGGACATAATGCGTTCGCGGCCGTAAAACAATGGAGACGAAGTCTAAGAAGCAACCTTCCACGGACTAAGGTGAATGACGTAGGCTGCATTCCGCCCGATCCGCGATTGACAATGGACAGTGCGCCGCCGCTTGCCTATCCTTCGATCTCATTTCACACGATCACGATTTCGAGGGGACCCGAATGCTGAAACGCCTTTTACTCGCCACCGCTATTCTTGCGGCTTTTTCCGCCCCGGCCTTCGCCCATCTTGACCCGACGGAGCACGGTTCGTTTTTGGCCGGCGTGTCGCACCCGTTTTTTGGTCTCGATCACATCCTCGCCATGGTGGCTGTTGGCCTCTGGGCCGCACAGATCGGCGGCAAGGCTCTTTGGACGGTGCCCGCAGCATTCGTCGGCACCATGGCGCTGGGCTTTGGCGCATCCCTGACCGGGCTTGCCCTGCCCTTCGTCGAGCCGGCGATCCTCGCCTCGGTGATCTGCCTCGGCCTTCTGGTATCGATGGCCGTGAAAGTCCCCGCATCGGTGTCTGCGGCCGTCGTTGCCGTCTTCGCGCTCTTCCACGGTTTTGCCCATGGCGGCGAGCTTGGCTCGGCTGGAGCGTTGCAGTTCGGCTCTGGATTTGCTGTTGCAACCGCAGCGCTTCACGCCGCCGGTATCGAGCTCGGCCACGGCATTTCCCGCTTCGCCCCGGCATTGACGCGCGTCGCCGGCGCCGCGACCGCGCTTGTCGGCCTGTCGCTGGCCTTTGGCTAAAGTTACAGAGAATTAAGAAAGCGTCGGCTTTAAACGCCCCAAACCGAACCTAACTCCTTGTGAGAACTATTTGCTCGCAAGGAGTAAGATCATGTCCCCGGAAGAACGCCAGATCCTGACCTCCCTGTTCGACCGCGTTCGAACCGCGTCCTCCACCCCGAGGGATCGCGAGGCCGAGATCTTCATCGAACAGGCGAGCCGCGAACAGCCCTATGCCACTTACTATCTGGCCCAGGCGGTGGTGGTTCAGGAAAAGGGTCTGGAAGCGGCGGCCAATCGGATCAGGGAACTTGAAGAACGGGTCCGCCAGCTGGAGGCGGGCGAAAGCGAACACCATCGCGCCGAGCAGGGCGGCGGCTTCCTCAGCTCCATTTTCGGATCGAGCCAGCCGCAGCAACCCGCTCCGGCTTCCTCATCCGGCCCATGGAACGCGGCCCCTCGCCAGACCTACCGCACAAACCGCGAGGGTGACGATGGCTATCGGGCCGCATCATCCCAGTCTGCTTTCCCCGGTCCATGGGCGCAGCAAGCCTCTGCGCCATCGGCCGGCGGCAGCTTTCTGCGGGGAGCTCTCGGCACGGCTGCGGGTGTGGCGGGCGGCATGCTGCTTGCCAATTCATTGTCCGGAATCTTCGGCCATCATATGTCGTCGCTCGGATGGGGCTCGCCCTCGGAAGGCACCAATCCCTTCGGCAATGCTCCGACGGAGGAAACCACCGTCAACAACTACTTCGGCGACGACGCGATCCGCGAGGCTTCGGACAACCGTGGTGCGGCCGGAGCGGCCGACAATTCGAACGATGCGCTTCAGCAGGCTGATTACGGCAACGACGACTTTGCCGATGACCAGCCGGACTTCGACAACAGCGACTTCGGCACCGACGACAGCTCGATGGACGTGTGAGCGAGGCGAATTTCCGGCGCCAAATCCCGGCGCGCTCGTCGCTGCAATCGATCCACTGGATCGATTGCCGGCTTCGCCGGCTCGTTCCTCACCCGCGCCCGCGATAGGTCGGGACGCCCTGTTCCGGCAGCCAGACACCGGCCGGCGCCTCGCCGGTCTGCCAAAAGACGTCGATCGGAATGCCGCCGCGGGGGTACCAATAAGCCCCTATCCGCAGCCATTTCGGCTGCAGGAGGTCGACGATCCGCCGGGCAATATAGATCGAGCAATCCTCGTGGAAAGCGCCATGGTTGCGGAAGGAATGCAGGAACAATTTGAGCGACTTCGACTCGACCAGAAAGCCGTCCGGAATATAGTCGATGACGATATGGGCGAAATCCGGCTGCCCGGTCATCGGGCAGAGCGACGTGAATTCCGGCGCCGTGAACCGCACCACGTAGTCCGTGCCTTGGTTGCCGTTCGGCACTTTTTCCAGGACCGCAGCCTCCGGGCTTTGAGGGGTGCTGACATTGGCTCCGAGCTGGGAAAGCCCGCTTACATCCGTCATCGTCATTTCACTGTTCCTTCAATTTCTACTTTCTGTCCATGGGGGCGCTCGTCTTCGGGCTCCACATGGATCGCCAATGTGGCGCCCGGAATAATCGCTTTGATCGCATCTTCCAAGCGGTCGCAGATGTGATGAGCCTCACCGACACTCATTCCGGCCGTCACGACCAGGTGGAAATCGATGAAAGCGGCCGCCCCTGCGCGCCGGGATTTCAGGTCGTGCACGCCGAGCGCGCCTTCCGAATGCGTGGTGATCGCCTCGCGCACCGCCGCCTCTTCGTCCGGCTCAAGCGCCCGGTCCATCAGACCGCCGAGCGAATTGGAAATCACCTTGTAGCCCTGCCAGAGGATGTTGACGGCGACGACGATGGCGAGCAGCGGATCCAGGATCGCGTAACCCGTCCAGACGGCGAGGATAAGGCCGATGAAGACGCCGGCCGAGGTCACCACATCCGACATGATGTGATGGCCGTCCGCGGCCAATGCCGGTGAGCGATGCGACTTGCCGGTCCGTATCAGAATGGTCGCCCAGCCGGCATTGATGACGCCGGCTAGTCCGTTGATCGCCAGGCCGAGCACCGGGGCATCCGGCAGTCTCGGTTCAAAAAGCGCTCCCCATGCCTCCTGGATGATCAAAAGCGCCGCAACGACGATCAGCACGCCCTCGACGACAGCCGAGAGATACTCCGCCTTGTAGTGTCCGAACTGATGGTCCTGGTCCGCCGGCCGTCGAGCGTAGCGAATGACGAAATAGGCGATGAAGGCTGCAACGACATTCACGGTCGATTCCAGCCCGTCCGACAGCAGCGCCACCGATCCGGTCACCCACCAGGCGAGCATTTTCAGCCCCATGACACCGAAGGAGATCGGAATGCCCCAGAAGGCAAGCCGCTCCACCACCGGATCAACCTTGACCGCCACCATCGTCGTTTCCTCATGCGCATGCGAATGATTTGCAGGAGCCGAGCCCCAAAACGCCGAAACCGCCGGCGCGACATTATCGCTCGGCGGTTTCGATTGGCGGGGTGTATGACTCAGGTGGAGGGCTTTGTCAAAGGAGACATCGCAGCAGCCGGACGGAATGTACTCTCATGGCAGCGTCACGCGGAGTATCACTCGATGATACCTAATTCATACCCGCACCTCGGTCAGCGCCTGACCCTTATCCGAAAATCACTGCCATCTGGATCGCGTCGATAAACCGCCCATCGATCTTCACCGCATCGCGGGCCACGCCCTCCCGCACGAAACCCACTTTTTCGTAAAGTGCGATGGCGCGCGGATTGTCCGCATGCACGTGCAGTTCGACACGATGGAGGCCGCTCCCCCGCGCAAGATCCAGCGCCGCCGTGATCAGCCGCCTGCCGAGCCCCTTGTCGCGATAGCCGGGGATGATGCCCATGCCGAGCGCTCCGCAATGGGCATGCGTCTCCCGGGCATTGCGGCGAATGTCGCACCAGCCGACCACTTTGCCGTCCACCATGGCGACGACTTGCGGATGACCGCCTTTAATCATGTCCTGCACGAAGGCACGCGTCGCTTCAAGCGGCGGCGCCTCCAGGAAGGTCAGGTACTTGCGCTCGCGGGATACGGTATCGAGAGCCTCGTGAAAGCTCTCGATATGGTCCTCACGGATGCGTTCAATCGCGAGGGTTTCCGTCACCTCACGCAGCCTTGGTCTCGCGCTTGCGCGAAAGATGCGCCACCACGTTCTCGATCATCCGCATGCCGGCATCGCCGCCGAGTGTCATGATCGATTCCGGATGGAACTGCACGGCGGCGATCGGCTCCTTCACATGCTCGATGCCCATGATCGTGCCGTCTTCGCTTTCGGCGGTGATCATAAAATTCGGATCGAGCGTCTTCGGATCGGCGAAGATCGAGTGGTAGCGGCCGACCGTCACCTCGCGCGCCAGGCCGGAAAAGACGATGCCGGGCTCCAGCACGCGGATGCGCGACGGCTTGCCGTGCATCGGAAGCGCCAGATGCCTGAGTTCGCCGCCATAGGCTTCGGCAAGCGCCTGCAGGCCGAGGCAGACGCCGAAGATTGGCAGGTTCTTCGCCCGCGCCGTCTTGATCGTCGCCTTGCAGTCGAAGTCCTTCGGGTTGCCAGGCCCGGGCGAGAGCACCACGAGATCCGGATCGAAGCGGTCGAACACTTCTTCCGGTACCGGGGTGCGCACGGTCGAGACTTCCGCTCCCGTCTGGCGGAAATAGTTGGCGAGCGTGTGGACGAAGCTGTCCTCGTGGTCGACCAGCAGGATTTTCACACCCTGCCCCACCCGCGCCACGTCGCGGCCGACCTTGGCCGTATTGCCGGCGCGCGCATCGCGGATCGCGGCGAGCATGGCCGATGCTTTCAATTCCGTCTCGGCCTCTTCCTCATGGGGATCGCTGTCATTCAAAAGAGTGGCTCCCGCTCTTACTTCTGCAATGCCGTCCTTCACGCGGATCGTCCTGAGCGTCAGGCCGGTATTCATGTCGCCATTAAATCCGACCATGCCGATCGCGCCACCATACCAGGCGCGCGGGCTCTTCTCATGGTTCTCGATAAACCGCATCGCCCAGAGTTTCGGTGCCCCGGTGACCGTCACCGCCCAGGCGTGGCTGAGGAAGCCGTCGAATGCGTCCATGTCCGGCCGAAGACGGCCTTCGATATGGTCGACTGTGTGGATCAGCCGCGAATACATCTCGATCTGCCGGCGGCCGATCACCTTCACCGACCCCGGCTCGCAAACGCGCGACTTGTCGTTGCGGTCGACATCCGAGCACATGGTGAGCTCAGATTCGTCCTTCTTGGAATTCAGGAGCTTCAGGATCTGCTCGCTGTCGGCGATCGGATCTTCGCCGCGTTTGATCGTGCCCGAGATCGGGCAGGTTTCGATACGCCGGCCGGACACGCGGACGAACATTTCCGGCGAGGCGCCGATCAGATATTCCTGATGGCCGAGATTGATGAAGAAGGAATAAGGCGACGGGTTGATCGCCTTCAGCCGATTGGAAATCTCCGACGGCTTCGAGTCGCAGCGCTCCATGAATTTCTGACCCGGCACGACCTCGAAAAGGTCGCCGCGGCGGAAGCTCTCCTTCGCCTTGGTTACCAGTTCGGCATATTCGCCCGGCTTGTGATCGCCCTTCGGCGGCATTGCCGTCGTTCGCTGGAAGGGTTCAGGCGCAATCTCCCCCGACTTGCCCTCGGTGGTCACACTGTCCTTGGAAAAGTCATAGCGATCGATCCAGGCCTTGGCCGAATAGTGATCCACGACAAGGATCTCGTCGGGGAGGAAGAGCACCATGTCGCGCTGGTCTTCGGGCCGCTGCATGGAAAGCTTGATGGCGTCGAACTGGAAGGCGAGATCGTAACCGAAAGCGCCGAACAGGCCGATCGCCGCATCCGCTTCGGAATAGAAGAGATCGACAACAGCACGAAGCACGGTAAACACCGTCGGCATCTTCGAGCGCTCTTCCTCCGTGAAGATACGGTTCGGCTCGTTGACGGTGAGGTCCAGCCGGCGGGCGGTCTGTTGCCCGAGCGTCAGGTCGGAAACCGTCTTCAGTTTCTCCGCGACAAAACCAAGAAGCACCTCGCCACGACCGTTATAGGCCTCGATCCACACCTTGCGGCCATGGGAGGAGATGCCGAGCGGCGGATCGACGATCGCCGTATCCCAACGAGTATAACGGCCGGGATATTCATAGTTGGAGGAGAAGACCGCGCCGCGCCGCTCGTCGAGCTTGTCGACATAGCTCGAGATCGCATTGGCATATTCTGCCGCCCGCCGCTGCCGGCTGACCGCGATCCCCCCCTTGGTCTCGTAGACCTCCGAACCGTCATCCCGAATGATCGTCACCATTTTCCTGCCTCTCCGATCGTATTGCCCGACCCCTCAAGCGGCCAATAAAAAAGCCGCCTCGGTACTCGGGCGGCTTTGCGTCTTGTCGATGGACATGACTGGTCAAGGCCGCGCGAAGCGTGCCCACCACCAGTTGCCGATGTTCATCAAAATCGTCATGGACGGAATTGTTACCGTGGGTCGCGGTTGTGCGCAAGCGAATTTCTTGCGCCAGCAATGCGACCAAAACCGGAGGATCGACGTTTATCATCCCCCGGGGATTCAAGAGGGACAAGGCATGAAGTATTCGTGGATCGCAGTTCTGGCAGGCCTGCCCCTGATCATAGGCGCCGGATTGCCGCTCGATCGACCAATACCGCGGTCGCAGCCTGCCGATGTGCAGGAAGTGAGCTTCCTCGATCGCCTCTTGCAGGACGGCAGGCCCAAACGTGCATCCTCGAATCAACGCCGGGGGTCTTCGTCGCGCGGACGCAACACGATCCCGAACCCCCCGGCACTGGCCAGCGTCCCCGTGCCGATTCCGAAGCCCGCCCCAGACGCAACAACGCAAGCCGGGAGCCCGCCCGACGGACCTCAACAGGCCGACGGCGCCCCCAGCAAACCGCCCGCTTCGGAAACACCGCCACCCGCGGCGCAGAACCAGACAAGCCAAGGCCCAGACAGCCCGCCGGCCACCACGCCCGTGGCGGAACCGCCTCTCGTCGAGCAGCCCGGCACCGCCACCAAACCTCCATACGAAGCCGAAGTCCCAAAGCCCCTCGCAAAACCTGACGACATCGCGCCTGCGACGCCGGACGAGAAAAACGCGGAAAAACCGGACGAGGCCAATCCTGATGGCAAGGAAGAGGAGGAGGACAAGGCCGAGACGCCGCCACCTCCCCCGCCCCCGCCGCTCATCAAGGAAAATCCGGAGGAGCTGAAAGTCTGCCTTGCCGAACTCTCCGCGCTTGGCACGAAATTCGAACCCGCCACCCCTATCGACGACGGCAAGGGTTGCGGCATCGAACAACCGATCAAGGTCGCGGAAGTCTTGCCGGGCGTCGAGCTCGGCGGTTCGGTCATGCGCTGCAAGACAGCGGTCACCATGGCGCACTGGCTAAAGGATACCGTCCAGCCGGCTATGAACATCGCCATGCCGGGACGAAAGATCACCGGCATCGTGCCCGGCTCCACCTATGCCTGCCGGTTGAGAAACGGCGCCTCGACCGGTAAGATATCCGAACACGCCCGCGGCAACGGTATCGACGTCGCCGCCTTCAGGCTCGACAACGGCGAGATGATGGAAATGAAGCCGCGCGAAGAGGATTCGACGCTCGAAGGCGCCTTCCAGCGCACCGCCACCGCCGGCGCCTGCCTACATTTCACCACCGTCCTGTCGCCAGGCAGTGACGCCGCCCACCAAAACCACCTGCATCTCGACGTGATGGAGCGGGAGAACGGGTATCGGTATTGTCGGTAGCCGTCTGCAGCCTGTCGCGCCACAGCTTTTTATCAGCCATCCGGGGCAGATAGCACCTAACCTTTCGCGTTTGCCTGTCGATAGACTGTGACCATTAGCCAGATTGCCGAAAGCAGGAAATAGAACGCGCCGAAGCCCGCATATGGAACGATGTCGAAGATCGTCGGCTGAGCGGCACCGAGGGCCTGCGTAATCATGAAGCCGCCGGCCAAGGTCGACTGCGCGCCGCTCAGGATCATCACCCACTGCGCGCCATAGGACCGCCACCGCCGCACCCCGGTAAAGAGTTGCAACAGACCCGACAGAATTGCCCAGACACCGAAGACTGCCAGGACCGCGTGCGTATTATTCATCGCCGCCAGAATCACGGCCACGGTCGTGATCGTGCTGACGGCGACGTTCAGCGCCTGGGGGAAGTTCGTTTTCAGACCGCCGTTCGATCGGGCATCGACCAGGTTGGCGACGGCGTCCCACGCCGGATAGATCACGAACAATGCTGAGACCAGGGCTGAATGACCGCCCGATAGAATGGCTGCAGCAATCCAGGCGACGGAAAAGAGCGCCCGTGTGAAATAGTAGGACCGCAACCACCGCGGCTGGGGCGACGTTTGATTTTGCATGACAGTCTCCTTATTCATCTACCTACTAGTAGGAAGGTAAATTTAGGAAGTCAACCCATTCGGGGGAATGTTTGAAATCGAGCGCAAAGAGAGCCGACTTGACAGCCTCCCTACCAGGAGGTAGGCCATTGCATGGAACTAACGACCTCGGAAAAGATACTCGAAAAGGCCCAGGCGCTGGTTGTGGCGGGCGGCTATAACGGCTTCAGCTATGCGGACATCTCGGATGCGATCGGCATCCGGAAGGCAAGCATACACCACCACTTTCCCACCAAGGCCGAACTGGTCGCCGTCATGGTCGATCGTTACACGCAACAGGCACAGAGCGGCTTGAAGTCTCTCAGCCAGCAGATCCCCGACCCCGCAGAACAGCTGCAAGCTTATCTGGGCTACTGGCAAAAGTGTGTCCTCGATGCCTCGCAATCCTTCTGCGTCTGCGCGATGCTCGCCGGAGAGATGCAGATGCTGCCCGAGGCCGTCGCATCCCGTGTCCGCGCCCATTTCCGCAACCTGGCGGGGTGGCTGGCATCCGTCTTAAAAGCCGGCGCGGATCAGGGCCTGTTTCGATTGGACAATACGCCGGAAGAAGAAGCGCAGATTCTGATGGCCTCGGTTCATGGAGCGATGCTCTCTGCGCGAGCTCTCGGTGACCCCAACCTTTTCCTTGCCATCGTCAGCCCGCAGATTGTCAGGCTGCAGACATAGGATTGTGGAGCCCCACTGGAATGCCGGGCTGCGTCACAAACCTCAGAACAACCCCTCCACATATCCCGCCTCATTGAGGAAGATCCGCTCTGCCGAAGGGATCTTCGGGAGCCCCGGCATCGTCATGATCTCACCTGTAATCGCCACCACGAAGCCGGCGCCGGCCGACAGGCGCACCTCGCGCACGTCCACCACATGTCCTTCCGGCGCCCCGCGCAGGTTGGGGTCGGTCGAGAAGGAATATTGCGTTTTCGCCATGCAGATCGGCAGGTAGCCATAACCCTGCCCCTCCCATGCCTTGAGCTGGTCGCGCACACCCTTGTCGGCGGTCACCTCCCCGGCGTGATAGATCTTCGACGCGATGATCTCTATCTTCTCCATCAGCGGCAGGTTGTCGGGATAAAGCGGCTGAAATTTCGCCTGGCCGCCTTCGGCAAGCTCCACCACCTTCTGAGCCAGCTCCTCGATACCGGCAGAGCCCTCCGCCCAATGCCGGCAGAGGATTGCGTCCGCCCCGTGCCGCGCCACATAGTCCTTCACCGCCGCCACCTCGGCATCCGTATCCGAGGTGAAGTGATTGATCGCAACCACGACCGGCACGCCGAACTTGCGCACATTGGCGATGTGACGCCCGAGATTGGAACAACCGCGCTTCAGCGCCTCGACGTCTTCACGCCCGAGGTCGTCCTTGCGCACGCCGCCGTTCATCTTGAGCGCCCGGACGGTGGCGACGATCACTGCGGCATCCGGCGTGAGCCCCGCCTTGCGGCATTTGATGTCGAAGAATTTTTCGGCGCCGAGATCTGCCCCGAAGCCAGCTTCGGTCACCACATAATCGCCGAGCTTCAGCGCCGTCCTTGTGGCAATCACCGAATTGCAGCCATGGGCGATATTGGCGAAAGGCCCGCCATGCACGAAGGCCGGATTGTTTTCGAGCGTCTGAACCAGGTTCGGCTGCATGGCGTCCTTCAGGAGCACCGTCATCGCCTTGTCCGCCTTGAGGTCGCGGGCAAAAACCGGCGACCGGTCGAAGCGATAACCGATCACGATGTTGCCGAGGCGCTTTTCGAGATCCTCGAGGTCGGCGGCAAGGCAAAGGATCGCCATCACCTCCGAGGCGACGGTAATGTCGAACCCGCTCTCGCGGGGAAAACCGTTGGCGACGCCGCCGAGCGAGGCGACCACCTGCCGCAAAGCCCGGTCGTTCATGTCCATTACCCGCCGCCAGGTGATCCGGCGCACGTCGATATTTTCCGCATTTCCCCAGTAGATATGATTGTCGATCATCGCCGAGAGGAGGTTATGGGCCGAGGTGATCGCATGAAAATCGCCCGTAAAATGGAGGTTGATGTCCTCCATCGGCACCACCTGCGCATAACCGCCACCGGCAGCCCCGCCCTTGGTGCCGAAACAGGGCCCGAGCGAAGGCTCGCGAACGCAGATCACGGCTTTTTTGCCGATCCGGTTGAGACCGTCCCCAAGACCGACCGTGGTGGTGGTCTTGCCTTCGCCCGCAGGCGTCGGATTGATCGCAGTCACGAGAATGAGCTTGCCATCCGGGCGCTTCGATAGGGACCTGATGAAGTCGGCACTCACCTTGGCCTTGTCGATGCCATAGGGCGCCAAGGCATCGGCCGGGATCGCCAGCCCCGCTCCGATCTCCGCAATAGGTTTCTTCCTCGCGGCACGCGCAATTTCTATGTCCGACTTGACGGCTGTCATACCACTCTCCCCGTTCCCCGCGGCTCGCACCGTCCGCTCCCTTATGAATAGCCAAGGAAAGGTAGTGAGGGAATGGGAGCAATGGCCTGTGTCGAGGTGAGAAAAGGGAGCGGTACGAGTGCTCGCACCGCCCCCGAGGCGCCCCCGCCCTGTGTTGCGGTCAGAACCGCTGCGTCAGCGAGATCTTAAACGTCCGGCCGGGCTCGGAATAGAATTCGCGGGCTTGGGCGGAGCCGTTCTGCCTTACGGTTGAATAGTCGTAGTACGTCCGATCAAATACGTTATAAATTCCGGCGTTTATCCTCAGCCCCTTGACCTGCTCGGGCTCCCACCACGCGGTCAGATCCGCGATGGCATAGCCCGGCGTCCTGAAATACGTTCCGCCTTTGCCATCATCGGCGCGCGACGATTGAACACCGATCACATCGACCCCGACACCCCATGCTTCGGTATCGTAGCCAACGCTTGCGACGGCCTTCAAAGGCGGAACCGAACGCAGGAACGTATGATTTTCGAGATCGTTTCCGCGAGCCGCCGCAAGGCCGCCGCCAATTCTGAACCCATTGTCGAAATACTTATGGAAGCTCGCCTCGATCCCGAATATCTCGGCGGTGGCAATGTTCTGAAAACCTGTAACGCCGAACGGGAAATCAGCTGGGTTATAGCCTGCTGCAATCGTTTCAGCCGCAGTGAAGCTGCGTGTGTCGATGAAGTTCCTGTAACGGTTGTAGAATAGGTTGATGCGACCGCCCAACCTTTCGTCGCCCAGATTTGCGCCGACTTCGAACCCGTGACTGGTTTCCGATTCCAGATTTGGATTGCCGAGGCGCAAGTAGGTCCCAGGTCCCCCGAACACGCTATAGAGCTCTCCGGCCGTCGGAGCGCGAAAGCCCATTGCCCACTGCGCGAAGAGTTCGACATCCTTGTTCACCTCGTAGCCGAGGCGCAGCTTCGGAGACAGCGCCCAGTCCTCGAAGCCGTCCGGCAGTGCGGGGTTGCTGGCGTTGTTGTCATACGCGGAAGTCATCTTCGGCGCATGGCGAACCCAGTCGAAGCGTATCCCGGGTGTCAGGGTGAAAGCGGAATTTTCCAAACCGATCTCGTCGTCGAGATAGAAGCCGATACGGCTCGTCTCGACCTTCGGTGTGTCGGCCTGGTTGGTGTGCAGGTTGGCGCAGGCAGAGAAGCCCGGCGGATAAACTCCGGGAGATATCTCCGGCGGGCAATTGTCGTAACCGGAGGAATATTGTTCCGAGGTGATGCGCGCCAGATCGAAACCGAAGGTGAGCCGATGGCTGAGAGCACCCGCATCGATATTCTTTTCCAGCGCGCCGACCAGGCCGAAGCTATCTTGTTCATAGTCATTGCGTCGGCCGATCGGTCCGGTCACCGAGGTTGAGCGGATTCCGTCATAGCCGTCGACGGTCTTCTGGTTCATGTAATAGAGGGAGGCCCAGGCTCTGTCGATCGGGCTGTCGTCGCTCTGGGACTCGTACTTGTAATCGAGCGAAATGCGGTCGCGGTCCGCGTCCTTGATCGTCGTGTAATTGCCGGCCCGGTAGTTCCCCGTTGCCGTCTGCATGGTGCGCTGGTCGGTCTCGCGGTCCCGGCGGAAGCGCTCTGCGGTTAGCCCGAAGGTATGCCCTCCGTCGAATTCGTGTCGCAGTTTGAAGAGCAGGTTATATTGATCATAGTCCGACGGATTGGCTTCCGTGCGTGCCGTGCTTAACGCGTCGACATCGCCATTTGTCTTCCGCTCCTGTCCCTTCTTATATCCGCCCTGGAAAAGGATTGAGCTGTTTTCGATTTTCTTCGCGATGCCGAGCGAGCCGAAGCCGCTACTGTCGGCGCTGTCATAGCCGGTGCGTGCTATACCGCCCCAATCTCGCCCCTCGCTGATGAGGTCTTCCGGCTCCAGCGTCCTGAGGCCAAGGACACCGCCAAGCGCGCCCGGACCGGCTCGACTGGAATCGGCGCCGCGGACGACATCGACCCCCGAAAGCGAACCGAAATCGAAAGCATCGACGCCGCCGGTCGCGCTACGCGTAACGTCGTCGATGAACGGCGTCGGGATGCCGTCCACCGTCGTCAGCACGCGGTTTCCTTCAAGACCGCGGATGTTGATGGCGCCGGTCGTGCGATTGAAATTTACTCCCGGTTCCACCACCCGGCCAATATCCTCAACGTTGGTGATCTGCTTGTTTTCTATCTGCTCCCGCGTGGTTTGGGTCGCCAGAGGCGTGTCCGCCACGCCCCCCGGTTGCGCAACTCTTTTGCCCTTGAGCGTAATCGGCCGCAGCGTGGTGTCCGACCGCGCGGCCTCTTGCGCCGCAGCGCTCGGCCCGAGGGAAAACACAGCAAGTGCGGTGCAAGTAAGCAGGATCGATTGCGTCTGCCGGCGTGTCATGACAGTCCTTTCACACAGGCGCATCGACCCTCGGCGCGCAATAGCGCACCGGTTGCGGTGACCCGTTTTAAATCTGGCTAAAATGTGGCGGGAGGCAGAATATTGCCTTAATCATGCCATTAGAAAACATGAGTAACTTTGTCAATTATTAAAATATGACTCGTTCAATCATATTTTTGGAGGCATCAGCAAGTTGCAGAAAAGCAACAATACCCCGCGGCCTCGCGAGCGGTCATCATCGGCACCGAAATGGGCCGCGGCGTCGAGAACGCCCCATCAATACAGCCCATCCACCAAGCCTTGATTGTCCCCGCAGTGACGCTCGGTTAGGCCGCATCACGTCGAAGGCCCGGGTCGACAAGGAAGGAAAAGATTTAAGCCATCAACGGTAAGGAACCCGGGTTCCCGGGGTCCTTTGATCGATGGAAGCCGGCAAGCGGTCTTGCCTCACCCTTCGCCGATTGCGATCAGGCTCGCGTTCCCGCCAGCCGCCGCAGTGTTGACCGAAATCACCTGCTCCTCCGCAAACCGCATCAGATAAGCCGGCCCGCCTGCCTTGAAGCCCGTGCCGGAAAGCCCCGAACCGCCGAACGGCTGGGTACCGACCACGGCGCCGATCATGTTGCGGTTGACATAGACATTGCCGACGTCGAGCGCTTCGGTCACCTTGCGGATCGTCGCCTCGATGCGGCTGTGCACGCCGAGGGTGAGGCCGTAACCGGTGGCATCGATCGCCGCCAGAACCTTGTCCAGATCCTTGGCCTTCCAGCGCACCACATGCAGGACCGGCCCGAATACCTCCCTGGTGAGCGCCGCGGCGCTATCGAGTTCGATGATATGGGGCGCAAAGAAATTGCCGGTTGCCGGCGCCTTGCCCGCATAGCGCACCTTCTGCTTCGCCTTCATGGCCGTCACATGATCAGCCAGCATCTGCCGCTGGCTCTCGTCGATGATCGGGCCGACATCCGTATTCACCTTGATGGGATCGCCGATGTTGAGTTCGGCCGCCGCCCCTTCGATCATCTTCAGCATGCCGTCGGCGACATCCTCCTGCAGGAAAAGCAGCCTGAGCGCCGAGCAGCGCTGCCCGGCAGACCGGAAGGCCGACATCACCACGTCGTCCGCCACCTGTTCGGAAAGCGCCGTCGCATCGACGATCATCGCATTGATGCCGCCGGTCTCGGCAATCAGCGGTACGATCGGCCCGTCCTTGGCGGCGAGCGCCCGGTTGATCGCATGAGCCGTTTTGGTGGAGCCGGTGAAGGCGATGCCGGCGAGTTTTGGATGCGCGGTGATCGCGGAACCGACATCCGGTCCGCCCGGCACCAGCGCCAGCGCTTCTGCCGGCACGCCGGCCCGATGCAAGAGCTTCACCGCCTCATGAGCGATCAGCGGCGTCTGCGGCGCAGGTTTTGCGACCACCGTATTGCCGGCAACAAGCGCCGCGGAAATCTGCCCGAGGAAGATCGCCAGCGGGAAATTCCAGGGCGAGATGCAGCCGAAAACCCCGCGGCCGCGCCAGAGGTGGCGGTTGTCCTCGCCGGTCGGTCCCGGCATCGGTGTCGCAGCACCGAAAAGCTCGCGGCCCTTGTCGGCATAATAGCGGCAGAAATCCACCGCCTCGCGGATTTCCGCCATCCCGTCGTCCAGCGTCTTGCCGGCCTCGGCGGCAAGCAGTGCCAGCAGCCGGTCGCGGTTCTCTTCCAGGAGGCCGGCTGCACGTTCCAGGCAGGCGGCGCGGATTTCCACCGGCTGCCGCGACCAGGCCCGGAACGCCTTGCCGGCAGCCGCGAAGGCGGCATCCACATCGGCTGGCGTCGCATCCTTGACGGTGCCGACGATCGTCGCACGATCGGACGGCGAGCGCACCGGCTTCTCCTCGGCCTTGGAGGTGACGCCTGCGACCAGCGGCGCGGCTTTCACCTCGCCCCACGGTCTGGAAACGCTCGCCATCAGCCGCTCGAGATTCTCCCGATGGCCGAATTCGAGACCGGCGCTGTTCTTGCGCCGGCCGTAGATATCGGATGGCAGCGGGATCTGCTTGTGGCGCGCGCTGATGCCGTTGTCGAGGCCGAGCCGCACCGCCGGGCGCTCCAGGAGCTTTTCGACCGGCACCTGCTTGTCGCCGGCCACCGCCACGAAGGAGGAATTGGCGCCATTCTCCAGAAGCCGGCGGACGAGATAGGCAAGCAGGTCCCGGTAACCGCCGACCGGCGCATAGATGCGGCAGGCGATCCGGTCATTGCTTTCCAGGAGGTCGTCGTAGAGCGCCTCACCCATGCCGTGCAGCCGCTGGAATTCGAAACCGGAGCGTTCCGGCCCCGCAAGCTCCAGAATAGTCGAGACGGTCAGCGCATTATGGGTCGCAAACTGCGGGAAGATCCGCGCCCGCTTGGAAAGCAGTTGCTGCGCGCAGGCGAGATAGGCAAGGTCCGTCGCCGGTTTGCGCGTCCAGACCGGATAGTCCTCGAGCCCCCGCTCCTGTGCGCGTTTCACCTCGGTATCCCAATAGGCGCCCTTGACGAGCCGCACCATCATCCGGCGGTTATGCGTCGTGCAGAGCTGGTCGATATAGTCGATCACCGCCGGAGCCCGTTTCTGGTAGGCCTGGATCGCGAGCCCGAACCCGTCCCAGCCGGCAAGCGAGGAATCGGAGAAGACCGCGGCGATCACGTCGAGCGAAAGTTCCAGCCGGTCGGCTTCCTCCGCATCCACCGTAAAGTTGAGCTGGTGCTGCTTGGCCATGCGCGCCAGGTCGAGGAGATCAGGAACGAGTTCCTTCATCACCCGATCGCGATGGGTCGCAAGATAGCGCGGATGCAGCGCCGAAAGCTTGACCGAAATTCCCATCCGGTCGGGAAGTTGCTTGGCCTTGCCGTGCCTAGCCATATGGGCGCCGATTGACTGGATCGCGTCGGCATAGGAGCGGAAATAGCGTTTCGCATCCTCCGCCGTTCGGGCACCTTCGCCCAGCATATCGAAGGAGTGCCTATATCCCTTTTCCTCGCTCTTGGCGGCGCGAGACAGTGCGTCCTTCATCGTCTCCCCGAGCACGAAGTGATGGCCGAGGAACCGCATCGCCTGTTTCGTGGCACTGCGCACCGTCGGCAGCCCGACGCGCTTCACGAGACCGCGCAGGATGCCTTCCGGCGTCTCGCCGGGCCCGATCACGCGCGCCGAGACGGCAAGCGCCCAGGCGGAAGCGGAGACGAACCAGCTTTCGCCGGAAGCCTCATGGGTGCTCCAGCCGCCCTCGCGCAGCTTGTCCTCGATCAGCCGGTCCTGGGTCAGGGCATCGGGCACCCGCAGCAGCGCTTCGGCAAGCACCATCAGCGCCAGCCCTTCCCGCGTCGAAAGCCCGTATTCGCGCAAAAAATCCTCGACGCCTCCGACCTTGCCCGATCCGTCGCGGATCGCGTTGATCATGCGGCGAGCCCGTTGATCGATCGCCGCATCCTGTGCGGGCGTAAAGGTCGTGCGGGCAGCGAATTGCCGGACCAGCCGGTCGTCGTCCCCGGCATAGGGCGCGGTAAAGGGAATGAAGGGTTCGGCGAGGATCTGCTGGTTCATGGAATATCTCCGTTTCATTCTCCACATAGCCGGAATTCTCTGGTGATTTCCGCGGATTTTTGAAATAGTGACGGCATGTTCAAGCGCATTTCACTGGATTAGTAGCGAAACATGAGGGAACTCGATCGCCTCGACCGCAAAATCCTCCGCGCACTTCAGAAAGAGGGGCGTCTGAGCAACATAGAACTTGCCGATCGCGTCAGCCTTTCGCCGACCGCAACGGCCGAACGCGTCAAGCGGCTCACCCGCGAAGGTTATATCCTCGGATATAGCGCGCAATTGTCTCCGGAAAAGCTCGGCCGCAATCTGCTGGTCTTCGTGCAGGTCAAGCTCGACCGGACGACGCCCGACGTTTTCGACGCCTTCGCAGCCGCCGTCAAACGCAGTGACGACGTCATGGAGTGCCACATGGTGGCCGGCGGCTTCGACTATCTGGTGAAGGCCCGCGTCGCCGGAATGGAAGCCTATCGGCAGTTTTTATCGGAGGTGATTCTGCCTTTGCCTGGGGTGCGGGAGACCCACACCTATGCGGTCATGGAGGAAATTAAGAGCGCCGGTCACCTGCCGGTTTGAAAAAACCTTCCTCTTTCAGTTTGGAAATGACAAAGAAACTGATTGACTATCGCAAATATCGGGAATAACTGCCCGGACTATGAATTTTCACTAGCTATTCAAGTCACTTCGTATATCTCTTACCGATAACATAAATCCTTATCAGCTTTGCCCAGCATGATCACCCTTCAACGGCAGTCAATCTTGAACAGCGAGATTTCCGCTGCCGATTCGCAGGGTGAAATTTTTGCGGCGTTGAAGCGAACCGCCCGGGAATTCGGTTTTCTGCACGTCACCTTGTTTGCTGCCACCTCGCCGGATGAGGTATTGATGTCGCGGATGATCGTCGAGACGACGCTTCCCGCTGCCTATGTCCAGGAATTCGACCGCCGCCGCCTCCTGCGGCTCTGCCCCGTCGCACCGATCATCAACAACTCGGTCCTGCCGATCTGCTGGTCTCTCGACGATCCGGAGACCGTCCGGGGATTTGCAATCCCTGCAACGATGCAGGAGCTGCAGCGCCGCTACGATCTCGTCACCAGCGTCGCGATGGCGCTGAACTCAATCGATGGCGACCGTTTTATGCTGCGGTTCGACGGCGTCCGTCAGCAACTGAGTCAGGCTGAACTCAATGAGATGGGCATGGTGGTGCTGCATGCCTTCGATGTCTTCGACAAAATTCGACGCGGCATCAAGGCGGTAGCGGTCGGGCCGCTGACCACCCGGGAGTTGGAGGTCGTTCGCTGGACCGCTCAGGGCAAGACGTCGGCCGAGATCGGTCGGATCCTTTCGTTGTCCGATCACACCATCAACGCCTACATGAACAATGCCATCAAGAAACTGGATTGCGTCAACCGCACCCAGTTGGTAGCAAAGGCGTTGAGGCTAAGACTCATAGTGTAGCGCGGGAGCTGTCGCCCGGCCTCTTAGGAGGAAGAGATTGCCGTTTTGGGTTCAACACGCCGAAAAACGCGTCAATACTCAATATCAGCAGGTGGGGCTTTCGTCTGACGAGGTAGTGGAGCTTTCGGCTTCATTTCGCCTCTACGGTTTTTGGCGCATTGAACTGGACTCCGGCCTTTTTTTCGCAACCGAGGACGTTTGCCGCATCTTCGGCATGGAGCCCCAGGAAGGTCCCATCAATCTCATGGCCGTTACCGCCCGCATCCATCCCGAAGACATGCCGAGATTGATGGAAACCTTCGAGCGTGCCAGCGCCGAAAGGCTCACCTACCACAACATCTATCGGGTCAGGACAGATGCCGAGGACTACAAATATGTCCGTTCGGTCGGCAAGTTTCGCGACAAAGCCGGCAGCGCCGGAGAAGTCGTCGGCCTCACCTACGAGTTCTTCGCCCAACGTCCCGGCGTAACCTTTTTCCTCAACGACATGCCCGGCGATCAGGCCTGACGCGCATGATTGCCTATAGCTGTTTTTCGAACCAGTGATGGGCATAAGGTTCCGAGTTGAAAGCCGCGACTTCCCGGTAGCCTTCGCTGCGATAGAGCGCCTGTGCTTCCACCAGAACGCGATTGGTTTCGAGGCGAAGCGCGCGAAGCCCGATTTCCAGCGCCTTGGCCTCCAGGACATGCAGGATGCGTCGTGAAATTCCGAGCCCGCGCGCATCGGGTGCCGTCCACATCCGCTTGATTTCGCCGATGGAGCGACCGGCCACTTTCAAAGCTCCGCATCCGACGGGCTCTCCATCGAGTTCCGCCAGAACGAAGTGGCCTGCAGGCGGCGTCATTTCGGCGGCCGTGGCGGAATTGCTTCTGGATGGATCAAAACCCACGTCGAAGCGCCGGGACAACTCTTCGAAATAGCGCGAGAGGCAAACCTGGGCGTTGGGGCTGTCGGCCGCCCGGAAATGAACTTCGACGGAGCCTGCCCGCAGCAGCCGTTCCACTTCCGACATGGCCGCAACAAGCCGGCCGCGCTGCCTTGTACTGAGAGGCTTCAGGAACGACTCCGCAAGCTCATCCGAAAGCATGTCGTAAGTCGCATGTTCGGCGCGTCCCTCGGGTGTCAGCACGACGCGCCGCCGCCGGCGATCGGCGGCGTTGTGACCGGTCTCGACAAGCCCCTGTCCTTCAAGCGAACGCAGAAGTCGACTGACATATCCGGAATCCAGCTTCAGGCGCTCCCGAAGCCTGCGTATGTCGATACCGTCCGCGCCGATCTCGTGAATGAGACGCGCCTCGCCCAACGGCCGGCCACGTTTCAGATAACTGTCCTCGAGCGCGCCGACATGCTGGGTGACGGTACGATTGAAGCGGCGGACCTGCGCAATATGCTCCTTCTCCATTCCCTGACTTTAGTCAGATATTCAGGCGCCGCAAGAGTTTCTATCGATCGAGCACCGAACGGACTTCCACCAGGTTGGACCGGACCATCAGCGTGTGGAAACCCATCACGGCGAGATGGCTCGGCATGATCAGGCCGTCTTCGCTGCCGTTCGAGACGATTGCCGGCTGGACGCGCAGGGCGGAGCGAAACCTGGCAAGCGTTTCGGCCCACAGGGGGCCGAGATTGCGTTCGCGGATGACCTGGGAAAAATCGGCGCCGGCGCCTGAAAGCACTGCATAATAACCGTAGAGCTGGCCGTATGCGAACCAGAAGCGGTCGTCGGCCCGCGTGTCGAACCAGCCGGCGCTGTTGTTTTCCGACCGCTCGCGGAGGATCGCCGCCGTGCCGCCCAGGTCATTGGCGATGCGGTCGACGAACTGGATGAGGTTGTCGGCGCGCGTGTCGAACGTGGCATTGCAGGAGGTCAGGTCGGCATTGAAGGCCCTGAGCTTTTCGGTTGCCGTGCGATAATAGGCGGGCGACGGGGTTTTGAAGCCGAAGGGGTCGAGGCCGAAATACCACGAATACTCGTCGAACTGCAGGTTTCCGCGCGCGTCCTGCAGGTTGCTGTTGATCCCGGACGTCCCGCGGACGCGGCCGAGCGTATCGACGAGCTCCGCCGAGGTGCGCCGGACCGCCTGATGGACGCCCCGCTGGAACGACGCCTTGTTGTCGAGGAAGGGCGTATGATCCCAGTCGATGCCGAAGAAGCCGAGCCGGTAGAGCAGCATCGACGAAATCCAGGCGTTCTGGTTGACATTCATGTCGATCAGATCGGCCGAAGCGTCGACAAGGGCGGAGGACTGGCATTGACGCGCCGCGGAGGTCGTGGTGGCGGCTGCGTCGCCGGGGCGCGCCTCAGCCGGCAGTTCTTGACCGGCCGGCACGGTGCGCTCGGACCAGCGATAGCTCTCCACGAAATTCGGATTGAACCCGCTCCAGACCTGCGTCTGCCAGATGAAATAGCCATAGAGACCGACAAGGAGCACCAGAAGTGCCAGAATTGGCCCCTTCACCATCCAGTGACGTCGACCATACCAGCCGTGCGCGGCCATGAAGGGCCAGACCAGCCAGGCGACCAGAAGTCCGATGCCTCTTCCGACGGCTTGGCCGATCCGTTGAAAGAAGGCGGTAATTCGGTCGAGCATCGCTGTCTCCTGTCAGGCGGGGGCGCATCCGAGTGAGCTGCCTCACACATATGTGTTCCAGACGGCGATCACAACGGGGCGCGACTTCATGACCGGGCCGGCTTGAGGCCGAAAGGAGGCCAGCGCATACCCGCCGCCTGGTGTGCCTCGACTGCGGTCTCGGCGGCGGCTTCCGCAGGAAATCGCTCCGCAAACGCTTGATCGGCAAGGTTGCGGCGGCGGTCGAGGCCGTGGAGGGTCAGCATTCCGTCTGAAAAACGCTTCATCTGACTTGCGAGATTTGGAAAGGCGTCCGGTTTCAAGTTTTCGTCGCCGTGTCGCCGGACCGCGTTGAACACGATCTGATAAAGGATGAGCAAGTCTTCCGTGTCGGCGCCAAGCTTGTGCAGCAGGACATTGCAGGCGGCGGCGGATGTGTTCAGCCCGTTGACGAAAGTCTGGAAGATCTCCACGCAATGTTCGGTCCGCCGGGTTGCCTCGACGGCTGTCATTGCCTCCCCGTCCTCTCCACGAAGCTTTTCGATGATCTCCGTCCGGTGATCGACAAATGTCACCAGGTCGTTTTCGCTTTCCCTGCGCCGGGAAAGCAGCAAGTCGCGCTCGCTTTCTACCAGCCCCGCCAGCATGTCGGCTCGCCGCAGAAGTTCGCCGAGCTGGGTAAGCGGCGTCCGGCTTTCCCAGCGCCGCCGCTGGCGCCGCAGCATTGCTGCCCCGGAAACGAAGCCGATCGCCCTTTCCAGACGCGTCGGCAATTCGCGATTGTCAAATTGCGTCTTGCGGATGCTGATCGCCGCCGCCTGTTTCGCCACAAGCCGCGCAAGGGCGGTCTCGGCTGCCTGGCGCTCCGGCGCCTCGCGCCTCAGACGGTCGGCTTCGTCTTCAAGTTCGGCGTCGTCGGGCAACCTGCCCTCCCGCGCAACCTTGTCCAGCATCGCCGCCAGAGGTTGCTGCGCCTCGCGCAAGATCCTGAAAATCTCGGCTATCCGCTCGATCTCGCCGTCGAAAACCTGCTTTGCCGCCACGCCATCTCTCCCGCCGTCTTCCGATAGAATAGCGGCGACAGGCAAATTATGCCACTCGATAGGAACGCCGCTGTTGCCTGCCCTTTGCAGTTCGGGCTCTACCTGGCCTTACTCGCAACGCATCTGGTTTTCCCAGTGCCGACGGCAGAGCGAAACGTATTTCTCGTTTCCTCCGACTTCCACCTGTGCCCCTTCCCGCACCAGCTTCCCTTCCTGGTCGAGCCGGACGACCATGGTGGCCTTGCGGCCGCAGAAGCAGATGGTGCGCACCTCGCGCAATTCGTCGGCGATGGCGAGAAGCTCGAGCGAGCCAGGAAAAAGCTTGCCCTGGAAATCGGTCCTCAATCCATAGGCCATCACCGGAATGCCGATCCGGTCGCAGACGCGGGCGAGCTGCCAGACCTGCTCGGCGGTCAGGAACTGCGCCTCGTCGACGAAGACGCAGGCGATCGGCTCCTCGCCATGCATGGTCTCGATCACCCCGAAGAGATCGTCCAGGTCGCTGAAGGGAATCGCATCTGCGGACAGACCAATCCGCGAGGCAACCCTCCCCGTCCCCGCCCGGTCGTCCAGCGCGGCGATGAAGATCGCGGTCCGCATCCCGCGTTCCCGATAATTGTAGGAGGCCTGCAAGAGCATGGTCGACTTGCCGGCATTCATCGTTGCATAGTGGAAATAGAGCTTGGCCATAACCTGCTTCTGATCGCGATCTGCCTCCATGAAAAGCGGCCAACGACGATAATCACAGAAAAACTGCGGCGCAAAGGAAGGATCAGAGTTTGCAAAAAATGTCGCAAATGCACCCTGCCTTCCGCCGCGAATGCACGCGCTTGCCTCATCTCAGGAGATATTGATAATGGCGGGAACACGAAAAACAGGGGAACAACTCATGCGCACCACCACCTCGCTGAAGACTATGTTAGCAGCTGCCGCCTCCATGCTGGTGCTTGCGACGGGCGTTTCTGCCGCGGAACCGGAAGCGTGCGGCACGGTCCGATTTTCTGATGTCGGCTGGACCGACATAACAGCCACGACGGCGACCGCGACCGTGCTTTTGAAGGCGCTGGGTTACGAAACGGACGTCAAGGTTCTCTCCGTGCCGGTCACCTACAGCTCGCTGAAGAACAAGGACATCGATGTTTTCCTCGGCAACTGGATGCCGACCCAGGAAGCCGACGTGCGGCCCTATCTCAACGATAAGTCGGTGGAATCCTTCGGGCCGAACCTCGTCGGCGCCAAATACACGCTTGCGACCAATGCCAAGGGCGCCGAACTCGGCATCAAGGATTTCAAGGATATCGCCAAACAGAAGGATGCGCTGGACGGGAAGATCTACGGCATCGAGCCGGGCAACGACGGCAATCGACTGATCCTCGACATGGTCGAGAAGAACACGTTCGGCCTTAAAGGTTTCGAAGTGGTGGAATCCTCCGAACAGGGCATGCTCGCCCAGGTGGCCCGCGCCGAAAAGGCCGGCGATCCGGTCGTCTTCCTCGGCTGGGAACCGCATCCGATGAACGCCAATTTCAAGCTGACTTACCTGACGGGCGGCGACGACGTCTTCGGACCGAATTTCGGCGGCGCCGAGGTCTTCACCAATGTCCGCGCCGGCTTCACCGAAGAGTGCTCAAATGTCGGTGCCTTCATCAAGAATCTGAAGTTCTCGCTGCCCATGGAAAACGAGATCATGGGAAGCATCCTCAACGACGGCGACGAGCCGGAAGCCGCGGCGACCAAATGGCTGAAGGCGAACGGTGCGGCGGTCGAACCCTGGCTTGCCGGCGTCACCACCAAGGACGGCAAGCCGGGCATGGCGGCAGTCAAGTCAGAGCTCGGCCTCTGACCTTTGAACGGGCCGGCAAGCCGGCCCGTCTGCCATTCATCGAAAATTTTCTCCGGATCAGGCAGGCTTCAACGTGAATTGGCTTCCCGAATGGCTCGTGGATTCCGGCGGCAAGGTGCGCCTCGGCAATTGGGCGAAGGATTTCGTCGATTGGCTCACCGCCAACGCCGATTGGTTTTTTGACTTTTTATCGGATGTGCTCTCGGCAGTCATCGATGCGATGCTGTTCGTGCTGCAATGGCCGAACGCTTATGCCTTGATCGCTCTCTTCACGGCGCTTGCCTGGTGGCTGCGCCGTTCGGTCGGCGTCACGCTTTTCACCTGTCTTGGGTTGCTCGTCATCTACAACCAGGGCTATTGGAAGGAAACGACCGAGACGCTGGCGCTGGTGCTCGCTTCGACCGCGGTCAGCATGGCGGTCGGCATACCGCTCGGCATCGCTGCCGCCCGCCGGGCCTGGGTCTATGAAGTGATGCGGCCGATCCTCGACCTGATGCAGACGATCCCCACCTTCGTTTATCTGATCCCGGCCCTGATCCTCTTCGGCCTCGGCATGGTCCCCGGTCTGATCGCCACGGTCATATTCGCCATCCCGGCGCCGATCCGGCTCACCCGCCTCGGCATCGTGTCGACCCCTGATGCGCTCACCGAAGCCGCCGTCGCCTTCGGTGCGACACCGGGCCAGGTGCTGCGCAAGGTCGAGCTCCCCTTTGCAATGCCGCAAATCATGGCCGGCCTCACCCAGACGATCATGCTGTCCTTGTCGATGGTGGTGATCGCCGCATTGGTGGGCGCGAACGGCCTCGGCGTACCGGTGGTCCGCGCGCTCAATACCGTCAATATCGCCCGCGGCTTCGAAGCCGGCCTCTGCATCGTCATCCTGGCGATCATCCTCGACCGAATATTCCGCAGCTCGACGGGAGACGGCGCATGACCGAGATGACAGCCCAACCGGCAATGCATTCCGATGCTCCGAATGACTGCGTCGTCTTCGATCGGGTCGACATCATTTTCGGCGACAACCCGGAGCGGGCGCTGACGATGGTCGACCAGGGCAAGAGCCGCGACGAGATCAGCGCTGCGACCGGCATCGTGCTCGGCGTCGCCGATGCCTCGTTGACCATCCACGAAGGCGAGATCCTCGTGCTCATGGGCCTGTCCGGCTCCGGCAAATCGACGCTGCTGCGCGCCGTCAACGGCCTCGCCCCGGTGGTGCGCGGCGGCGTGAAGGTCGCAACGCCTTCAGGCCCCGTCGATCCCTACAAGGCAAGCCCCAAGGTGCTGCGGGACTTGCGCATGCACACGGTCTCCATGGTCTTCCAGCAATTCGGCCTTCTGCCCTGGCGCACCGTCTCGGAAAATGTCGGCTTCGGCCTCGAACTGGCCGGCGTTGCGGAGGCCGAGCGCAAGAAGCAGGTCGACGAACAGCTGGAACTAGTCAACTTGACCAAATGGGCCGACCGCAAGGTCGGCGAACTTTCCGGCGGCATGCAGCAGCGTGTCGGTCTTGCCCGCGCCTTTGCGACCGGCGCGCCGATCCTCCTGATGGACGAGCCTTTTTCCGCCCTCGATCCGCTGATCCGCACCCGCCTTCAGGACGAGCTTCTGGAGTTCCAGCGGCGGCTCAAGAAGACCATCCTCTTCGTCAGCCATGATCTCGACGAGGCCTTCCGCATCGGCAACCGCATCGCCATCATGGAAGGCGGCCGCATCATCCAGTGCGGCACGCCGCAGGAAATCGTCCGCGCGCCGGCAGACCAGTATGTGGCGGATTTCGTCCAGCACATGAACCCGATCAGCATGCTGACGGCGAATGACGTGATGCGTGTGGGCGTCAGCGCGCCGGCCGGCTCCGGCGGCGTCTCTGCGACCGCCCGTTCGGACACACCGCTGGTCGATATCCTCGATGCGCTTTCCCGCCAGCCGGGAACGATCGGCGTCGTCGACAATGGCACTGTCATCGGCACGATATCCGCAGACGATGTGATTGCCGGCCTCACTCGCCACCGCCGCCGGAGCGCCTGAGAGAGAAAGCGGAGCTAAAAACTCCGCTTTCCTGGCCGGGCCACTGGTGGTATCACCTGCTGGCTTCGCCGGTCTGCCCGCGAGGAGGACAAGGTGGACGAAATGGCTGACAATTCCTCGTCGGAAAAACCTGCAACAGACGGCCCTGCAAGAGACCGGCCGCAGGTTCTGCGTGAAACGGACGAGGACGCTCGCCGCCTCGCGCGGACGTTGGTGCGCGGAGCACGCTTCATGGCGCTCGCCGTTCTCGATCCGGAAACCGGCTTTCCCTCCGTCAGCCGGACGTTGACCGGCACCGATGTCGATGGCACGCCCGTGATTCTCGTCTCGGGCCTCTCCGGCCACACCAGGGGGCTGGTGGCCGATCCCCGTTGTTCGCTGCTCGCAGGCGAGCCCGGCAAGGGCGACCCGCTCGCCCATCCGCGGATCACGCTGCAATGCCTGGCCGAAAGCGTTGCCCGCGACACGCCTGACCACACCCGCATCCGAAGCCGTTTTCTCGACCGGCATCCGAAAGCTGCCCTCTATGCGGATTTTCCCGATTTCCGCTTTTTTCGAATCACGCCGCAGGCCGCGTCGCTCAATGGCGGCTTCGGCCGTGCATACATGCTGCCGGGATTCGATTTGCTGATTCCCTCGCCGGGAATCACGTCGGACTGGCTCGAACTCCAGAAAGATTTAGGAAACATGACGGAGACCGCCGAGAAATTTGCGGCGAATCTCGGAGCGGCAGAGAGCCACAATTGGCGCTTCGCTGGGGTGGACCGCGCCGGAATCAACCTCATTTCGGGCGATTTGCAACTCAGGCACGAATTTGAACGCTTGGTAGACTCACCACAGGCAGTACTTGATTATATTTTTGCCACATCTAAAGTACAATGATCGGTTACCTGAAATTTAGGGATATACAATCCCTTTTGCTCGTTGTTAATTTTTGCCCTAGGGACGAGGGGCGATTATTTTTTGGGCGGGAAGCCGCTTTAGATCGAGGGGAATTGTAGCTGATGGATACGATGGCGCTATCTGAGCACTCCACCGCCGCGGCAGGCTTGTTGTCTGCCATGGCCAATCCGAAGCGGCTGATGATCCTGTGCTGCCTGGTCAAAGGCGAGGTCGCGGTCGGCGCGCTCGCTTCCCAGGTCGGGCTCAGCCAGTCGGCGCTGTCTCAACATCTTTCCAAGCTGCGTGCGCAGAAATTGGTGAAGACCCGCCGCGACGCGCAGACGATTTATTATTCCAGCTCGTCGGAATCGGTGATCAAGGTTCTTGAGACCCTGGAGGACATCTACTGCGTGCCGGCCCAGAAGACGTCGGCAGCCGCGTGAGCTTGACAGCGCAGACATGACGTCTCGCTGCTTGCGGCCCAGCCTGCGGCATGCATCGCCGGAGGCTGGGCTTTCCAGTCTGTGGCTTTCATCCATTCCCTTCTCGCTGCTCCGCCGAATGCGGTTGACGGCTCCGCTTGCCCTGATAATTTGACCATGCAGTCAAAACTTGGCGCTGAGCCGCCGACCGGGAATGGCCACCTGACGATCCGAATGGCCATGGAGAGCCGCATGTCCAACCGCCTGAATACCACGCCCAATGACCTCAGGGCGTTTTGGATGCCGTTTACGGCAAACCGCCAGTTCAAGAAGGAACCCCGTCTTTTCGTGAGTGCCAAGGATATGCACTACACGACCCATGACGGCCGCCAGGTGCTCGATGCGACCGCCGGCCTCTGGTGCGTCAATGCCGGCCACTGCCGCCCGAAGATCACCGAGGCGATCCGCGAACAGGCAGGTGAGCTGGACTATGCACCGGCCTTCCAGCTCGGCCATCCGAAGGCTTTCGAGCTTGCCAACCGCCTGGTCGACATTGCCCCGGAGGGCATCAATCACGTTCTCTACACGAATTCCGGTTCAGAATCGGTCGACACGGCGCTGAAGGTTGCGCTCGCCTATCATCGCGCCAAGGGCAACGGCTCGCGCTTTCGCCTGATCGGTCGCGAGCGCGGTTATCACGGCGTCAATTTCGGCGGCATTTCCGTCGGCGGTATTGTCGCCAACCGCAAGATGTTCGGCACGCTTCTGACCGGCGTCGACCACATGCCGCACACCCACCTTCCGGCCAAGAACGCTTTCACCCGCGGTGAGCCGGAGCATGGCGGCGATCTGGCGACCGAACTCGAGCGCATTGTTACGCTTCACGACGCCTCGACCATCGCGGCCGTCATCGTCGAACCTGTCGCAGGCTCCACCGGCGTGCTGATCCCGCCGAAGGGCTACCTCCAGAAACTTCGCGACATCTGTACCAAGCACGGTATCCTCCTGATCTTCGATGAAGTCATCACCGGTTTCGGTCGCATGGGCGCCCCGTTCGCGGCTCAATATTACGGCGTCACGCCCGATATCATCACCACCGCCAAAGGCCTGACCAACGGCGTCATCCCGATGGGCGCGGTGCTGGTGACTTCGGAAATCCACGACACATTCATGAACGGCCCGGAACACCTGATCGAGTTCTTCCACGGCTACACCTATTCGGGCAATCCGATCGCGTCGGCCGCAGGCCTTGCCACGCTTGAGACCTACAAGGAAGAAGGCCTCTTCGACCGCGCCCGCGACATCGCGCCTTATTGGGAAGAGGCGCTGCATTCGCTGAAGGACGTTCCGAACGTCATCGATATCCGCAATATCGGGCTGATCGGCGCGATCGAACTCGATCCGATCGCAGGCGAACCCACCAAACGCGCCTTCTCCGCCTTCCTGAAAGCTTATGAGGACGGCCTGCTGATCCGTACCACGGGCGACACCATCGCCATGTCGCCGCCGCTGATCGTCGAAAAACACCACATCGACGAAATCGTCGGCAAGCTGAGAGATATTCTGACGACCGGCGTCTGAGGTTTCGGATCGCAGTATTTCCCGGACCTTCGTCCCCGTTCCCGTCAAGGACATGCCGACCGGCGTCCGGGACCGGGGACGGAACGTCCAGATCGGCCGGACCCGGTAGACATCGCCGCCATACGGCACTATAAGCACTAAGACGACCTTTGAAGGAGGCTCAGAAGATGAGGCAGATCGGCACTTTTCAACGCTGAATGGCGGTGCCGGATCAGGGCTGTCGTTTAGTCCGTCCTCTTCGAATTTTGAGCCTTTCGCCCCTGGAGGGGGCCTTCATGCTTCGTCGTTTCTTTTCCTATTATGCGCCTTACAAGAGGCTGTTTCTGCTCGATTTCGGCTGTGCGGTTTTTGCCGGCCTGCTCGAACTCGGCTTCCCGATCGCCGTCAAGCTCTTCGTTGACCAACTCTTGCCCGGTCGCGACTGGACACTGATCGTTGCCGTCGGCGTGGGCCTACTCGCCGTCTACGCCCTGAACACCGGCCTAATGGCCGTCGTCAACTACTGGGGCCATGCGCTCGGTATCTCGATCGAATCCGACATGCGCCGGCAGGCATTCGACCATATCCAGAAGCTGTCCTTCCGGTATTTCGACAACACCCGCACCGGCCACCTGATCACCCATGTCACGAAAGACCTGGAAGAGGTCGGCGAGATTGCCCATCACGGGCCGGAAGATCTGTTCATCGCGATCATGACCTTCATCGGCGCCTTCATCTTGATGTTCACCGTGCATTGGAAGCTGGCGCTGCTGACCACCGTGATCGTGCCGTTCATGACCTGGCTGGTCAGCCGTTACGGAGCCCGCATGACGGTCAACTGGCGCACCCTGTTCGGCAAGGTGGGAGATTTCAACACCCGGGTCCAGGAAAGCGTCGGCGGCATCCGCGTCGTCAAGGCGTTTGCCAACGAGGACTACGAAAGCCAGCTTTTTGCCCGCAACAACGAGGGCTACAGGGAAACCAAGCTCAACGCTTATGCCTATATGACGGCAAGCATTGCGCTCAGCTATCTCGGCACCCGGCTGGTGCAGCTTTCGGTAATGATCGCCGGCACCTGGTTCGTCGTGGCGGGAGAGCTTTCCTACGGCGGCTTTGTCGGCTTCCTGCTGCTCGTCAACGTCTTCTTCCACCCGATCGACAAGATCACCTCGGTGCTGGAAATGTATCCGAAGGGCTTTGCGGGCTTCCGCCGCTTCACCGATCTCATCGACACCCAGCCCGATCTCGCCGACCGGCCGGATGCGATCGCCGTCAGCACGCTTGCGGGCGACATCGTCTATCGTGATGTCAGCTTCGGTTATTCCGAAACCGCCATGGTCTTCGAGCATCTCGACCTCGAAATCGCCGCAGGGGAAACGTTCGCCTTCGTCGGTCCTTCTGGTGCCGGTAAAACGACCATCTGCTCGCTGCTGCCGCGCTTCTACGATGTCACCGCAGGCGCCATCACCATAGACGGCATCGACATCCGAGACATGACGCAGGCCTCGCTGCGGGGCCAGATCGGCATCGTCCAGCAGGACGTCTTCATGTTCGGCTCGACCATCCGCGAAAACATCGCCTATGGTCGGCTCGGCGCGAGCGACGAGGAGATCATGGAGGCGCTGCGCCGGGCATCGCTCGACGAATTCGTCCTGTCGCTGCCGCAGGGCCTAGACACGCCGACGGGCGAGCGGGGCGCAAAACTGTCGGGCGGCCAGAAGCAGCGGCTGGCGATCGCCCGCATCTTCCTCAAGAACCCGCCGATCCTCATCCTCGACGAGGCGACATCGGCGCTGGATTCGGCCACGGAACTGGCGATCCAGCACGCGCTGGCAGACCTCTCCAAGGGCCGAACCACTCTGGTCGTCGCCCACCGTCTCGCCACCATCCGCAATGCCGACCGGATCGTGGTGATGGGGGCGGACGGCATCGTCGAGCTGGGTACCCACGCGGAATTGCTGAAGGCGAACGGCGCCTATGCGAAACTCCACGAGGCCCAGTTCGGTGCAGTGGCGTGAGGGCATCCTCATCCGTTCTCCCCCTTGCGGGGAGAACGGGGCAAGCGGCGGTTCAAGCCTTGAAAAACGCCAGGAGGTCCGCGTTGATCACCTCGGCATGCGTCGTCGCCATGCCATGCGGAAGGCCTTCGTAGACCTTCAGCGTGCCGTTCTTCAAGAGCTTGATGGCAAGATGCGCGGAGTCGGCGATCGGCACGATCTGGTCGTCGTCGCCATGCATGACGAGAACCGGCACTTCGATCGTCTTGAGGTCTTCGGTAAAGTCGGTTTCCGAAAAGGCCTTGATGCAATCGTAATGGGCCTTGGCTCCGCCCATCATGCCCTGCCTCCACCAATTGCGGATCGCCCCTTCCGAGACCTGTGCACCCGGACGGTTGAAGCCGAAGAACGGCCCGGTCGGGATATCCAGGAAGAACTGCGCCCGGTTTGCGAGCAGCGCCGAGCGGAACCCGTCGAAGACTTCGATCGGCAGACCGCCCGGGTTCTTGTCGGACTTGACCATGACCGGCGGTACGGCGCCGACGAGAACAGCCTTGGCAACCCGGCCGCGGTCGCCATACTGGGCGACATAACGGGCGACTTCACCGCCGCCGGTCGAATGGCCGACATGGATGGCGTTCCTGAGATCGAGATGTTCGGCCAATTCGGCGACATCGGCCGCATAGGTATCCATCTCGTTGCCGGTCGCGGTCTGGGTCGAGCGACCGTGGCCGCGGCGGTCATGGGCGATCACCCGGCAACCCTCGTTCAGGAAGAACAGCATCTGGGCGTCCCAGTCGTCGGCGCTGAGGGGCCAGCCGTGGTGGAAGACGATCGGCTGGGCGTCCTTTGGGCCCCAGTCCTTGTAGAAGATCTCGGTGCCGTCCTTTGTGGTGATGAAACTGCTGGTCATGGTCTTCTTGTCCTCGTGGGTTGATGGTGTGGATGCCTGGGCGATCTGGATGAAGGACGGAGCCGCAGCGGCTGCGCCGACAATCAGCCCGGCCTTCATGACATTTCGACGTGTCGTCCAGATGATTGTCTCGCTCATCTCTGTCTCCAGCTTGTTATCGCGATAATTATTTTCGCGATAAGTTACTTCATAGAGAACTGAACGGAGCCTGTCCAGAAGAAATAGTTATCGCGATACATTTTTTTGTGATATCGAATTCTCTGCATCTTCCGGAGGTTTTGCATGTCCGACCAGAAACCCGTCCCCCTGGACGATCAGCTGTGTTTCTCGCTCTATGCGGCGAGCATTGCGATCAACCGCCTTTACAAACCCATGCTCGACAGGATGGGCATTACCTACCCGCAATACCTCGTTCTGAGCGCGGTTGCCGAGCAGCAGGAGATGACGATCGGTGCGATCGCAGACCGCCTTTCTCTGGAATCGAGCACGGTAACCCCTCCGGTGAAGCGGCTGGAGCAGGCGGGCCTGGTGGAGCGCCAGCGCAGCAAGGCCGACGAACGGCAGGTCCTTGTTCGGCTGACGGATGCCGGCAGCGCCCTGATCCAGGAAAGCAGGTGCCTTGGAGATACGCTTGTCAAACGTTCGGGCATGACGCCTGAGCAGTTCCAGTCGTTCAACCGGCAGGTCCAGGCATTTCTCGAGACGCTGGTCAGCAACGCATAGATCTCTGAAAAATCAGAGCCCAAGCGTCGATTTCGGCGAAATCCTTCGCCGGATCAACAAAACTCCGTGCCCTTTTGTTATCTTCTTGCGAAATCTCGGCCGAATTCCTACAGAATTGTTCGCCGACCGCCGAAAGCCAAACATGGCGCGGCCCGGCATCGACCGCATCGCCTTTCGTCATTGGCGCGAAATGTCCGAAGGACCTTCGGAGACGACGGGCACGGGTGCGGCGTTGATCGAGGGCTGTTTTGAAGCCCACCCAAGGAGAACCGAAATGAACCTCAAGACGCTTCTGGGGGCAACAGCCCTCGCCTCCCTGACATTTGCACCGCTTGCCCATGCGGAGATCGTCATCGGCCTGATCGCGCCGCTGACCGGCCCGGTGGCGGCTTACGGCGATCAGGTCAAGAACGGCGCCGAGACCGCCGTCGCCGAGATCAACAAGAAGGGCGGCATCCTCGGCGAGCAGGTCGTGCTGAAGGCCGCCGACGATGCCGGCGAACCCAAGCAAGGCGTGTCGGCCGCAAACCAGCTGGTTGGCGAAGGCATCCGCTTCGTCGTCGGCCCGGTCACGTCAGGCGTCGCCATGCCGGCCTCGGATGTGCTTGCCGAAAACGGCGTACTGATGGTCACCCCGACCGCGACCACACCGGAACTCACCAAGCGCGACCTCGCCAATGTGTTGCGCACCTGCGGCCGCGACGACCAGCAGGCCGAAGTCGCCGCCAAATACGTCCTCGACAAGTTCAAGGACAAGAAGATCGCGATCATCAACGACAAGGGCGCCTATGGCAAAGGTCTAGCCGATGCGTTCAAGGCCACCCTCAATGCGGGTGGCGTCAAGGAAGTTCTCGATGACGCCGTCACTCCCGGCGACAAGGATTTCAGCGCGCTCACCACGCGGCTCAAATCGGAAAATGTCGAAGTGATCTATTTCGGCGGCTACCATCCCGAAGGCGGTCTGCTCGCCCGCCAGCTCGCCGATCTCGGCGTCAAGGCGACGATCATCGGCGGCGACGGCCTGTCGAACAGCGAGTTCTGGAACATTGGCACGAAGGCTGCCGCCGGCACCGTCTTCACCAATGCCTCGGATGCAACGAAGAGCCCCGATTCAAAGGCCGCCGCCGAAGCTCTCGCTGCCCGCAAGATTCCTGCCGAAGCCTTCACGCTGAATGCCTATGCTGCCGTCGAGGTCATCAAGGCCGGCATCGAAAAGGCCAAAAGCGCTGAGGATACGGAAGCGGTCGCCGCCGCCATCAAGTCCGGCGAGCCAATTGCGACCGCCATCGGCAAACTCACCTACGGCGAGACGGGCGACCTTACTTCACAGAGCTTCTCGCTCTTCAAGTGGGAAGACGGCAAGGTCGTCGCCGTCGAGTAACCTCGACAAGCACATTCCACGGGCGCCCCAAGGCGCCCGTGGATCTTGCGGGAAGCCCGGAGGCGGATCTGATGCTTGTGATATTTGGCGGTCTGCCGGGAACGGGCAAAAGCACCATTGCGCGGCAGCTCGCCGAACGCCTGCGCGCCTGTTATCTGCGCATCGATACCATTGAGGAGGCCATCCGCACCTCGGGAGTACTGGCTCCGGGCGCGGAGGTAGGCCCGGCCGGCTATATCACCACCTATCGGCTGGCCGCCGACAACCTTCGCATGGGCGCCTGGGTTGTGGCAGATTCCGTCAATCCGCTGAAAATCACCCGCGACGCCTTTAGAGAAGTCGCAGAACGGGCGGGTGTCGCATTCCTGGAAGTTGAGACCATCTGTTCCGACGTCGAGGAACACCGGCGCCGCGTAGAGGAACGGAGTTCCGACACCGAAGGCCATACGCCTCCGAGCTGGGAAGCCGTTCGGACACGTCGTTACGAGGCCTGGGACAGGCCCCGTCTGCAGATCGATACCGCCACGTCCCCGATTGCCCAAAGCGTCGATCGGATAATCCGGTCCCTGCCGCGTCGGTAACGGCTCCCGCAATGCCCTACCGGTTCCTTTGGCACCATTCCACTCGGCCACCGGCCCCGCTAAGATGATCCGACGGATTCGGAGGCCAGAATGACCGCTAGACTTGAAACCCTCATCGATCAGGGCACCGGCCGGCAGCCTGCCGATATCGTGCTGAAGGGCGGAAGATTCTTCGATCTCGTCACCGGAGAGCTCGTCGCCTCCGACATCGCCCTCTCGGCCGACCGCATCGTCGGCACCTGCGGCGCCTATTCCGGTGTCACCGAGATCGACATTTCCGGCAAGATCGTCGTGCCGGGTTTCATCGATACCCATCTGCACATCGAATCCTCGCTGGTGACCCCGCACGAATTCGACCGCTGCGTGCTGCCTTATGGTGTGACGACGGCGATCTGCGATCCGCATGAAATTGCCAATGTGCTCGGCACCGAAGGCATCGAGTTCTTTCTGAATTCCTCGCTCGAAACCATCATGGACATCCGCGTCCAGCTTTCCTCCTGCGTGCCTGCGACCCATCTGGAAACGGCCGGCGCCGACCTGCCGATCGAAAAGCTCCTGCCCTTCCGCAACCACCCCAAGGTCATCGGCCTTGCCGAGTTCATGAATTTCCCGGGCGTCATCCACAAGGACCCCATCTGCCTCGCCAAGCTCGAGGCCTTCTATGGCGACCATATCGACGGCCATGCGCCGCTTTTGCGTGGGCTCGATCTGAATGGCTATCTCTCGGCCGGCATCCGCACCGAACACGAGTGCACCACCGCCGAAGAGGCGCTCGAAAAGATCCGCAAGGGCATGCATATCCTGGTGCGGGAAGGATCCGTCTCCAAGGATCTCCATGCGCTGATGCCGATCATCACCGAGCGCCTGTCGCCGTTCCTGGCGCTCTGCACCGACGACCGCAATCCGCTCGACATCGCCGAACAGGGCCATCTCGACTATATGATCCGCACCGCGATTGCCGAGGGCGTCGAGCCGCTGGCGATCTACCGCGCCGCCTCGATCTCGGCTGCCCGCGCCTTTGGGCTTCGCGACCGCGGCCTCGTCGCCCCGGGCTGGCGGGCCGATCTCGTGATCATCGACAGCCTTGAAAACTGCAAGGCGGAAATGATCTTTTCCGCCGGCCGCAGGGTCACCGACGAACTTTTCGCGAGCCGCAAACCGGTTGCCCCCGTCGGCCTCGACAGCGTCAGGGCAAGGCCCGTGGAGGCCGCCCATTTCGGCGTGCCTGTCACAGAGGGCGAAACGCCCGTGATCGGTGTCATGCCCGGCAAGATCATCACCGAGCACCGCCGCTACAAGCTCCCGTCGTCCGGCAACCAGACCGTGGTCGATCTCTCCCGCGACATTATCAAGGTCGCCGTCATCGAGCGCCACGGCAAGAATGGCAACCATGCCAACGGCTTCGTCCAGGGTTTCGGCCTGAAGAAGGGCGCGATCGCCTCGACGGTCGGACACGACAGCCACAATATCTGCGTCGTCGGTGTCGACGAGGACGACATGGCGCTCGCCGTCAACCGCCTTGGCGAGATCCACGGCGGCTTCGTCGTGGTCGAGGACGGCAAGGTCACCGGCGAGATCGCTCTTCCCGTCGCCGGCCTGATGAGCCTTGAGCCCTACGAAATCGTCCGCGATACCCTCCACCACCTGCGCCATGCCGCCTACGCGCTTGGCACGACGCTGCAGGAACCCTTTCTGCAGGTCGCTTTCCTGCCGCTCCCGGTCATCCCCCACCTGAAGATTTCCGACAAGGGCATGGTGGATGTGGATCGGTTCGCACTGATCGGGTGAGATCGAAAGCCAGGCGTTGGTGACAGCAACCATTGCAAATTGTTCTGTCCTCAAAGAACATTGAAAGAGGACCTAATGCCCATCGTCTTCCGTTCTGGCGCGCTAAAATTCTATTTTTATTCCAACGAAGGCGACCCGCGTGAGCCTGTGCATATGCATGTCCGAGGCGGCGGCGCCAATGCAAAGATTTGGTTGGAGCCGACTATCGGAGTGGCGGAAAGCGACGGCTTCAACAGCCGTGACCTGTCTGCTATTATCCGGCTCGTCATCGACAATCGTTCTCTGATCAAGCGGGCATGGCATGAGCATTTCGGCAACTGAGGTGAAATTCGACGACGACACAATGTGGGTCTCGCTCAACGACGGCCGCACATTGGGCGTACCGCTTGCCTGGTTCCCCCGTCTGCTTCTTGCGAAGCCGGCCGATCGCGAGAAATTCAAACTGAGCCCGGGTGGCATTCACTGGGATGATCTCGACGAGGACATCTCCATCGCCGGCCTTCTGGAAGGACGCGGCGACAGGACGGTGAAACGTCCTGCCGCATAAATCCTGTCAGGATCGTCGGTGAGCAAGCTGTGACGGCGATGGGCCTGCTGCAATTCTGCCGGGGCCTGAGGTACGGCCCTACTCGGGCCATCCTCACACCCTGGCGCAGAACACGTCCAGCGCATCGAGCTTCACCACACCCTTGACGAGCCGGGAGGAAAAGCCCGGCAAGGACACCGGTAGGCAGTCGCCGAGCCGCTTTGGCAGTGTGAAATCTTGCGCCTCGCGAGTGAGATTGAAGACGAAAAACAGCTTTTCGCCGCCCTTCTCACGCACGAAAGCCAGAAGGTCCTGGTTGGTATCGAGGAAGGTCATGTCGCCGTCGACCAGCGGCGGATGAGCCTTGCGGAAGGTGAGCGCCGCCCGATAGTGGTTGAGGACCGAATCCGCCAGCTTCTCTTGGATATCGACTGCGCGGGCGGCGTGTTCGCTTGGGACCGGCAACCAGGTCTTTGGCCCTTCGGTGAACCCGGCATGCGGCACGCTGGCCTCCCAGACCATCGGCGTGCGGCATCCGTCTCGGCCCTTGAAGGCCGGCCAGAAGCGGATGCCGTAGGGATCGCGAAGGTCTTCGTAGGCGAGTTCCGCCTCCGTCAGGCCCAGTTCTTCGCCCTGATAGAGGCAGATCGAGCCGCGCAGCATCGAAAGAAGCGTGATCGACAGTTTCGCCACCCGGTCCCGCTCCTGGGCGTCCTCGGTGAAGCGGGTCACGTGCCGTACCACGTCATGGTTCGAAAAGGCCCAGCAGACCCAGCCGTTGCTGACGGTGTCCGCCACCGTCGTCATTACCTTGCGGATGTAGCTCGCCTCGAAAGCCGGCCCCAGCAAATCGAAGGTGTAGCACATATGCAGCTTGTCGTTGCCGGTGGTGTAGAGCGCCAGCGTCGAGAGAGACCGCGGCCCGTCACCCACCTCGCCGACGGTCGCCCGGTTGTCATAGCTGTCGAGCAGCGCCCTCAGCCTCTTCAGGAAGCCGATATTCTCCGGCTGCGTCTTGTCGTAGAGATGGTTCTGCATGGAATAGGGATTGGTGTCGGTTTCCATGCCCGCGCCGTCGGTGTCATAGATCATCGGCGGATTGTTGCGGAGCTGCTTGTCGTGGAAATAGTAGTTCACCGTGTCGAGCCGGAAGCCGTCCACTCCGCGGTCGAGCCAGAACCTTACGGTATCCAGCACCGCCTGTTGGACCTCCGGATTGTGGAAGTTGAGGTCCGGCTGCGAGATTAGGAAGTTGTGCATGTAATATTGTTTGCGCACGCCGTCCCACTCCCAGGCCGGCCCGCCGAAGATCGACAGCCAGTTGGTCGGCACCGTTCCGTCGGGCTTCGGATTGGCCCAGACATACCAGTCAGCTTTCGGGTTGGTGCGGCTCGACCGGCTCTCGACGAACCACGGGTGACGGTCGGAGGTGTGGGAAATCACCTGGTCGATGATGACCTTCAAGCCGAGCCGATGCGCCTCCGCCATCATCTCGTCGAAGTCGGCCAGCGTCCCGAACATCGGATCCACATTGCAGTAGTCCGAAACATCGTACCCCATGTCGGCCATGGGCGACGTAAAGAAAGGCGACAGCCATATCGCATCGACGCCGAGCGAGGCGACATGCGGCAGGCGTGCGGTGATCCCCTTGATGTCGCCAAGCCCGTCGCCGGTCGTGTCCTGGAAGGATCGCGGATAGATCTGATAGATCACCGCGCCGCGCCACCAGTTCGCCCCCTGATCGTCCGTGGCCGCCTTCGCCGTTTCCGTCGCCATGCCTCGACTCTCCTCTGTCTGTCGTCCCACGCAACCTAGAGCCGCCGACGTAAAAGACAACGCAAAAGCAAGGGCCTGACTGCTCTTGCCATGACCCCAAGTTCGGCCTATGCGATTTGTCCGAGGATACGGAGGGATGACTTTGGGCGGGCGGCTTCTTTCGATCGGCGAATGCATGGTGGAACTGTCGCAGGCAGGCGAAGGTTTGTTGCGCAAGGGTTTTGCTGGCGACACCTTCAACACGGCGTGGTATGCCCGCGCCTGCCTGACCGCCGAATGGCAGGTCGATTATTTCACCGCCGTCGGCGACGATCCGCTTTCGTCGGACATGCTGACGATGATGAAGGAAGCGGGCATCGGCACCGGCTATATCCGCCGCATAGAAGGCAAGACGCCCGGTCTCTATCTCATCACCTTGAAAAACGGGGAGCGCACCTTCAGCTACTGGCGCGATACCGCCGCCGCCAGAAAGCTCGCCGACGACGCCGACCATTTGCGAAACGCGGTCGAGGCAGCCGATATCGTTTATTTCTCCGGCATCACGCTCGGCATTCTGGCGCCCGAAGCCGTCGAGACGCTGCTTTCCGAATTGCGCCGCGCCAAGGCGGCGGGCAAGACCGTCGCATTCGACCCGAACATCCGTCCCCGCCTCTGGCCGAACAAGGATTATATGCTGAGGACGATCGAGGCAGGCGCCCGCGCCGCCACCCTCGTCCTGCCGAGCTTCGATGACGAGGCCGCCCATTTCGGCGATCAGACCGTTGCCGACACCATCGCCCGCTACCGTGCGCTGGGCGTCGAAAACGTCGTGGTGAAGAATGGTGCGGAAGGGGCGACCTTGAGCTTCGGCGGCGCCGATGCGGTCCATGTGCCGGCCGTCAAGACGACGGAAGTCATCGATACGACGAGTGCCGGCGACAGTTTCAACGGGGCTTTCCTCTCGGCTCTGGTGCGGGGAGCCTCGCCCGCCGACGCGGCCGCCTACGGCGCGGCAGTCGCCTCCATCGTCATCGGCCACCACGGCGCACTGATCAGCCCGGCCCTGCTGCCCGGCTGATCAGTTCTCGGCGGCTCAAGAGTTCGGAAACCCGAGCCAGGGCTCGAGCGCTTCGAAAGCCTCGTCCATTCGGTAGGCGGTGGTAAAGGGAACCGACAGGTGGCCGTACCAGAAGGACATCTGCCCCTCCGCCTTCTCCTCGCCCTGCTTGGCAACGGCCGCCAGATAGAGGGCTGAGGCAAGGCTGCTGCGGTCGGCCCCTTCGTCGCAATGGATCAGCAAGGGTTTTTCCGCCCGCCGCATCAGGGCGATCAGTTCCTGCGCTTCCGGTTGCGAAAGATCGCGGTTTTCGGACATCTGGAAGTCGTAGTGGGCGATCCCGAGGGATCGAGAGGCCGACACCTCGGCGTCGTACCAGGTCCGGCCGTGATTGGCACCGCGAAGGTTGATGACCGAACGGATGCCATGTTCGCTGGCATAGCGGACCACATCTTCTCCGGTCGGCTGGGCGGATCGGTAAAGCTCCGCCGCAATGACGGGGTGGAAATTGCCGGAAATCTTGAGATAGGTGAGGAAACTGCCCGCCAGCAACGCCAGGATGCCGAGAGCGCCAATGCCATTCATCAGGCGCCGGCTGCGGGCGAGGCCGTTCATCCCGTTCAAAGCGCCAAAGAGCACGCCCGAGATCCCCCTGTAAGCGCCCGCATCGGGGCGGCCGTCCTCCGCGAAGAACATCGTGCCTGCGCCGACATCGGTTAAAACCAACCTTTCCGGCTGGCCGGCCGGATTACGGCTGACCAGCAGCAATCCCGCCTCCTCCGCCTGCGTGATCAGGCTTACATCGATCGGGGTCAGGTCGTCGGCAGCAACCGGCAGGCTGCCCGCTGCGAGCTTCAGGGCCAGCACCAGGCTCGGCAGGTCGACGGTCTCGATTTTGGTGTATCGGCTGATCATGGGGATGTTGAGCCCGGCAAAATGGTCGGAAATGTGTCGTAGAGGACTACTCTACCTGTCCAGAGTGACATGCTTCTGTTACATTTTTTTAAGATAGATGACCGAACACGCTAAGCGGCATCCGAGTCGCCGGCGAGCGGCAATCGGGTCGGCAATCGAATGACCAGAATCACTATCGTGACGGATGCCTGGTATCCTCAGGTGAATGGCGTCGTCCGCTCCATCGAGAACACCAATCGGGAACTTGCCCGCATGGATGTCGAGGTGGTGATGGTCACGCCGCAGGATTTCACCAACATCCCCTGCCCGACCTATCCCGAGATCCGGCTCTCGCTGGCGACCTATGGCCAGGTGGCGGCCGCGATCGAAGCCTCGCAGCCGACCGCCGTGCATATCGCCACGGAAGGACCGCTCGGCCTGCTCGCCCGGCGCTGGTGCCTCAAGAACCGGGTACCCTTTTCGACCAGCTACCACACCCGTTTTCCGGAATATGTCGCCGCCCGTTTCCCGGTGCCGCTCCGCTGGCTGCATGCCTTCGTGCGCTGGTTCCACAATGCCGGCAATGGCTGCATGGTGGCGACCGCCAGCCTGGAGCGGGAACTGGGCAAGCTCGGCATCAAGAACCTGCTCCGCTGGAGCCGCGGCATCGACCAGACGGTCTTTCACCCGATGGTACTCGACGAGCGCCCGTTCGACCTGCCGCGGCCTATCTTCATGACAGTCGGACGCGTCGCCGTGGAAAAGAACCTGCCGGCCTTCCTCGATCTGGACCTCCCCGGCTCCAAGGTTGTCGTCGGGGATGGCCCGGCCCGTGCCGAACTCGAAAAGCGCTACCCGAACGTCCTTTTCACCGGCATGAAGACCGGAGAGGATCTCGCCCGCGCCTATGCCCAGGCCGATGTCTTCGTTTTCCCGTCCAGGACAGATACCTTCGGCAACACCATTCTCGAGGCGCTGGCGAGCGGTGTGCCGGTCGCCGCCTACCCGGTCACCGGGCCGGTCGACATCATCGAGGAAGGGTCCGGTGCCGGCGCGCTGAATGAGGACCTGCGGGAAGCATGTCTCGCCGCGCTGAAATGCTCGCGGGAGAACGCTCAAAAGCTCGCCCGCAATTTCACCTGGGAGGCTGCGTCAAGGCAGTTCCTCAACAACGTATTGACGGCGCAGGGCCGCCGCCCGGCTTTGCCCGGGCCCACGAAGGGTGTCAGCCCCTCGGCAGTGTGACCGGGAGGTTGGTCATCTACCGCTTCTTTTTCCGGCCTTCGAACGGGTTTTCGCCCGCCTTGAAATGAATGCGGATCGGCACGCCGGGCATCTGGAAATCGTTGCGCAGCCCGTTGATCAGGTAGCGCACATAACTTTCCGGAAGCGCGTCGGGTCTGGTGCAGGACACCATGAAGGCCGGCGGGCGGGCTTTTACCTGGGTCATGTATTTGAGCCTCAGGCGGCGCCCGGAGACGGCCGGTGGCGGATGCTGGATCTGCACCCCATCCAGCCAGCGATTGAGCCTTGCGGTGGAAATGCGCTTGTTCCACACCCGGTCGGTGTCGATGATGTTCTGCATCAGCTTGTCGAGCCCGTAGCCTGTCTGGCCCGAGATCGGCACCGCACGGATACCGCGCGCCTGCGGCAACAGGCGCTCGGTCTTTTCGCGAAGATCGGCCAGCACCGCCTGCGGATCCTCCACGAGATCCCACTTGTTGAAGGCGAGCACCGCGGCGCGCCCTTCGCGCAGCACCAGATCGGCGATCTGCAGGTCCTGCTTTTCGAAGGGGATCGTCGCGTCGAAGACGATCACCACTGTCTCGGCAAAGCGGATGGCGCGCAGCGCATCGGCAACGGAGAGTTTTTCGAGCTTTTCCTGAACCCTTGCCTTGCGGCGCATGCCCGCGGTGTCGAACATCTTGATGGTGCGGCCGCGCCAATCCCATTCGACCGAGATCGAATCGCGCGTGATGCCGGCTTCCGGGCCGGTCAGCAGCCGGTCTTCGCCGAGAAAGCGGTTGATCAGCGTCGATTTGCCAGCATTCGGCCGTCCGACGATCGCCACGCGAAGCGGCTTCGTCTCGTCGTAGGCCGGTTCGATGTCCTCGTCCGCCTCGCCGTCGGCGCCGACTTCGGACTGAGAAACGTCGACATCGGTCTCGGCCTCGAAATCATCGTCGGGAAAGGCCCTGTCCTCGCCGAGCGCCTCGACGATTGCGTCGCGCAGGTCGATCATCCCCTCGCCGTGCTCGGCGGAAATCGGCACGGGTTCGCCGAGGCCCAGCGTGAAGGCGTCGTAGAAACCGGCATCCGAGCCGCGCGCTTCCGACTTGTTGGCAACCAGCACGACAGGTTTGCCGCTGCGGCGCAGGAGCTCGCCGAACGTCTTGTCGAGCGGCGTCAGGCCGGATTTGGCATCGACCACGAAGAGCGTCAGATCGGCGTCTTCGATCGCCGCCTCTGTCTGGGCGCGCATCCGGCCTTCCAGCGTCGTGGGTCCGGCCTCTTCGAGACCGGCGGTGTCGATGATCGTGAACCTGAGGTCCACGAGCTTGGCGTCGCCCGGACGGCGGTCACGGGTAACCCCCGGCGTGTCGTCGACAAGCGCCAGCTTCTTGCCCACCAGCCGGTTGAAGAGCGTGGACTTTCCGACATTCGGGCGTCCGACGATGGCGACGGTGAAGCTCATCTTTTTTCCTTAGACCTCGACCGGCAGAAAGTTAGGGCGCCTTGCCGGAAGAGGCGATATTGTCGAGCATGATCTGCGCGCGATTTGCGATATTGCGCGGCGCGGCGGTGTCCTTGGTAATCTGCTGGAACCATTCCTTGGCTTTTGCCATGTCGCCGGCCTTGTAGGCGGCAAGCCCGAGCGCCTCGCGGGCGGAATTGGCGAGCGGATTGCCCGGATTGGCCGTTGCCTGCACTTCGGCGGCGACCTGATCGTAGGTACCGGTGTCGATCAGCAGCCAGGCGGCGCGCATCTTGGCAAGATCGCGGACGGCCTGCGGTGCGGCGGCTTCCTTGCCGATCTCGGAAAATTCGGCGATCGCGCCGGCCGTGTCGCCCTTGGCCTGCTTGACCGAGGCGGCACGCATCCGGGCGAGGACGGGATAGGCGCCGGTGCCATCCTTTTCCAGCGCCTCGAATGCCGAAAGCGCCTCGTCCAGCTTGTTGTCTTCGGCAAGCTTCAAGGCTGCCAGGAACTGGTCGCCGGACTTCGAAGACGTGTGGGTATCATACCATTCGTAAAGCACGCTGGCGGTCGTGCCGCCGATGATCAGCACGATAATCGCGATTACCAGCGAGCGGTAACGGCTCCAGGCATACTTCATCTGGTCGGAGCGGAGCTCCTCGTTCACCTCGCGGATAAAACTGTCGTCGTCGTGCTGCGCCATCAAAGTCTCCGGCCAAAGCGGCCTCAATCTCCATAAGAAAGCGCCTTCTAGCCTATTTTCCCTGAGATGTAAGGCCCCTCTCACGATTCTGACAAAGCTTGTTAACGGCTCTGAGGCATCAATCTCGCTTTCGTGCCGCGCCTCCCCAGCTTCGCCTTATTCGCCAACCACAACACCCGCTTCCTTTATTTCCGATTCAGGTTCGTTGATGCGTCCGTTTGCCCTTCCCCTCGCGCTTTGCCTTTCGCTCGTCCCTGCGATGTCGCACGCCGTCGAAAAGCCGAAGCAGCTGGTGATGATTTCCTTCGACGGAGCCGGCGCCAACCATCTCTGGCAAAGGAGCCGCGATCTCGCGAGCCGCGTCGACGCCCATTTCACCTACTTCCTCTCCTGCACACTGGTTATCGAGCGGGCGAAGGCGAGAAGTTATCAAGGCCCGGGCCAGAAGCCCGGCAGATCCAATATAGGCTTCGCCCAGACGGCTTCGGAGGCACGCGAGCGGCTCGGCCATATCTGGCAGGCGCATCTCGAAGGTCATGAGATATCGAGTCATACCTGCGGCCACTTTGACGGCGGAGACTGGACGGCCGCCGACTGGGCAAGCGAATTCAGAAGCTTTGAGGACGTGCTGGCCGGTGCCTGGAAAATGGCTGGCGCCGAGGCCGAGGAGCCGCCCGGCTGGAAGGAATTCGTCGCAAACGGCATCGGCGGTTTTCGCGCGCCCTACTTCTCGACGGGTCCGGGCATGGTGGAAGCGGAAAAACAGGCCGGCATCCGGTATGACGCAAGCCTGGTGACCAAAGGGCCAATGTGGCCGGAGGAAAAGAACGGGCTCATCCGCTTCGGTCTGCCGCTGATCCCGGAAGGCCCGTCGAACCGGCCGATCATCGCCATGGACTACAATCTCTTCATCCGTCATTCGGGCGGCCTCGACAATCCGAGCCGAAGTGCCGAATTCGAGGAACGCGCCTATTCCGCCTTCCGGGCCGCTTTCGACAGGCAGTATGACGGAGGCCGCATTCCGCTCCAGATCGGCCTGCATTTCGTGGAAATGAATGGCGGCGCCTATTGGCGGGCCATGGAGCGGCTGGTGACGGAGGTCTGCGGAAAAGAAGATGTTGCCTGCGTGAGTTATTCGGAAGCGATCGACATGCTGAAGGATCGGGAGAGGCCGAAGGAAACGTCGGGACTGTAGAGATAACCCTGCCGGCCTGCCGGGGACGATTCGCCCTGCTGCGAAAAATATCCGCTCCTGGTTTCAACCGTTTATCTTCGCTCATATCCCCATCTCATCCCCGCGTTCCGAAGCCAAGCCATAATTCTCATCGTCATCGGACGGGAAACCGGGTTCGCGAACCGGCCTCCTCCTCTGGGTTCGAAACTCGGTTTCCGGTGATGGTCGTGGAAGTGGCCGAAGAGGGCTGGGAAATCCTCTGAAAACCATGAAAACGGTCGGGGCAGGTGGAAAGCCTGATACCAATACCCCTGAAATGCCCGCCTGCCCCAGTCCCAAGCAAAACCGCGCCGGAGTGACGATCCGGCGCGGCCAAATGTGCTGAGTTGAATTCCGAAAAAGTCAGTACGGCCGGTCGGCAGCGAGTTCGCCCCCTTCTGCTTCACGCTCGAGATAGTGCTGGTCGATCTCCGGCAGTGGCTTGTCGTCGATTGCCGCCTCGAAGGCTACGAGACGTTTGTGGATGGACAGAAGCTCGATGATCGTGGACCAGTAACTGACGAGATACTGGAAGGAATTGCTGACCTCGCCGAACGCAGTTGCTATTTGCTGCCAGACCCCCATGGTGATACGGCCAGCGGCGACCGTAGGGATAAGAATGAACGTTAGCAGCGTTGCATCAAGCTGGCCATAAGTGAAGCGCGCTGCGTTGAAGTAGCAATAGTGCCAGTACATCCGAAAATAATTTCGCCGGACATTCACAAATAGTTCTCGTACAGTGACAGGATCCGCGCGATCTGCATAGTCCTCACCATAGACGAGCTCCTTTCGATAGGCCGCCTCCACACGTTGATTTCGGAAGTTCAAGCCTGGAAGCTTAATACCGGCGAACGCAAGCAGCGCCGTACCGAACAGCGACCAACCAATCGCTAGCCAAAACAGCGAATGCGGTACTGCTCCGAGAATCGGCACGTTGCCGACATATTCCGATATCTGAAAAAGCAGCGGAAGGAAGACGACGAGCGTCATGATCGAATTGATGAAGACGACGCCAAGTGTTTCGAGAATGTTGGCAAAGCGCATCGTATCTTCTTGGACACGCTGCGAGGCACCCTCGATATGACGCAGCTTATCCCATTTGGACATGTAGAAGTCGTTCATCGCTGTGCGCCAGCGGAAAACATAGTGGTTGGTAAAGAAGGCGGTGACGACATTGATTACAACCGAAACAATGCCGATTTCAAAGAAGTACCATTGCAAGCTCCAGAGTGCTTCGGCGGTGACACTCTTGTCGCCGGAAAGACCTTTCTGGAAAAGGTCGAAGAAGGGGCCACGCCAGTTGTTCAGAGCTACCTGCAACTGCACCGCGAAATAAGCGATGAAGATGATGAAGGCAGACCCCCAAATCGACCAGTTGGTCCAAGGATGATCGCGCTCGATGGCTTTCCAAGCGAGCCCGAAAACTAGCACGAAAAGGAAGAAGTAGAGATAGAACCAGAGATTGTCCCGAGAGAAGAAGTAGGCCAGCCCGAGAGGCGCTTTCTCGCCCGGAGCAAGCGGCGGCAAACCCACCGCAGCTCCCATCTGCGGCCCTACCGTGTACCAGACGAGGATGCAAACGAGCGTCCAGATGGCAGCGGATGTGAAAAATAACTTCGGTCGGGGAAAGAACGAATGGAACACGGAGCTTTGGCTTTCCTGAGTTCGAGATCTGTGACGGTCGGGAACGACTGTAGAGCGCGAAACTAAGGCAGTTCCAAGAATGCGGCAATGGCCGCAATCGATGCTTACACAATTGTAACCACGGGATTATTAGCTCCGTGCCCGTGCAACCGGCAATGCGAGCAGGAGGCAGACGACAAGGGCGGCTGCCGCAAGAATGGTCGGGAGCGTAAAGCTGCCGCTTCGCTCCGCCACCCAGCCTGCCACCAGCGGGCCGATGATCTGGCCGGTGCCGAAGGCCGCGGTCATGAAGGCGAGCGCCCGGCGCGGGCTGTCCGGCGACAGCGAGCGAGCGATCTGCAGCCCGTAAGCTGTCACCACCATGAAGGTTGCGCCGAGCAGAAGCCCGCCGGCGAGCGCGCCCGCCGTCGACGGCAGCAGGACGGAACCGAGCACCCCGACTGCCTGCAGCCCGAGCGCCGCGACATAGGCCAGCCCCAGTCGGTATCGCCGCACGGCCGGGCGCCAGAGAAGAAGCGAGACCGCCGCAGCCGTGCCGGTCAGGAACCAGGCGAGGAATTCCACGACCGGGCCGGCCTCCCCCATACGTGCGATCGCCACGAGAAAGGTCGCGGTGATGACATATCCAAAGCCGAACAATCCATAGGAGACAGTGAGAAGGACGAGCGGCAAGCGCCAGCGAAGCGGCGGCTCCACAACGGAACCCGCCGCCGATGCCGCCTGCGGCAGCAATCGCGCGACAACGGCCGATATGACGGCAACGATCGCAGCCCCGGCGAGCCAGTTCGCCCGCCAGCCGTGCGACCCGTCACCGGCGAGCGCATTGACGGTGAGCGCAAGCGCCGAGGAAAGCGCGATCCCCGCTCCGACGCCGCCGAAATGCAGGACGTTCACATTGTCCCGGCCGGCCGCATGGGGCAGCACGATCGACGAGGTGAAGATCATCGCAAGGGCGCTTGCGAGACCGGCAAGGAAGCGGATGACGGTGAAGGCGAAGACCGACGTGGTTGCGGCCATCGCCGCGAGCAGAATGGCCGTCGCCAGCAGCCCGCCAAGCGCCACCTGCCGCTCGCGTCCGGCCGCCCAGCCATAGGCCGAGAGGATCGCGCCGGCCAGGTAACCGGCGAAATTGCCCGCCGCGATAAAACCAGCATCGGCTGCCGAAAGCGGAATTCCGCCCATCATGCCGGGCAGGATCGGCGTGTAGAAGAAACGCCCGAACCCCATCGCCGCCGCCATGGCGATGGCGCCGGCAAATCCGATCAAGAGAGGATGGCTGGAATGCTCGGTGTTCTTCTGCAGCATGCTTCGCTTATCGCAGCCGCGGCCCCCCGGTACAAATCAGGAATTGTCATCCCTGCAATCAGACTTGCTGATCACGAATCATCACGCAACTGCCGCGACGATTTGATGCGCCGCAATACGACTTTCGTCTTGTTGCTGTCATGAATGCAAGGCAATCTTAGCGTGTCGTCATATTGCACGGCGGAGGATTGAACATGGACACCGACCTGACCTTATCGGAAGTGCTCGTCGACCCGCTCATCGCGCAGGTCCGCAGGGCCGACCATGTCGGCTATGCCGCCTTTGCACAATTGCTGGAGAGCGCTGCTCGCGTTCACACCCGACAGCGTCTCGGACATCTGAACGAGGAACGTGTCGAGGCCTTCTATCGGCGCGTCGCAGCGATATCCGAACAGAGCGAACTTTCCTAAATCTTACGCCGGAAGCGTCAGGATCATTGGTCCGTTGCGGGTCACCACTACCGTATGCTCGTATTGCACTGTCGGTGCCTTCGGGTCGCTGTAGAGTGTCCAGACGTCGCCGTTGCCGCCGTCCTCGGCCCAGTTGGCGCCGAGCGAAAGGAACGGCTCGACAGTGAGGACCAGCCCCTCCTCCAGGATCCGGTCCTCGTCCGGATCCGGCCAGGTCGGAACTTCCTTCGGCTCCTCGTGCAGCGAGCGGCCGATGCCGTGGCTCGATAGATTGGTGATCAGCGTGTAGCGGTTTTTCTTGGCAAACGCGCCGATGGCATTGCCGATGCCGGCGATCGGCTTGCCGGTTTTCACCTGCTGCAGACCGGTCCAGAGCGCCCGCCGTCCGTCGCGGCAGAGCTTTTCGATCTCGCGCTTCACCGGCGGCACGGCATAGGAAGCCCCGGTATCGCCGAAGAAGCCGTCCTTGACCGCCGAGACGTCGATATTGACGAGATCGCCCGCCTTGATCACCCGGTCGCCCGGAATCCCATGGGCCACTTCCTCGTTGACGCTGATGCAGGTGGCGGCAGGGAACTGGTAGCAGGTCTCCGGCGCCGATTGGGCGCCGGCATTTTCAAGCATCCTGCGGCCGATATCGTCCAGTTCGCGGGTGGTGATCCCCGGCTCCAGCGCCTTGCCCATCGCCTCCATCGCCTGCGCGCAAAGTTTTCCGATCTCCTTCAGCTTCGCGAGTTCGTCTTCGGTGGAAATGACCATGGGTGCCCGTCTTCGTCCTTGTCCGTCAGGCGGCGGGTTTCGCCCCATCGCCGCCGCCCGTCAATTCTTTTCTGACAGCTCCGACCTCTTTTCTGACGATCGGGGCGACTTTCATGCCGTAAAGCTCGATGCCGCGCATCACCTGGTCGTGCGGCATCGGCCCGATCGCCATCTGCAGCAGAAACCGGTCCATGCCGAACACCTTGTGTGCAGCGATGATCTTTTCGGCCACCAACTCCGGCTCGCCGACGAAGAGATTTCCAAGCGGCCCGCGCGACTGGTCGAAATGTGCCCGGCTGGTCGGCCCCCAGCCGCGCTCGCGGCCGATACGGTTCATCACTTCCGCCTGCGGGCCGTAGAACTGCTCGGCCGCCGCCTCCGTCGTATCGGCGATAAAGCCGTGCACGTTGATGCTCGTCTTGAGCTTTGCGGCATCCTGGCCCGCCCGCTGGGCAGCCTCGCGATAGAGGTTGAATAAGGGCGCAAACCGCGGATATTCGCCACCGATTATGGCGACCGCGAGCGGCAGGCCCATGGCCCCTGCCCGCGCCACCGATTGCGGCGTACCGCCCACCGCGATCCAGACCGGCAGCGGATCCTGGAGCGGACGCGGATAGACGCCGCGGCCGTTGATGGCCGGCCGCAGCTGGCCCTCCGACCACGTCACGATCTCCTCATCGCGGATCGCCAGCAACAGATCCAGCTTCTCCGTAAACAACTGGTCGTAGTCGCCGAGGTCATAGCCGAAGAGCGGGAAGGATTCGATGAACGAGCCGCGGCCCGCCATGATCTCCGCCCGGCCGTTCGAAATGAGGTCAAGCGTCGAAAACTGCTGGAAAACCCGCACCGGGTCATCCGAGCTCAGCACCGAAACGGCGCTGGTCAGCCGGATGGTCTTCGTTCGCGCAGCGGCGGCTGCAAGCACCACCGCGGGCGAGGAAACCACGTAATCCGGGCGGTGGTGTTCGCCAAGCCCGAAGACGTCGAGGCCCACCTGATCGGCGAGCTCGATTTCTTCCAGAAGATCCCTGATCCGGCGGGCGCCTTCCGCGCCCTTGTCGAGTGCAGCGGCGTCGACATCGCCGAAGGTGTGCAGTCCGAGTTCCATCGCGAAAAATCCGTTCGTTGATGTCGGTCAGATAGTTATCCGGCCGCCGGCGCGCAAACGCGAAACTTTCGAAGGATCTCTTCGATCGATTGGATAGGTTGTCTGCAGCGCCGTCAGAGGCCGGCCGGCCGGGGAGCCAGCAGTTCGACCGCCCGCCGCAGGTCGTCGATCAGGAACGGCTTGGTGATGACGGGCCATTGCTGATAGCCTGGATCGATGCCGGCAGCACCATATCCGGTCGCGAAAACGAACGGGATGCCGCGGGCGGCGAGGATGTCTGCGACCGGAAACGATTTGTGCCCGTCGAGATTGACGTCGAGTATGGCCAGATCAATGTCGAAGGTCGCCGCCATCTCCTCTGCCTGTTTGAGGCGCATCGCGAGATCGACGACCTCATGGCCGAGCTCGGTCAGCATGTCCTCGACCAGCAGCGAGATGGTCATCTCGTCCTCGACGACAAGAATTCGCAACGTCATCTCAGCGGCTCGCATAAACGGATTCGGATGCGTCGATCCTGCAGACGAAACCATCCGGCAAGAATTCCATCTTGGCCTCTCCACCCACTTCTCTTGCCAGTCCCCGCTCGATCAGTGCCGATCCGAATCCACGCTGATCCGGCGGCTGCACCCTGGGACCGCCCTCCTCGCGCCATTCGATCCGCAGACGCTTTGCGCCGTCCTTCAGGTAGGTGAACCATGAGACGGATACCTTTCCCGAGGAATTCGACCAGGCGCCGTATTTGAGCGCATTGGTGGCCATTTCATGCATGGCGAGCGTCAGGGCAAGCGCGGTCTTCGCCGAAAGCGTGACGTCGTCGCCCTCGATAACGCAGCGGTCCTTCTCCGGGCAATGGGGTCGGACGGCCTGCTCGACGGCACCGCGCAGCGAGGCGCCTGCCCAGCGCTCGCCGGTCAGAAGATCGTTCGCCTGGCCGAGCGCCACTATGCGGGCGGAAAAGCGCATCTGCGCGTCCTTCAGGTCCGTGTTTTTCCGGAAGGTCTGCATGGCGATCGCCTGGATCATGGCCAGGTTGTTCTTGACGCGGTGATTGAGCTCGTGGACGACGAGCTTGAGATGCTCCTCGTTCTGTCGTCGCTGGGTGATGTCGGACGCGGCGCCGAACCATTCCACGATCCGGCCCCTTTCATCGAAGATCGGCACGGCCCGCGACGAGGTCCAGCCGACCGTACCGTCCGCGCGCCGGACGCGGTGTTCGAGCTGGAAGACGCTCTTCGTGCGGATCGCCTCGTCGATCACCGACTGTATGTGTTCCCGGTCCTCGGGGAAAAGATAGAGTTCCTGCCAGGCGATGCGCGGGCTTTCCGTATCGGCGAGAAAGCCCCGGCCGTCGAGCTGGCGCATCTCCTTCCAGTCCGCACTCATGGAATAGACGACATCGGACGTGGCATTGGTAAGAGCCCTGAAGCGCCCCTCGCTCTCGCGAAGCCTGCGTTGCCCCAGGACGCTCTTGGTGGTTTCCACCACGATTGCAATGACGCCGGCGGGTTCGCCACTTTCGTCGAGGACCGGAGAATAGTCCAGGTTCATCCACACCGGCTCCGGCTCGCCGTGACGGACAAGCGTGAGCTTCTGGTTCTCGTAGGAGAGCACGCCGCCGGCCATGCAGATCTTCATCACGTTGTCGTTGAAGTCCGCGACCTCTTCCCAGCCTTCCCGGACCTTCGATCCGAGCAGTTGCGGGTGGCGCTCCCCGGCAAAAACGGAATAGGCGTCGTTATAGATCATGATGCCGTCGGCACCCCACAGAACCACAATGGGCACGGGTGACAGAAGCAGCATGCCGGTCACGGTTCTGAGACTTTGCGGCCAATCCGAAATCGGCCCGAGCGGCGTTTTCGACCAGTCGAAACGCCTGATCAGGTTTCCCATTTCCCCGGTGCCGGAAAAGGCCGGATGTTCGTCTTTCGCCGCCGGATGTGCAACCACGAAGAGCTCCAGATCATTGCGGGAACTGCCTGACGCAGGTTGAAGGCACCACCTGAAATTGTCCTGCACGTCACTATATCACCAGCTGGCCGTTCCGCCTCAAGCAATTTCGATACTGATCTTAGACCATTCACAACTTCAATGATATCGGGCGGAACATCGTCTCGAACAGAACGGCGGCGGGCGACGCTTTCGTGCTTTTTTTCGGAACCCGTTCTGATCTGCTGGCGGGTTACAAAACCATTGAATCGAAAATCGAGGAGATGGCGCCATCTCCCCGATTTGATTCGTTCTTTCAGAAAGTCCTAGCGATCTGGGCGAGCTGATCCGCCACGGTGCCCCAGCCTTCGTGAAAGCCCATTTCCTCATGGGCTTTTTTATCCTCTTCCGTCCAGTGCAGGGCGGTCGCGGTATAGCGGGTGCGGCCGTTGCCAAGGTCCTCGAATTCGACCACTGCCGTCATGAACGGCTTTTCCGACGGCACCCAGGCGCTCGTATAAGCGTCGGTGAAGACCAGTTTCCTGTTCGGCACGACTTCCAGATAGATCCCGTGACTGGGGATCTTCTCGCCGTCCGGACCTTCCATGAGGATGTAACTGGATCCGCCGGGACGCAGGTCGACCCTGGCCTCGGTCACCTTCCACGGCTTCGGGCAGAACCATTCGCCCATTCTCTCCGGTGTGGTCCAGGCCTTGAAAAGCTGTTCGGCCGGCGCGTCGATCTCACGTACGAGCTGCAGGGCGTAAGCGGCGGTATTGGCAGTCATTTTTCCATCTCCCGTGGTTTGAAAGACATCCTATCAGATGTTGCCCCAAGGACGAGCGGCCGAAAGGAAATCCGACAGCACGAGCAAAGATTTCGGGTATTTTTGTCGAGGATATCAAAGAGATCGTCGCGACCGTCGATTTGACGGAAATTTCACGGCCGTCCGCACGCTGGGCAGACGCCGCGATGCAATCCTCCCGCCATCGTAAAATTGACTTGCCGCGTTTTTCGGGAGATCCGCAATGACCAATACCCTGACCACCACCAACACCACCCGCCTCACTCGAGGTCTGATCGATCTCCTGATCGGAGCCACAGGCTTCTGGTTCGGCGAGAAACGCAGGCAGGCAGGCCTTGCGCGAACTCTGAAGGCCCTGCACGAACTCAGCGACGACCAGCTCCGGGACATCGGCATCAACCCGTCGCTTGTTCGCACCGGCCCGCAATTGCGCGTGGACGCGCGGCTCATGACCACCCTGCTCTCGCTTCGCTGACAAGGATGGCGGAGCCTTCCGTCATTCCACCGGCGAAGGAACTGCGCCGAGCTTGTCGATCTGCTGGCGGATATGGGCGCATTCGGCCGCAGAATTGGCGAGCGCGATCGCCCGGTCGAAGGCTTCGCGCGCCTCGGCCTTGCGATCCAGCTGCATCAGGAAGCTGCCGCGCACCCCGTGGAAATAGAAATAGCCGTCGAGCCTTTCGGAGAGCGGAGCGATCAGCTCGAGCGCTTGTTCCGGACCCTCGAGTTTGGAGACGGCGACCGCCCGGTTGAGGGTGACGACAGGCGACGGCCGGAGGCGTTCCAGGAGACCGTAGAGCTGGTTGATCTCCGCCCAATCTGTCTCCTCGGGCCTGGCGGCGCGCGCATGCAGGGCGGAGATCGCCGCCTGCACCTGATAGGGGCCGGGCTGGCGATGGCGGATCGCCTTGTCGAGCAGCACCAGGGCCTCGTTGATCAGCTTGCGGTCCCAGAGAGAGCGATCCTGGTCTTCCAGCAAAATGATCTGGCCTTGTCCATCGAAACGCGCTCCAGCGCGGGAATGCTGCAGCATCATCAGCGCGAGCAGGCCCATGATCTCGAGTTCTGACGGGAAGATGCGCAGGAGCAGCCGGGCGAGCCTGATCGCTTCCTCGCAGAAGGCGGCATTGTCGGGATTGTTGACGCCGGCGGAATATCCCTCGTTGAAGACGAGATAAATCATCGAGGACACGATGCCGAGCCTTCTCGCCCGCTCGGCCGCATCCGGCGTCTCGAAGGGGACGCCCGCTTTTGCGACGCGCGCCTTGGCCCGCGTGATGCGCTGCTCCATCGCCGCCTCGCTGACGAGGAAGGCGCGGGCGATCTGCGGCACGGTGAGCCCAGAAACGATCCGGAGCGCCAGCGCAATCTGCTGGGTATTCGGCAGGTCCGGATGGCAGCAGATGAACATCAGGCGCAGGATGTCGTCCCGATAATTGGAATTGTCGAGCCGGTCGGCGATATCGTCTTCCGCGTCGGAAAGATCGGAGAAGGCTTCCTCCTCCGGCAGTGGATCGTTCTTGGCGCGCTTGCGGACCGCGTCGATGCCGCTGTTGCGGCCGACGAAGATCAGCCAGGCGGTCGGGTCTCGCGGCGCACCCTTTTCCGGCCAGGTCCGGATGGCCCGCAGGCAGGCTTCCTGAAACGCCTCTTCCGCGGTGTCGAGATCGCGGAAATAGCGAAGCAGGGCGCCGAGGGCCTGCGGCCGGGCGGCCGTCAGTGCAAGTTCGATCCACGCGATATCGGTCATGTCTGGATCGCTCCCGGGTAAAAGACGTGGAAGGGCCGGATCTCGTAGGAACTCGAGCCTGGATTGACGCTCGACAGCTGCTTGGCGAAGGCGACCGCCTCGTCGAGTGTTTCGGCGTCCACGGTGTAGAAACCGAGCAGCGCCTCCTTGGTTTCCGCGAACGGGCCGTCGATCACCAGCGGCTCGTCCTTGCCCTTGCGCACGGTCGTCGCGGCGGTCGTCGGCATGAGGCGGGCCACAGGTCCGAGCTTGCCGGCCTGCATCAACGGCTGCTGGACCTCGATAAGCCTGTCCATAACGGCCGCCTCCTCCTCCTTGGACCAGGCAAAGACCGTCTCTTCATGGGCGTAACAAAGGATGGCGTATAACATCTCGGCTTCCTCTCCAGTTGAAGACGAAGGAGTAGCCGCTGATCCGACCGGCCGCAGCAAATTTTTTTGAGAAACCTAGCGCCGCCCCGAGGGGCTTGTTCCAAAACTTTCCCGGAAGCGGCGGGAGAAATGCGAGCGCGAGGAATAACCCGCCGCCTCGGCGGCTGCGAGACTGGATGCACCGGCGGCAAGTGCATTGTGCCCTGCCCGGAGACGCTCGCGACGCAGGATTGTTCGGAAGGAGGTGCCTTCGACGGAAAGACGGCGCCTCAATGTCGAGGCACCGAAACCCAATTCTCTCGCCACCTCAGCAACGCTCCACTGTTCGGAAGGAGCCGTTGCGATCAGCCAGGCGACCTCTTCCGCGACGCTCTGGCGAAACAAGGCGCGCGCTTGCGGCAGCGGCCTCAGGAGTGCAAGGACTTCGGTCATCCTCAGCCGTTTTATCGTCTCGCCAGTGGACTCGTCGGCAATCGACGTTGCCGCATGGCAGAGCGCTTCCACCAGATCTTCGCCGAGCGGCACGCCGAACGAGCCCGCCGCGCGGCCTTCCAGTCTCTCCGCTGCGGAAAGCGGCGTAATCCCTTCCGGCAGGCTCGGCACGTCGAGGCGAAGCGCGACGTAAAGGCCGTTCATCTCGTCGGGAATGTTGAGGACGTCCATCGGCACCCCGGCCGGCAGCACGAAGACCGAGCCCGCCGGAAAGGATTGCGCCCGGTCGCCCAGCCACACGTCCTTCTGACCATAGAGCACGATGCAGATCATCGGACAGTCGAGCTGCAGTGCCGTCATCCGCTCGCGGTCGAAACAGCAATAGGCAAAGAGCTGCCCGCCATAGGGGTGCATCCCCCTGTCAAGCCGGCCGGAAACGACCGGGCGCAGGCGGTCGAGCAGGCGGTGGGAGAGATCGGGAAAACGGTCGCGGATGAAAAGGTTCATGGGCGCACTATAGCGCATCGGGCTATGCAAAAAATATCTCCGCTGAGCGTTTCGGGCTCAAGGCGATGAATTTCCGGCACCAGCGGACCTTCAGGAACGGGCAAAAGGCGGCGGCTTCAACACAGGAGACATTCTCATGAAGACCCTTGCGTCCCTCTTCAGCCTCGGCGCCGCATTGCTGGCGCTGTCCGCCCCGGCCAAGGCAGCAGCCGATCTCGAACTTTGGCGGCTCGACTGCGGCTCCGTCGTGATCAAGGACCTGTCGAGTTTTTCCGATACCTTCAGCTACAAGGGAGAGACCCGCACCCTGACCGCCAGTTGCTACCTAATCCGCCACGGCACCGACTATATGCTCTGGGATGCCGGGCTGCCGGCAGCGTTGATCGGCAAGGCAGCGGATACAAGCCAGGCGATGGCGCCGGCGCTCGCCATCGATATACCGACCCAGCTTGCCAAAATCGGCATCAAGCCGGAGCAGATCGGCATCGTCGGCGTCAGCCACAACCACTTCGACCATATGGGCCAGGCAGCCAGCTTCCCCCAAGCGACGCTGATGATCGGTGCCGGCGACTGGAAGAGCCTGCATGCCGATCCCCCGCCCTTCGCGATGATGTCCGCGCTGGTTCAGCCGTGGATGGACGGAAAGGCCAAGGTCGATCCGGTTACCGGCGATCGCGACGTGTTCGGCGACGGCCAGGTGATGATGCTCGCCATGCCGGGCCACACCGAAGGCGAAACGGCATTGCTGGTAAACCTGCCGCAAACGGGACCGGTGCTGCTGTCCGGCGACGTCGTGCATTTCGAAGAGCAGATCGCCAACCGGGGCGTGCCGCCGTTCAACGTCAACAGGGCCGAAAGCCTCGCCTCGATGGAACGCATGGCTGACATTGCCGAAAAGCTCGATGCAAAGCTGATCGTCCAGCACGATGCGAGCCATATCGGCCGCCTCCCGGCTTTCCCCGCCAGCGCCCGCTAGCGGGAACGCCCTATTCATGAGATCGCCACTGGCGCATCGCGCGCCGGTGGCTATATTCCGCGGGAACAAATTGCAGCCGAGGAACCCGCATGGCCGATCTCTCCGCCTTTCCCATCACCGCGAAATGGCCCGCCCAGAACCCGAACATCCTGCAGCTCTATTCGACGCCGACGCCGAACGGCGTAAAGGTTTCGATCATGCTGGAGGAGATCGGCCTGCCCTACGAGCCGCATTTCATCAATATCGGTGAAAACGAGACCTGGGGACCGGAATATCTGTCTCTCAATCCGAACGGCAAGATCCCGGCGATCATCGATCCGGACGGTCCGGGCGGCAAGCCGCTGGGTCTCTTCGAATCCGGTGCGATCCTGATCTACCTCGCCGAAAAGACTGGCAAGCTGCTGCCCGCCGACCCTGCCAGGCGCTACGAAACCATCCAGTGGGTGATGTTCCAGATGGGCGGTTTGGGGCCGATGTTCGGCCAGCTCGGCTTCTTCCACAAATTCGCCGGCAAGGATTACGAAGACAAGCGCCCGCGCGACCGTTACGTCAAGGAATCGGCCCGCCTCATCCGCGTCATCGAGACCCGGCTCGAAGGCCGCGACTGGATCATGGGCGACGAATACACGATTGCCGATATTTCCATGCTCGGCTGGGTGCGCAACCTGATCGGTTTTTACGGCGCCGGCGAACTGATCGAATACGACCAGCTGAAGCTGGTCCCCAAATGGCTGGAACGCGGCCTTGCCCGGCCCGCGGTTCAGCGGGGCCTGGAAATCCCGAAGCGGCCCTAGGTCTCGCCCACGCACCCAGCCTAGAAAGACATAGAGACTCCCATGACAAAACCCACACTCCCGATCGAAGGTTCATGCCGCTGCGGTCGGGTCCGGCTGAGGATCAGCGCCCAGCCGATCCTCACCATGGCCTGCCATTGCAGCGGCTGCCAGAAGATGAGCGCCAGCGCCTACTCGCTCTCCGCCGCCGTTCCGGCGGAGGGTTTCGAGGTCATCGAGGGCGAGCCGGTGATCGGCGGCCTGCATGGCCCGGACGCACACCACTACCATTGCCCGCACTGCAAGAGCTGGATGTTTACCCGCCCGGAAGGCATGGACTGGTTCGTCAACCTGCGCCCCACCATGCTCGACGACGCAAAATGGTTCTCGCCCTTCATCGAGACCTACACATCCGAAAAGCTGCCCTGGGCGACGACCCCCGCCGTGCATTCCTACGAGACCTTCCCGCCTTTTGAGGCATATGAAGGACTGGTCAGGGAATTCGCGGAAAAAAGCTAAAAAATATCTCAGCCCATTTGTCGGCCTCCACGCATCTCGCTCGTCCTTGGGCAGGTTCAACCCGAACCTCAACCGAACAAGGAGGGAGATTTTCATGGAAGCGGCAGTTCAGACGAATGACAATCCGGCACCCTCGCCCGTCCGCGGCGGGCTTGTGGCCTATCTGCAGGTGGACGGCGCGATGAAGGCGGCGGAGTTCTACAAAAAGGCCTTCGGCGCCACCATCGAGTCCTTCCATCCGGTGGATGAGCAGGGCCGTACGATGCACATCCATCTCTACGTCAACGGCAGCTCGCTGATGTTGTGTGACCCCTTTCCGGACTACGGCCATCCCTTCGAAAAACCGCAGGGTTACACCGTGCTGCTGCCGCTGACGAGCGGGGACATCGATTTCTGGTGGAAGCGTGCCGTGGATGCCGGGCTTGAAATCACCCTCGAGCTGCAGGTGATGTTCTGGGGCGACCGCTACGGCCAGCTCCGCGATCCTTTCGGGGTCAACTGGTCGATGAACGCACCGGTAAAATAACCCCGGTCTGATCAATGAAGGCTCTGAGGGCGGCCGGTTCGGTCGCCCTTTTTCCATTTTGGCGCCGAGCGAACACGATTGGCTCAAACCTTTGTGACCGGAAACGCCTCTGCTTCGACACAAGAATTAACGTCTCGGTAACCGTCCGGACCTTGAATGGGGCCATCCTGAAATGAGGCCCATCTCCAGGCCGAGGACCGGCAGTTCTTGACCTCGGGCCTGTTGCTTTGTGGAGATATCATGCAGATCAAGCCCTTCGCCCTCGCTCTTTCCTTCACTCTCGTCGCAGCTGCCTCCGCGACCGCCCAGCCGACCCGGGTCGCGCAATTCGACGCCTGGGGCGTCTATTCCTATACGGACGCCGGCCAGACGACCTGCTACGCACTCTCGGTGCCTGTGAATGCGGCGCCCCGCGGCGTCGATCATGGGGACAATTTTTTCCTGATCGCGCCCCAGGGCGAGACGGCCTATGCGCCGCAGGTGGTCATGGGCTACCCCCTTCAGGAAGGGTCCGAGATCAGTATCAAGGTAGGGGACGAGGCCTTCCGCCTGCTGCCCGAGGACAAGATCGCCTGGCTGCGCAACAAGGATCGCGAGCCGGTTCTGGTCGACGCCATGCGCGGTGGACGCGACATGACCCTCGAAGCCATTTCCCGCCGCGGCACCAACACCAGCTATTCCTATTCGCTGCGCGGCGTCAGCGCCGCACTCCAGGAAGTGCGCAAATGCCGTTGATCGTCTCTCAGCGCCAATATCTATCGCTCCACAAAGAGCTCAACCGCCTTCGCTTGCAACAGTGAACAAGCGAGGGAAATTATGACGTTATTACCATCAATCCTGCGCCGAGTATCACCGGCCTCACCGCTTCTATCCGCTCCGGCGGCACCGACCATAACCATGTCACATCAGAGAGGCGTACCAAATCACCAATCTTGTCCCTCTCGATCCATTCTGCAAGCGTGCCGTTTCCCACCTTCTGTGAGAGATGCCCCGCGGAGAGCAAGTTGATCTCAAAAACATCGCGCAATTTGGTTTCAAGCTGTCGCTGTCCAGGCAATCGACGAAAGACGCGGCCAAACTCGTAGTTTCGAGGTTGGATCTCTTTTGGCGAACCATAAAAAGTCCGATCAACTGTCGCGAAGCGAGAATAGCCTTGCCCGATCGCAAAAGAAGAGGGTCCCCAGTAAAACGGTACCCGGTAGCCGATGCCGTAGATCGGTGCCAGTTCAGCCACTAAAAGATCAAGAACCTTTTTGTAAACTCCCATGACATCAGGAACGGCACATTCGTCGATATGGACGTAGAACTTGGCAAATCTACCAACATCAAAACTAACCTGAATGGAATCCTCAGATAATATCCCCTTCCTCCTCCACCAGCAAAATCCGATACCTTCCCATCCATCAATCAAGGATGAGCGTTTTTTTATGTAGTTTCTGTAGCGATATGACTTATATTTCTCTTGACCCACCAACGTCAGAAAATCCGGTTGAGATCCTAGGATCTTAAATAATTGATCGCACAGACGAGTTGCAGCTAAGAAATCAATCTTCCGTTCCCACTCATACACAGCCAAGGAATGAACAGTATTGGTTTCTTTGAATAGTGCCTCATCTACCATCGGTTATCTCTGGAACTCGAACCCTTAGTCGGTGCTTCTCCAGTGGGATTCCCTCCTGTGGGATCTCCATCTCCGCCACGGGTAGTAACGTCACCTTCGCCCTTAAACCCAGCAGCGTCGATTTTGGAAACGTTGGTTGTGTTCTTCGCCTCCATCTCTACAGCCTTTTGGCTGGGCGAAACGCACTCGCAGATCTTCACAGTCGTCCCGTCCTTGTACACAACTGTAACGTCAGGGCGATTTTGTGAGACGCCTTTCGTGCCAAGAGCTGAATCGATGGTTCTGTTCAGATGAACCGAGGCTACATTTGGGTCCTTAGCATACTCGACGGCTTTCGCGTAGCTAACATCGGCGTGCCAAGTGTCCTTCCCAGCCTGCTGACCGTAACCATGTATCTTCCCGGCCCAATCGGGATCGAAATCAACCTTTGCTAGAGCTTTGGCATCATCGACCTTTTCAACCGCTCGCGCCGCTTTTGAAATCCCTGCGGGGACAAACGGAACCATGGCGGATGCGGCATCTACGCCGAGGTCAATAGTGCCCTGTGTCACCATTTCCTTGTTGTCAGTATAATGCCCGTACCCTATGGTACCGATATCAATAACAACATTTAATAAGTCCCATGCCGTGTCCAGTATATGGCCGGTAGGATCGCTTTTATTGATGGGATCGTTCGCCGCATAGGCATAGCGATTGGTACCCACTCCTTCGATAGAAGGATCCAGCGTGTCTGGTGAGATGAACCTCGCAGCAGACGTAGATGTCATCGCCACAAGCAACAAAACCGTGAAAAAGGCTCTAACTACTCTGCCCCACAAGTAAGAATTGAAATAACTCATACCGCCCCCCAATCTCGTAATATCGCATTAGTTGCAGAGAAAGGGGCCGATTCGTCAAGACGATAACGACGGCCTGTGGCTCGTCATATGATGAGAAAGCTGAAATGAATATGACGTAGCTGGCGCCAGCTTCACCGCACCACGAAGCAGTTCACCGCTTTTGCCTGCAGCACCGAGCAGGCGCGAGCGGCGGCGGTCTGGTCCGCGAAGCCGACGAAGCGGGCCCGGAAATATTCCTTTCCGGCCTCCGCATAGCTCTCGACGCTTGGGGCGATGCGGCCGAAATCCGTCGCCAGCAGCGAAACCGCCTTTTCAAGCATGGCGGAGGCTGCATCGCGGCTGCCGGCCGCGGCGATCTGGATTTGCCAAAGCGGGCCGACGGGTTCCCGCGGCGTCGGGGCGGCATAAAGATTGGCAATCGAAACCCTTGCCGGCGGAGCACCGAGCGAAATTTCCTTGCGCGGCGCGGCGAAGGCCAGCGGCGCGGCGCTTTCGGCCGGTCGTTTTCCCTGGTTTTCCAGAGCGATGAGACCGTCAGCGGCGGGAGTGCCGGCGCCTGGCACATACTTGTCGAGGAGAGCCGCCATCTGGTCGTCGCGCTTACGGGCCGACTTGCCGCCGAGGACGACACCGATCACCCGTCTTCCGTTGATATTGACGGCGCTCGCGATATTGAAGCCCGAAGCGCGGATATAACCGGTCTTCACCCCGTCCATGCCGGGATAGCGATACATCAGGTTGTTATGGCCGCGAATGCGCTTGCCCCGGAACTCGAAGGCACGCATCGAGAAGAGCTGGTATTCGCGGGGGAAGTCGCGGATGAGCGCAAGCGCCATCGTGCCCATGTCCCGCGCAGTGGTTACCTGGTCGTCATCCGGTAGGCCGGAGGCATTGCGGAACACCGTCCGCGTCATGCCGAGCTGGCGCGCCTTCTGGGTCATCATCATGCCGAACCGCGCCTCGGTACCGCCGAGATGATCGGCCATCGCGGCGGCAGCGTCATTGGCGGAACGCACCGCCATCGCAAGCACCGCCTCGCGCACCGTGAGCGTCTGGCCTGCCTTGACCCCCAGCTTGAACGGGATCTTGGAGGCTGCATTCGCCGTCATGACGATCTGCTCGTCCCAATCCAGGCGGCCCTGCTTGAGCGCCTCGAAGGTCATGTAGAGCGTCATCATCTTGGTGAGCGAGGCCGGATGATTGATGACGTCGGCGTTTTCCGAAGCCAGGACCTTGCCGCTCTGGGCGTCGTAGATGAAATGCGCATAACCCGCCTCGGCAGACGTTCGGCTCATCGCCAGAGACGCGCCGACGAGAAACAGGAAGGCCAGGACATGCGCAATTCTTGACATCGATCAACCTCGCTAAGTGCGCACGAACATAGGCCAAGGATGCTGGTGCGAAAATGGCGGAACTGAATTTTAGTGAAATTTCCGCACTTGCGTCCCCGGAAAGGTCGTCTAGCCGACGGCCAGCGTGCGTCTTACGGCGTCCTTCCAGCCCCGGATTTTTGCGCCGCGGGCCTTCTCGTCCATCTCCGGTTCGAAGCGGCGCTGGCGTGCCCAGCTCTTTGCGAACGCCTTCCTGTCCGGCCAGACCCCGGCCCTGGAGCCGGCAAGCCAGGCGGCCCCGAGCGCGGTCGTCTCGAGGATGGTTGGCCGGTCGACGGGCGCGTCGAGCAGATCGGAGAGCCGCTGCATGGTCCAGTCGGAGGCGACCATACCACCGTCGACGCGCAGGACGGTGTCGCCATTGGCATTGCGCCAGTCCCGGCGCATCGCGTCGAGCAGATCGCGGGTCTGGTAGCAGACGGCTTCGAGCGCGGCCCGCGCAAATTCGGCAGGTCCCGTCGCCCGTGTCAGGCCGAAGATCGCCCCCCTCGCCTCGGCGTCCCAGTGCGGCGCGCCAAGACCGGTGAAGGCCGGCACCAGATAAACCTCCTGTTGAGGATCGGCTTCCGCCGCCAAGTCGCCGGATTGACTCGCCTTTTCGATGATGCCGAGCCCGTCGCGCAGCCATTGTACGGCAGCGCCTGCGATGAAGATGGAGCCTTCGAGCGCATAAGTCGTCTCGCCATCGAGCCGGTAGGCAATGGTCGTCAGAAGCCGGTTTTTGGAGCGGCACATGTCGGCACCGGTATTCAGCACGGCAAAACATCCGGTGCCGTAGGTGGATTTCATCATGCCCGGTTCGAAGCAGGCCTGGCCGATGGTTGCCGCCTGCTGGTCCCCGGCGACGCCGAGAATAGGGATGACCGCTCCAAGCAGGCTTTCGTCGGTGACGCCGAAATCGTCGGCGCAGTCCTTGACCTCCGGCAGCATCGCGGCGGGAATGCGGAGTATATCCAGGAGTTCCTCATCCCAGCGGTTGTCGGCGATGTTGTAGATCAGCGTGCGCGACGCATTGGTGGCGTCGGTGACAAAGCTCCTGCCGCCGGTCAGCCGCCAGATGAGGAAGGTGTCGATGGTGCCGAAGCAAAGCTCGCCCTTGGCCGCCCGCGCCCGGGCGCCTTTGACGTTGGCGAGCATCCAGGACAGCTTGGTGCCGGAAAAATAAGGATCGAGGAGCAGGCCGGTACGGCGGGTGAACAGCTTTTCGAGATCCTGCCGTTTCAGCTTTTCGCAATAACTCGCGGTGCGGCGGTCCTGCCATACGATGGCGTTGTGGATCGGTTTTCCCGTGTCGCGTTCCCAGACGACGACCGTCTCGCGCTGGTTTGTGATGCCGATCGCGGCAATATCGGCGGATTCGATCTTTGCTTCCCTGAGAGCCTGCTTGATCGTCCACAGCACGGTTTCCCAGATCTCCTCCGGATCGTGCTCCACCCAGCCGGGCTTTGGAAAGATCTGCTTGAATTCCTTCTGGCCGATGCCGGCAATTTTCATCTTGCCGTCAAAAACGATCGCCCGCGTCGAGGTCGTCCCCTGGTCGATCGCCAGAACATAACCCGCCATGCTGCTCCTCCTCCCTGAGAGTCTTGTGGAGACGGTTTCAGCAGGCCGGATCGCCATGTGTCAAACAAAAACATCGAGCCTGCCGATCGGAAGTTCGATCGGCAGGCTCGATGAAGGTTTTGGTAAGGTCGGACTGGGCGGGGCGCTTAGAATTCTTCCCAGTTGTCCGCCGATGCCGCAGGCGAAGCCGCGACAGGCGCGCCACCGCCGGAAAAGGCCCTGGCGATCTTGCTGACCATGGAGCGGGCCGGAGATGCGGCAGGCACCGAGCGCACGGTCGCCGGAGTGACTGCCGCTGCCTGGCGAACCGAAACCGGAGGCACCGAGGCATTCCGGCCGAGCTGGAAGTTTCCGATCAGCTCGCGCAGGCGGCCGGCCTCGGTCGCGAGCGTAGCACCCGCCGCATTGGCTTCTTCGACCATGGCGGCGTTCTGCTGCGTCACCTGATCCATCTGGTTGATCGCGGTATTGACTTCGGAAAGCCCGACCGACTGTTCCTTCGCCGATGTGGCGATGGCGTCCATGTGCTGATTGATCGAGACGATATAGGCTTCGATCGCCTTCAGCGCCTCGCCTGTCTCGCTGACCAGCTTGACGCCGCTTTCCACTTCGACGGACGAATTGCGGATTAGCTCCTTGATCTCCTTGGCAGCCTTTGCCGACCGCTGGGCGAGTTCGCGCACTTCCTGCGCGACCACAGCGAAACCCTTGCCGGCCTCGCCTGCACGCGCTGCCTCGACACCCGCGTTGAGGGCGAGAAGGTTGGTCTGGAAGGCAATATCGTCGATCACGCCGATGATGTTGGAGATCTGGCTCGACGACTGTTCGATCTTGCCCATGGCGTCGACCGCGTTGGCGACCACGGTTTCCGACTGGCGGGCGCTCTCGTTCGCCTGGATGGCGACGATGCGGGCCTCCTCGGCGCGTCTGGAGGAATTGGAGACGTTAACGGTGATCTCGTCGAGCGCTGCCGCAGTCTCTTCGAGCGATGCGGCCTGCTGTTCGGTGCGTCTCGAAAGATCGTCGGCGCTCTGGCTGACCTCCCGCGCACCGCCATCGATCGAGGCGCTGACATCCGCCACCGTCCCAAGCGTTATGCTCAACTGTTCCACCGCACGATTGAAATCCGTGCGGAGCGTCTCGAAGTCCTCAGCAAAGGGCTGGCCGAGCTGGAAGGAAAGATTGCCTGCGGCAAGGTGCTTGAGCCCTTCCGCAAGCCCGTTCGTCGCCTGTGTCATCGCTTCGGCGCGGATCCGTTCCAGTTCGGCCGAACGGCGACGTTCCGCTTCCGTCTGGTTGCGCTGGGTCTCTGCCTCGCCCTCAAGTTCCTTGGCCTTCAGCGCATTGTCCTTGAAGACCTGGACCGCCTGCGCCATGCTGCCGACTTCGTCCTTGCGATCCTCACCCACCACGACGGCCGTGAGATCGCCTTCGGCAAGCCGCCCCATGACGCTGCCAAGCGACCGGATCGGTGCGGCGACATAGGCGCGCAGTGCCCAGCCGCTGACAATCGTCATCAGCACCAGCCCGCCGACCATCGAGCCGATGGAGGTCCAGTAAGTAGCAGCCGACTGTTCCGACAATTCGTCGCTGCGCACGGTCGTCGCCTTGGTGATTTCAGCGACCTTCCCGACGAGCGCCTTGGTCATCTCTTCGAACTGGGGAGAGCAATCCTTGAAAAAGAGCGAGGTGGCGCTCTTGATGTCGATATAGGTGATGGCCTTGGTGCCGGCTTCGACCGTCGCCCGGCAGAGGTTGTCCACGGTCTCGATGCCTCGGGCCCGGATATCCTTGATCGATGCGTCTTCCGGCAGGTCGGCAACCGCCAGGTCCATGAATTCGACGAAACGTCCACGGCTCGCCGCCAGTGCCTCGAGGGACGCCTTGTCCCGCTCCTTTTCCGTCGACAGAAGCAGATCGTAGATCGATCCGCGGACGGACTGGAAGGCGCCGGTCGCCCGCGACAGCGTAATGGAGGCATCCGCCTCCCGCTCCAGGAGATCGGAATAGGCGCCGCTGACGCTGTTGATCTGATGGCCCGCATAAAAGGAAAGACCGACGGCAAACAGGCCGAAGGCGACGAGCAGGACCAGGAACTTGCCGATAATGGGTAGGTTTTTCATGGAAGACCTGTTGAATGTGACGGGGGGATCCGATTCCATGGATCGTCAGGCGGGCGCCAGCCGACCGGCACACACCTCCCCTGCAGGTGACGTCATGTCACCCGATGAATGTCGCCAGCCTATAAGCCCAAGATTTATTAGCGGTTAATCGCAACAGAAACGGGCAGATAGCGGCAACTGCTCTGCCGTTGCAGCCTCCGATCCGCTACCGATTGCCATTTCGCCCGAATTGGGAATAACCTGTCCGACGTTGCGGCGCACAAGAACGCCGCGTTGGAGGAGATATGGCATGACCAGAACCGTCGTCGTCACCGGCTCAACGAGCGGCATCGGGCTCGGCATCGCGAAAGCGTTTGCAGCCGAGGGCGCCAATGTCGTCATCAACGGCTTTGGCAAGGCGGACGAAATCGAGGCGGTCCGCAAGGCGCTGGACGATGCGAGCGCCGGAACGGTTCTTTATCACGGCGCCGACATGACCCGGCCGGAGGAGATCGAGGACCTGATCGCCACGGCCGCGAAGAGCTTCGGGACCGTCGACGTTCTCGTCAACAATGCCGGCATCCAGCATGTGGCGAAGATCGAGGAGTTTCCGGTCGAAAAGTGGGACCAGCTGATCGCCATCCTGCTATCCTCCGCCTTCCACACGATGCGGCACACGATCCCGCTGATGAAGCAGGCCGGCAAGGGCCGCATCATCAATGTCGCTTCCGCCCACGCGCTGGTCGCCTCGCCGTTCAAGTCGGCCTATGTTGCCGCCAAGCACGGCATATTGGGGCTTACCAAAACGGCGGCCTTGGAACTTGCCGAATTCGGGATTACCGTGAATGCGATATGCCCGGGCTACGTATTGACGCCGCTTGTGGAAAAGCAGATCCCCGATACGGCCCGCGAGCGCGGCATTTCGGAGGCTGAGGTCAAGAGCGAGGTGATGCTGCGGCTGCAGGCGACAAAGGAATTCGTCTCGATCGACGAGGTTGCCGCAACCGCTATCTATCTGGCGAGCGATGCGGCAAGAAGCATCACCGGCACGCATATCTCGATCGACGGCGGCTGGACCGCTCAATAGGATCGAGAACAAAGGGTTTTTAGCCGGAAACGGCGGACGAAGGAGAGAAATGAGCGAAGCCATCCGCTTCATCCTGAACGGAGAAGAGGTCACCCTTGGAGATTTCGGACCGACGGAGACCTTACTCGATTATCTGCGCCTGAGGCGGCGGCTGACAGGAACCAAGGAAGGATGCGCCGAGGGCGATTGCGGCGCCTGCACGGTGCTCGTCGGGCGGCTGACGGAACAGGGCTTGCGCTACGAAAGCGTCAATGCCTGCATCCGCTTCCTGGGCTCTTTGCACGGGACCCATGTGGTGACGGTCGAGCACCTGGCCGGCCGGGATGGCGCGCTGCATCCGGTTCAGCAGGCCCTTGTCGACTGCGACGGTTCGCAATGCGGTTTCTGCACCCCGGGCTTCGTGATGTCGCTCTACGGCCTCTGGCTTTCCAACCAGGCGCCGACCCGCGCCGATATCGAAAGCGCGCTGCAGGGCAATCTCTGTCGCTGCACCGGCTATGAGCCGATCGTGAAGGCAGCCGAGCAGGTTTCGCAGAACCGGCCAAGCTCGCTCTTCGATCCGCTGGAGCGCGACCACATCCAGATCATGGCAAAGCTCTGGTCGATCCATTCCGAAGCCGACACGATTGTCGTTGAAAAGGATGGCGCCCGTTCCATCATACCGGCCTCGGTCGCGACCTTCTCCGATATCCTGGCGGAAGAGCCGGACGCGACCATCGTCGCCGGCGCCACCGATGTCGGCCTCTGGGTCACCAAGCAGATGCGGCTTCTCAATCCGGTGATCTTCATCAATCACCTGACCGAGCTGCAGTCCATTGCCGCCGATGAGACGACCATCACCATCGGCGCCGGCGTCAGCTATGCCCAGGCCTTCGATGTCCTGGCCGACGAAATCCCCCCGCTCGGCCGGCTGATCGACCGGATCGGCGGGCAGCAGGTCCGCAATATGGGCACGATCGGAGGCAATATCGCCAACGGCTCGCCGATCGGCGATACGCCCCCGCCGCTGATTGCGCTCGGCGCCGAGCTGACGCTCCGGACCCATGCCGGCCGACGCACCATAGCGCTTGAGGACTATTTCCTCGCCTACGGAAAGCAGGACCGGCTGCAGGGCGAATTTGTCGAGAAGGTTTGCGTGCCGCGTCCGGCCGAAGGCAGCCATTTCGCCGTCTACAAGATTTCCAAACGGCGCGACGAGGATATTTCCGCGCTTTGCGGCGCCTTCAACCTGAGCCTCGACGCCGAGGGCAAGGTCGCCCAAATCCGCATCGCCTTCGGCGGCATGGCCGCCACCCCGAAACGGGCCAGGCATGTGGAGGAAGCGCTGTTGGGAAAAGACTGGAACTGGGAGACCGTTTCGGCCGCCCGCAATGCGTTCGACGAAGACTACCAGCCGCTGACCGATTGGCGGGCGACGGCGGAATACCGCAGCCTCGCCGCCAAGAACCTTTTGACCCGCTTCTTCCTGGAAACCGCCGGCGCGCCGACCGAACTCCGCCGTTTCGAACTGGAGGAGGCGTGAGAATGGACAAGTCGACCTTCGAAACCAAACCGATCATCAAGGGACCCATGCACAGTGCGCTGAAACATGATTCAGCGCATAAGCATGTTACCGGAAGTGCCGAATATATCGATGATATTCCCGAACCCGCGGGCACTCTGCATGGAGGTCTCGGGCTATCGGATCGGGCGCATGCGGAAATCGTCTCGATCGATCTTTCCGCAGTCAAGGCCGCACCCGGCGTCGTCTGGGTGATGACGGCCGCCGACATACCGGGCTTCAACGACGTCGCCTCGACCGGCCAGCATGACGAACCGCTGCTGGCAACCACCAAGGTAGAGTTCCATGGCCAACCGGTCTTTGCCGTGATTGCCGAAACCCGCGACCAGGCGCGGCGCGCGGCAACGCTTGCCAGGATCGAATACCGCGACCTGCCGCACTGGACCGACATCGACGGCGCACGCGAAAACGGTGCACCGCTCGTCGTCGAACCGATGGTGCTGAAGCGCGGCGAACCGGAAACCGAGATCGCGAATTCTCCCCTTCGCGTGCAGGCTCATATGTATATCGGCGGCCAGGAGCATTTTTATCTGGAGAGCCATATTGCCCTCGCCATACCCGGCGAGGACGAGGACATCACCGTCTGGTCCTCCACCCAGCATCCGAGCGAGGTGCAGCACATGGTGGCGCATGTGCTCGGCATCGCCAACAACGCGGTGACGGTCATGACCCGCCGCATGGGAGGCGGCTTCGGCGGCAAGGAAACCCAGGGCAATCACTTCGCCTGCCTCGCTTCGGTGGCGGCCAAGAAGCTGAAGCGGGCGGTAAAATTCCGCCCGGACCGCGACGAGGACATGGCGGTCACGGGCAAACGGCACGATTTCCGGGTGGATTACGACGTCGCCTTCGACGAAGAGGGCCGCATCCATGCGGTCGAAGCGACCTATGCGGCACGCTGCGGCTTTTCCGCCGACCTTTCCGGCCCGGTCACCGACCGCGCCCTCTTCCACGCCGATTCCAGCTACTATTACCCGCATGTCCGGCTGACCTCGCAGCCTTTGAAGACGCATACGGTATCCAACACCGCCTTCCGCGGTTTCGGCGGACCGCAGGGCATGCTCGGGGCCGAGCGCATCATCGAGGAGATCGCCTACGCAACGGGCAAGGATCCGCTCGAAATCCGCAAGCTGAATTTTTACGGCAAACGGGGCTCCGAGCGGACGGTGACGCCCTATCACCAGGAGGTCGAGGACAACATCATCGCCAAGGTCGTCGAAGAGCTGGAGACCTCCTCCGACTATCAGGCGCGTCGCCAGGCGATCATCGACTTCAACGCCGACAGTCCGGTGATCCGCAAGGGCATCGCGCTGACGCCAGTGAAGTTCGGGATCTCTTTCACCATGACCGCCTATAATCAGGCCGGTGCCCTGGTGCACATCTACAACGACGGTTCGATCCACCTGAACCATGGCGGCACCGAAATGGGCCAGGGCCTCTATACCAAGGTGGCTCAGGTGGTGGCCGATGCGTTCCAGGTCGATATCGACCGGGTGAAGATCACCGCAACGACAACCGGCAAGGTTCCGAACACTTCGGCGACCGCCGCCTCCTCCGGCTCCGACCTCAACGGCATGGCGGCCTATGACGCGTGCCGGCAGATCAAGGAGCGGCTGATCGACTTCGCCACCCGCCAGTGGAAGGTCGGGCGCGACAAGATCGAATTCCTGCCGAACCGCGTGCGGATCGGCACCGAGATCGTGCCCTTCGACACCTTCGTCCGCGCCGCCTATTACGACCGGGTCCAGCTTTCGGCCGCAGGCTTTTACAAGACGCCGAAGATCCATTGGGACCGAAAGGCAGGCCGCGGCAGGCCGTTCTATTATTTCGCCTATGGCGCCGCCTGTTCGGAGGTGGCGATCGACACGCTGACGGGAGAATATCTCGTGGAGCGCACCGACATCCTCCACGATGTCGGCAAGTCGCTCAATCCGGCCATCGATATCGGCCAGATCGAGGGCGGTTTCGTGCAGGGCCTCGGCTGGCTGACCACCGAAGAACTGTGGTGGGATGCCAGGGGCCGGCTGCGCACCCATGCGCCGTCGACCTACAAGATCCCGCTCGCCTCCGATCGGCCGAAGACCTTCAATGTCAAGCTGGCGGAATGGTCCGAAAACGCCGAGCCGACCATCGGCCGTTCCAAGGCTGTCGGTGAGCCGCCCTTCATGTTGGCGATCTCGGTGTTCGAGGCGATATCCATGGCGGTGGCAAGCGTCGCCGACTACCGGATCTGCCCGCGGCTCGACGCGCCGGCCACACCCGAACGCGTGCTGATGGCGGTCGAACGGCTGAAATCTATGGGATGACCTTGAACATCCGCCCCGAACGCCCCGGCGACGAAGACATAATCCATGAGCTGACCCAGACGGCGTTTGCGGCCATGCCCTATAGCTCGGGAACAGAGGGAGCCATTATCCGGGGGCTGCGAAAATCCGGCGATCTTACGCTGTCGCTGGTTGCGGAGGATGATGGAGCCATCGTCGCGCATGTTGCCTTTTCGCCTGTCACCATCGACGGCATCCACGGCGGCTGGTTCGGGCTTGGCCCCATATCGGTGCAACCGGAGCGGCAGCGGCAGGGAATCGGCAAAGCGCTCATAAGCGAAGGGCTGGAGAGGCTGAAGCAGCGCGGCGCGGCGGGCTGCGCCCTGATCGGCAACCCGGACGTTTATCGCGGCTCGGGTTTTGAAAGTGACGGCCTGCTCTCGTATGAAGGAGTGGACAGCCGCTACGTGCAGAGGATCCTGTTCCATGGACCCGTGCCGCGCGGGCGGCTGCGATTTGCTCCGGTCTTCGAAACAGAAAATAACACCGAGTGATGGTCAATCATCCCTCTAACATAAGACGGGCCGCAAGAGCGGCCCGCCCTCTGGAGCTATTGCGTCCCGCTAAAGAGCGGCTTTAGCCGATCTGGTCGGTCTGGGCGCCGCTGTCCGGTCTTGCGGGACCAAGCACGGGCTCCTCACCCATCGGCTCGTTCTGGAAGACGGTGAACTTGCCCTTTCCATCCATGGTGAGGCCGTCGTTCCAGCGCGCGGGAGGCGGCACGGACCCGTCGGCTGCCGTGGCAAAGAAGTCGTAGTTGTGACGCTGGTCTTCCTTTTCCTGCGGGAAACTGTTCGGAATCGGCAGGACCTTTTCGTGCCCGCCCAGTTCCTCGATCACTGCGAGCCACTGCTGCTGATGCATGGTGTCACGCGCAATCATGAAATGCAGCATATCCTTCATGCCTTCATCATGCGCGGCATTGTAGAGACGGACAGCTAGAACCCGGCCGGTGGCTTCTGCAGCGACGTTGCAATACATGTCGGCTGCCAGATTGCCGCTCGCATAGATATGCGACATGTCGAAGGGCACGCCTTCGGAATTGGCCGGAAATGCCGCAAGACCGGTGGAGAGGATGTGGCGGTGCAGCATTCCTTCGATCACGTGGCGCGGATTTTCTCCGCCCATCACGGCGCCGACGACGCCATCCGCAGATCCGGCTTCCTGCAATGCAACCGGTGCCTTATCAAGATTGAGCGCGACCGCGGTCGCTAACATTTCGATATGACCGATCTCCTCCGTTGCCGTGTGCAGGAGCATGTCGCGATATTTGGTATTCGGCCCCCGCGCGCCCCAGGCCTGAAAGAAATACTGCATACAGACCCGGATTTCTCCTTCGACGCCGCCGATCGCCTGCTGCAACATCCTCGCGAAAATGGGATCCGGGGCAGTAACCTTCACCGGATACTGCAACCGCTTGTCAAAGCTGAACATGGTTATTCCTCGTGCTGGAAAGTAAACTGGAAGTGGTAAAGCGACGCTACGAACGTCCGGGGAGCGAACTGGCGGCACCACGGATAGTTCCCGATTTAGCTCTTCTTTTCGAAGGCCCTGGGGGCAACCCTGCTCCGGGAGAGACGGGACCTACCGACCGGGCCCTACCGCTTCCGGATCAGGATCGAGAAATCCGCGCTGAACAGGGATCAAGCCGCCCTGCAAGCTCAAGGCGCAGGCCTTGCACTGAATTTGGATTGGTGCACAGAGTGAGACCATGACGACAGACTTTCGCCTCGCCTCATTCATCGCCGCTCATCCCGCCTGCGTGCTGGTCGAGATCGCGCAGGCGAAGGGGTCGACGCCGCGTGAGGCCGGCACCTTCATGCTGGTGGCCGAGAAAGCGATCTGGGGCACGATCGGCGGCGGCCAGTTCGAATACATGGCGATCGACAATGCCCGTGCGATGCTTGGCGGCGGCGGCGAGAGCGTGATGGATATCCCGCTTGGCCCGGAAATCGGCCAGTGCTGCGGCGGACGCACGCGGCTTGCCTTTACGCCGATGTCCCAGGCGCTGGCCGACGCGCTGGAGGCGCGAATGCGAGGCAAACTGGAGCAGCGCCCCTCGGTCTTCATCTTCGGTGCAGGTCATGTCGGTCAGGCGCTCGCCAGCGCGCTGGCACCCCTGCCCTTCGCCGTGACCGTCGTCGAGACGCGGCCCGAAGCCCTCGAGGATCTGCCGGCGGGAACGGAAACGCATCTGACCGCCATGCCGGAAACCTTGGTGAAGAAGATCCCAGCCGGCGGTGCAGCGATCATCCTTACCCACGATCACGCGCTGGATTTCCTGATCGCCAAAGAGGCTCTTTCGCGTCCCGACCTCGCCTATGTCGGCATGATCGGCTCGCTTACCAAGCGCGCGACATTCTCCCATTGGCTGAAGCGTGAGGGCGGCAACGAGGCGATGCTTTCCCATCTCATCCTGCCGATCGGCGGCAATGCGGTGAAGGACAAGCGGCCCGCCGTCATCGCAGCGATGGTCGCAGCTGAACTGCTGGAGACCCACGCCGCGCTGGAGGAAACCGCCTCAAAGCGGCAGGTCCCGAGCGTTTGAACGCTGTCTAGCATCCCAGAAGGCGGTTTCGCGATCGAGGGGCAGGCTGTCGGCAAATCCGACATCGCCGCACAGATCAGCCGGCAAGTCGGGCACTCGCCGCGGACCGCGCATGACGAGACGAGAGAGGAACCGGCCGAAGGCACGCCAAGCGCCATCAAAGCCATTGGATTGCAGGGGGCCGGGTGCAAGAGACACGGCTTTAGCGTTTGCGGACAGCATGGTCTGCTCCACATCGATCAATAATATTGGTTGCGCGAGATCATGAATGCCCCGGATTGCCGGGGATTTCCAATTCAATTACAGTGGGCAGCGATAAAGAGAGCTTATCGATGAAAGCCTCCTGATGAAATTGTCGCGCCGTTTTCCGCTGAATGCACTTAGGGTTTTCGAGGTGGTCGCGCGCCTTCAAAATTTCACCCGCGCGGCGGAAGAGCTCGGCATGACCCAGACCGCGGTCAGCTACCAGATCAAACTGCTCGAAGACTATCTCGGCGACGCGGTATTCCTCCGCAAGCCGCGGGCGCTGCAGCTGACGGAAACCGGCCGCAATCTCCTGCCGAAAGTAGCCGAGGCTTTTTCCCTTTTGTCTGAAGCGATGCAGGAAGCGCGCGGCACGACGGAGGAGACATTGGAAATCCACTCCCCGCCGACCTTCGCCTCTCACTGGCTGGCACGGCATATCGGCGAATTCCAGCTCGAACATCCGCATATCGCCGTGCGGCTGGTGCGCAGCGATGCCCACGACGGGCAATATCCGCAACCGACCGATGTGGCGATCCGCATTGGGGCAAACCCTTGGGACGGCTTGATCTGCCATCCGATATTGCGCCTAACCTATGCGCCCATGCTCAATCCGCAACTCGCCGAAAGCGTCGGCGGCATCGAGACGCCCGCCGACCTGATGAAGCCGCCGTGGATTTCGAACGGCAAGGGGCTGTGGAACGACTGGTTCCAGGCCGTCGGCCTTGATCCTATCGGCATCAGGCAGATGCAGCTCGATGCATATGGGGCGCTGGACCTGGAAGCGAATGCCGCAATCGCCGGCCATGGCGTTGCCATGCTCAGCCCCTTCCTGTTCAAGGCCGAACTTGCCTCGGGTCGCCTCGTGCAGCCTTTCGATCTCGCCCTCAGCGATACCAAGACCTATTGGCTTTGTTATCCGCCTGGGCGCAAGAATGCGGCAAAGGTCAAGGCCTTCGCCGCCTGGATCCAGGCGGCCGTAGCCCGTGAACTGGCACTGGCGCCGGGCCAGCTCGCCCCGCCGTTGGCCTGACGCTCTTCGCATCGCCTACAGGCTTCGTTGAGTATAGATCGTCCGCGCCGCTTTGAATGAGCCTTCTTCCGGCGCACCTCGCCGGTCCCGTCCGTCCAGCATGCCGATATCCCGCTGCCAGCTTTCCGGCATCTCTTCCATATCGACGCTGTCTTGATGCTTCCGGAGCAAGCGATGGAACAGTTCAGCCAGAGAGACATGCGGCAGAAGCCGCCCGAAATGCATGTGGGTTATGGAAAACATTGTTGACCTCCAACGGGATAAATCCGTTTCCATAGGTTCGCTGTGGAGGTAATGTGCGCTCGGGATCGGCGGTTATCCAATCGAATAACCGTATCTATGCATCAAGAGAACTCATCCATGAAGATGTCGAAACAGTTCCCGTTAAACGCCTTGCGGGTCTTCGAATCCGCCGCGCGGCAGATGAGCTTCACCAAGGCCGGCGAGGAACTGGGGCTGACGCAGACCGCCGTCAGCTATCAGATCAAGCTTCTGGAAGACACACTGAAGGAACAGCTTTTCCTGCGCCGTCCGCGGCAAGTCACGTTGACCGAGGCCGGCGAGCGGCTGGCGCCGAGGCTCACGGAAGCCTTCGCGATCATGGAAAGCGCCGTTGCGAGCCTCAGCAACGCGGCGGAAAGCACGCTGATCGTCCATTCGACAGCTACTTTCGCCGCGCAATGGCTGGCGCGGCATCTCGGCACGTTCCAGCTCGAAAATCCCGGCATTGCCGTGAGACTGGAGACATCGCAGGAGATGGTCGATTTCTCGCGCACCCAGGCGGACATAGCGATCCGCAGCGGAAAGGGCGAATGGCCTGGCTTACGCACGCATTTTCTGATGCATAATCATTTTACGCCGATGCTGAGCCCGGCTTTGGCCGCGACGATCGGTGGGGTGAAAACGCCTGAGGATATCCTCAAACTCAGGATAATCGATCCGGGCGATCCGTGGTGGCCGGTCTGGTTTGCCGCAGCCGGCCTGCCGGATGTGGATCTCACCGGTCGGCCGGTCAGCAGATTCGGCGCGCAGGCCTTCGAGGCATCCGCCGCGATCGCCGGTCAGGGCGTGGCGATTCTGCATCCGGAATTTTATACCGCCGATATCGCCCTCGGGCGACTGATCCAGCCGTTCGACATTCTGGGCCATGACGGCAGCGACTATTGGATCGCCTATCCGGAGGCGCGCAGGAACTCCCGAAAAATCCGCGCCTTTCGTGACTTTCTGCTCAAAACCATGCCGGGCACCGAAGGTTAGCAGCCGGTTTCCTATCCGCCGCACCTCCGGAGGGAAAACCGTCTGGCCGTTTTCGGCGGCCTCAGTAACTCATGTCCGGCGCATAGAAACAGCGAAGCGTATCCTCGGTCGGATACAGGCAGAGATGATATTCCTCATCATAGCTGCGCCGCGCCTGGCTCTGTTTCAGCGAGAAATGGTGCGGCCTGGTGATCAGCCTGTGGTCGCCGGGACCAAGCGAGATCTCATAGCCGCCTTTCGTAACCTTGACGTTCTTCGTCGAGATCATCTGGCAGTCGCCGGTATGGTTGTCTCCATTGCAGCAGAAGCCGTCATATTTCCAGGTGACGCCGGTTGGGCTATGGGCCTCGTGGGCGGTTGCCGTGCCGGCCTCAACGCAGGATACAAACGCAATCATCACACCTGTCAGAATACCACGCATGAGCTTAGTCTCCGTTGATGATGCCATCTCCGGCGAGCTTTTCACGCAATACCCGGACCTCGCCGGTTGACTTGCATTTGTCACATTACGTGAGTCGGCCTAGCCGGCCATTCCGATATTCCGCAATGCACAATTAATACATTCGAAAATGGTCATCTTAAGATCACGCGCAGGTGAGAACTCGGAGTCACCGACGTGAGTTCCGTCGAGAGGAACAAAAATGTTCCCGCAGATAATCGCTTCCCTCCTTCCCGTTTTTTTCGCAGAGTGGCGGGCCGGGGGGCAATAAAGGGAATCGAAGGGGACCCTGAATGTATGAATACGCCGTTGCCTGGGAGTGGCTGAGCTTTGCCGCCCGCTGGTTTCACGTCATTACCGCGATCGCCTGGATCGGTTCGTCTTTTTATTTCATCGCGCTGGATCTCGGTCTGGTAAAACGGCAGCACCTGCCGGCCGGTGTCTATGGCGAAGAGTGGCAGGTGCACGGCGGCGGCTTCTACCATGTCCAGAAATATCTGGTGGCGCCGGCCGAGATGCCCGAGCATCTGACGTGGTTCAAATACGAGAGCTATTTCACCTGGCTCTCCGGCTTCCTGATGCTCTGCATCGTCTATTATGGCGGCGCCGACCTCTTCCTGATCGATCCGACGGTGATGGAGCTCGCCCCCTGGCAGGCCATCCTCATCTCGCTGGCCTCGCTGGCAATCGGCTGGATCATCTACGATCAGCTCTGCAAGTCGCCGATCGGCAACAATACCTGGGGCCTGATGGCAGTACTTTATGTGGTGCTGATCGCCATGGCCTGGGGTTACACCCAGGTCTTCACCGGCCGCGCCGCCTTCCTGCACCTCGGCGCCTTCACCGCGACGATCATGTCCGCCAATGTCTTTTTCATCATCATTCCCAACCAGAAGATCGTCGTGGCGGACCTGATCGCCGGCCGCACGCCGGACCCGAAATACGGCTTCGTCGCCAAGCAGCGCTCGCTTCACAACAACTACCTGACGCTGCCCGTCATCTTCTTCATGCTGTCGAACCACTATCCGCTGGCGTTTGCGACCGCCTTCAACTGGTTGATCGCCGCGCTCGTCTTCCTGATGGGGGTCACAATAAGGCACTGGTTCAACACCACGCACGCAAGGAAGGGTAAGCCGACCTGGACCTGGCTGGTGACGGTCCTCATCTTCATCGTCATCATCTGGCTTTCGACTGTCCCGAAGGTACTGACCGGCGAGATCGAGACATCGATGACGCCGCCAATAACTCCGATGGAGCAGAAGTTTGCCTCCAACGCGCATTTCGGCGCCGCAAAGGACGTGGTCCTCGCACGCTGTTCGATGTGCCACGCGGCTGAACCGGTCTGGGAAGGCATTTCCTTCACGCCGAAATCCGTCAGGCTGGAGACGGACCGGGAGATTGCGGCGCATGCACGGGAAATCTATATCCAGGCCGGCCGGAGCCATGCCATGCCCCCCGGCAATGTTACCGGCATCTCGCCGGAGGAACGCAAGCTGCTGACCGCCTGGTACGAAAGCACGATATCGCAATGACCCAGATGCTTATCCGCGGACGGCTGCTCTCCTTCAAGCGGGCGCCGCTTTCCCTGACCGATAGCGAAAGCTATGCGTATGAAAGCGATGGCGCACTTTTGATCGAGAGCGGCAAAATTGCAGCCGTCGGCGATTACGCGACGGTCAAGGCAAAGGCGGCGGATGGGATTGAGGAAATCGACCACCGGCCGCATCTCATCCTGCCGGGGTTTATCGACACCCACATGCATTTCCCGCAGATGCAGGTGATCGCCTCCTATGCCGCCAATCTTCTGGAATGGCTGAACACCTATACATTCCCGGAGGAATGCCGGTTCGTCGAAAGCGACCACGCGGCGCGGATCGCCACCCATTTCTACGACGAACTCATCCGCCAAGGCACGACGACGGCCGTCGCCTATTGCTCCGTCCACAAGACCTCCGCCGATGCCTATTTCGCCGAAGCCCTGAAGCGGGGCATGTGCATGGTCGGCGGCAAGGTGATGATGGACCGCAACGCGCCGCAGGGCCTGCTCGACACGCCGGAAATGGGCTATGACGAGACGCGGGCCGTGATCGCCGACTGGCACGGCAAGGGCCGTAACCACGTCGCCATTACGCCGCGCTTCGCGATCACCTCGACGCCGGGGCAAATGAAGGCGGCCCAGGCGCTGGCGGAGGAGTTCCCGGACCTCCACATTCAGACTCATCTTTCCGAGAACCACGAGGAAATCCGCTACACCTGCGAACTCTATCCGGAGGCGAAGGACTATACGGATATCTATGCCCGCTACGGGCTTTTGGGAAAGAAGACCCTGCTCGGCCATGCTATCCACCTCTCGGAACGAGAAGCGGACGTGCTCTCCGAAGCAGGCGCGGTCGCCGTCCACTGCCCGACCTCCAACCTTTTCCTCGGCTCCGGTCTCTTTCCGATGAAATCGCTGATGCGGCGGGAAAAGCCGGTGCGCGTGGCTGTCGCGACCGATATCGGCGGCGGATCGAGCTATTCGATGCTGCGCACCCTCGACGAGGCCTACAAGATCCAGCAGCTTCTGGGCGAGCGGCTTAACCCGCTCGAAAGCTTCTACCTGATGACCCGCGGCAACGCCGAGGCGCTGTCGCTGACAGACCGGATCGGCACGCTGGAACCCGGCACCGACGCCGACCTGGTGGTGCTGGATGCTGCGCCGACGCCTGCGATGAAACTGCGCATGGAGACCGTCAAGACGCTGCCGGAAGAACTGTTCCTGCTGCAGACCATGGGCGACGACCGCGCCGTCGTCGAGACCTATGTGGCGGGACAGGCGATGAAGGCGAGAATCGTCGGCTGAAAAGCCGGGCTGCGACGGATATTCCTCTGGCGCCCGGTTCCGGATGTGGTAGTTCTCCGGCACTGTCCGGAGGAAACCGCGAAATATGTCCAAGCCGCTGACCATTGCAGACCTCAAAACCCTCGCCCGCCGCCGTGTCCCGAAAATGTTCTTCGACTATGCCGACAGCGGCGCCTGGACCGAAGGAACCTACCGGGCGAACGAGGACGATTTCGCCAAGATCAAGCTGCGCCAGCGCGTGCTCGTCGACATGACCAATCGCTCGCTGGAAACCACCATGATCGGACAGAAGGCGGCGATGCCCGTGGCGCTGGCGCCGACCGGAATGACTGGCATGCAGCATGCCGACGGCGAGATGCTGGCGGCGAAGGCCGCAGAAGAGTTCGGCGTACCTTTCACGCTCTCCACCATGAGCATCTGCTCGATCGAGGACGTCGCTTCGGTGACGACGAAACCCTTCTGGTTCCAGCTCTATGTGATGAAGGATCGTGGCTTCATCGAGCGGCTGATCGGTCGCGCCAAGGCTGCCAAGTGCTCGGCGCTCGTCGTCACCGCCGATCTGCAGATTCTCGGCCAGCGCCACAAGGACCTGCGCAACGGCCTTGCCGCTCCGCCGAAGCCGACGCTCAACGCAGCTCTGCAGCTCGTGACCCGGCCGCGCTGGTGCCTGGAAATGCTGGGCACCAAGCGCCGCGGTTTCGGCAATATCGTCGGCCATGCGAGCAACGTCTCCGACCTTTCCTCGCTCGGCGCCTGGACCGCCGAGCAGTTCGACCCGCGACTTTCCTGGGAAGACGTCCGCTGGATCAAGGACCTCTGGGGCGGCAAACTGATCATCAAGGGCATCCTCGACGAGGAGGATGCGCGCGCTGCTGCCGATACCGGGGCGGATGCGATCATCGTTTCGAACCATGGCGGCCGCCAGCTCGACGGCGCCCCTTCCTCCATCAGCATGCTGCCGAGGATCGTCGATGCGGTGGGCGATCGCATCGAAGTGCATTTCGACAGCGGCATCCGCTCCGGCCAGGACGTCTTGAAGGCCGTGGCGCTCGGCGCCCGCGGCACCTATATCGGCCGGCCTTTCCTCTACGGCCTCGGCGCCATGGGCAAGCCCGGCGTGACCGCAGCACTGGAAATCATCCGCAAGGAGATGGATATCACCATGGCGCTTTGCGGCAAGCGGGACATTCAGACGGTGGACCGCAATATCCTGGCTAACATGCCGTTCTGATTTGCATCGGCGACCGGGCGGCTCAGCACCAGCCGCCCTTGGCACCCGGCTTGCGGGCAAGGCCTTCGCGCACGAGGATATCGGAGAGCGACATGCCGTTGCGGGTAACCTGTCTCAGCTTGTGGCCGTCGATCTCGGAATCGTTCCCCTGCCAGGTGACCAGCTCGAAGGGACCAGAATCAAGAAAGGCGCGCACCCGCAGTTCCGCGTCGCTTGCCTTGATGCGTTCTGCCTCGCAGGCCGGTTTCTTGATGTCCGGCACCTCGATGCCGACAAGGCGGATCTTCTGTCCGTGGAAAACGAAGCGATCCGCCGAGACGACGCAATCGTCCTGCTTGGCCGTTCCGCAGAGATAGAATTTCGCCTGATAGGCACCGGCAGGCCCCTCGTCCGCTTTCGACGGTTCCCCGACCTTCGGCGTCTCCTCGGCGATTGGCTTGCCGATCGGTGCCGGCGGGATGATCGCCGCCGTATGGCTCTGGTCCGGCGGTGTTGCAGGCTTTGAGGTCGCGGGACGATGAGCGGTTGCGGCAACAGGTTTAGGCGGAACCGGCTTGTCGGAGGCGGAATTGGGTCTCGCCGCAACCTGAACCGGCCTTTCAGCCGTCAGACTGGCAATGAACCTCCGCGCCGCCGCCGAATTATCATAGAGCGCAATGCCGCCGGCCACGGCCGCCAGAGCGCCCACCCACGGCAGGAGCGAAGAGCCGGAAGCCGCCGACGAGCGCTTGCCGCCTTTACGCCGTGAAGCCGATTTTGCGCGCGATTGAGCCATGACCATCTCCACTTTCCGAATCGAGGAGAAGTATCGGGGGCAAGGATTGCCGAATGGTTTCCGATCTCCTTCAAGCGGGCTCAGTGTGCGAAATCAAAGCAACGTTGCGCCGGACGGCTAGCCCACCCGGCCCGTCGCCAGCGCCGTGGCCCAATCGAGACGACCGTTTTCGGCCGCCAGCCGTGACATCGCCATGTGGTCATATGGCACATTGCGGAATTGCGGCACCCAGCCGGAAGCGGTCTTTTCGATGACGACGTATGACGCCATGCAGTGGCCTGTCTCCGCCTTGTGAACGAACGGCCTGTCGTCGTCATAGGCGGGGCAACCGACGCTGCCCGGATTGACGATGAGGCGGCCGTCCGAAAGCTGTACCGCGCGGGGAATATGGCTGTGGCCGCACAGGATCAAAGTCTGATCGACGCCCTCCGCAATTGCGTCGATCTCGGAGAGCGGCTTTAGAAAGACATGCCCGTCGCTGGACACCTGCTCCAGCCAATAAACATTATCCTCATGTGGCGTGGCATGGCAGAGAAAAACCTCGTCACGATAAACCATGCTGAACGGCAATTTGCGCAGCCAGTCGAAATGCCGCTCGGCAAGCTGCGCATGGGCATGCGCGTCGGAGGGTGCAAGCACCTCGGTCGGCGTTTCCATAAGATAACGGTCGTGATTGCCCCGAACCGTCTGCACCGCGTGCATATCGAGAAGCAAGAGGAGATCGCCGGTCCGATCCGCTTCCAAAGGCCCGCTAAAGCAATCGCCGAGATTGACGATGTCGCGGATGCCGATCGAGGCGATGTCGTCCAGGACGGCCCGCAACGCCGCGCAGTTTCCATGGATGTCGGCGATCGCGGCAAAACGCATCAGCTTCCCCTGTAGGTGGAATAACCATAGGGCGAGAGAAGCAGCGGCACGTGATAATGCGCCGCCGTGTCGGAGATGCCGAAGCGGATCGGGACAATGTCGAGAAAGGCGGGTTCGGTAAGCTTCGTCCCCTGCGCGCGAAGATAATCGCCCGCGTGAAAGACGAGTTCGTATTCGCCGGCAAGAAAGCTCTCGCCCATCAGGATCGGCCCGCCGTCGACGCGCCCGTCTGCGTTGGTGGCGACGGATCTGATCTTCTCGCGGGACTCACCGCTCAACCGGTAGAGATCGATTTTCAACCCTTCGGCAGGCCGGCCGCTGGCGGTATCGAGCACATGGGTGGTGAGGCCTGTCATAGGCTAGGCTCCGCAATCAGATAGGGAGTTTCGAAGAAGAATTCTTCGAGATTGTTGCCTGGACCTTCACGGTCGGCAACCAGGAAATCGCTGGCAGTGCCGACCGCCATCAGCGGATGATGCCAGACGTTCCGACGATAGTTCACCCCTTGGTCTCCTCGCGCCAGGAATATCAGGGGAATATCGGGTTTGCCGTTCCGATCCTGTGAGACCGCGACGAGGAACGGCCGTTGCGATAGCGGCGAAAAGCTCTGGCTGCCGAACGGATGCCGTTCCATCATCGTGACGGAGTAGGGAAATTGCCGCGGCTGACCACGGAATATGCTGAGGATGATCCGCGCGCCCTCGCCCGCTGCCTCGGGTGCTGCCAGCGCATGGAAGCGCTCCGTCGTGCCGCCATTGATGAGTTTCATGGTCGCAGGATCGGCCTCGATCACGTCCCCGAAGGGCGCAAAGGCTTCCTTCGTGAGCGGTCGGATCTGGAGAAAATCTGTCAATTCAAAAGCCTTTTATTATTCGCCTTGAGCACGCCAGTGGCGGAGGGAATCGAGGTTGGAAATCAGCGCCGGGAGAGATGTCTGCACGGTTTCCCAGACAACGGGAAGCTCAAGCTCGTAATAATCATGGACGACGAAATTGCGCATTCCCCGCATTTTCGACCAAGGAATTTCGGGATGATCGACAGGAAAATCCGGATGATGCATCATGATACGCGCCGCGCTTTCGCCGATCAAAACCAGCGCCATCGCCACCGCCATCTGAGTGCGAACGTCGGAGAGAAAGGCTTCCTGTGTCGTGCCATCTATAAATTCGCAGGCCCGAGACGCGGCCGATCGCATTTGGTCGAGATATTCCTTCAGGCGATCCGCGCTCATATAGCGGCCGCTTCCGACAGTATCCGTTCCCGCATGGACGGCTTCAGGCCACCCGAGGTAACAATGTCGACCCTGATCCTCAGAAGCGTCTCGAGTGTAGCCTGAAGCCCGCCCAGATCGAACAGCGTTGTCCCCGGAAGTGCGTCGACCAGGATGTCGAGATCGCTCTCCGGTCCGTCCTCGCCGCGGGCCACCGAGCCGAAGACACGCGGATTGGCCGCGTTAAAGCGCTTTGTCGCTTCCCGGATCGCTTCCCTGTTCTTCTCCAAGACTTCCGACGGTCTCATGACGGCATCACTCCTGATACTGACAATATAGGGGACGGAAGATCGGGAGAAAAGCGTTATGGAAGGTGCTTCTATTCACTGGGGCGGGCGGCCTGGAGTTGCGAGAGTAGCTGAGGAATCATCTGATCCACAGTCCGCCAGACCGTTTCGATATCGAGCTGAAAATATTGATGCGCAATACGGTTGCGCATGTTCTTGATATCCCGCCAGGGAATCTCGGGATGTCCTACAACGAAATCCGGGGACTGCTCCATTATCTTTGTCGCGCATTCGCCGATTGCCATGATGTTGGCAATGACCGCATCCTGTATGATTTCGTTTTCGCGGAAGCCATCCCCATCCATACCTCGCACATATTTCACGGCCTTTTCGCCGGCGAAAATCATGCGGTCGAGATGTGTTTGAAGGCGCTCGGAACTCATATAGCGGCAGCTTCCGCTACGACGCGCGCGCGGATGTCGGGTGGGAAATCCCCAGGCACCTTTACGTCTACCGGAATTCCGAGGGCTTCCTCTAAATCACCCTGGAGGCCGCCGAGCGTAAAGAGCGATGTCGTCGGCGATGGATCCACCAAGATGTCCAGATCGCTGTCCACACGGTCGCTACCGTAAAGCACTGACCCATAGACACGCGGGTTGAAGACCTGCCGACGGGCCACGATCGCTCGAATAATCTCCCTGTTCCTCTCCAACACTTCCGACGGTCTCATGAGAGCATCACTCCTGATGTCATCAATATAAGCGAGGCAAGGTCTAGAGGAAAGAACCGCATCCATCACCCCTCCGGCAGCATCGAAAGCAGCCGCAGCAGCGCGATCCGCTCAACCTGTGCGGCGGCGGTTTCGAATTCTTCTTCGACGCTGTTGTGGATGCGCTTTTCGAAGGCGGCGAGGATGTCTTGCTTGCCGAGGCCCTTGACCGCGATGATGAAGGGAAAGCCGAATTTTTCCGTATAAGCCGTGTTGAGCTCGGTGAAGCGCGCATGTTCTTCCGCGCTCAGTTGGTCGAGCCCCGCACCCGCCTGCTCCCTTTTACTGTCTTCGGTCAATTCTCCGGCGATCGCGAGCCTGCCTGCGAGGTCGGGGTGGGCGCGCAGCACACCCAGCCGCTCCTCGCGGCCCGCCTTGCGGAAAACCGAGACCAGCGCGGCATGGACCCCCTTCGCCGACAGCGGTACGAAGACGAGGCCGCCATCGTAGGCGCGCTCGGCAATAAACGGCGAATGCTCGAAAACGCCGCCGAATTTCGCGATGAAATCTCCCCGCGCAGTCATGGCGCGCCTGCCGGCTTGTGATGCTGGTGCCAATGATGGGCGATCTCGATGCGGCGCGGCAGCCAGACCTTGTCGTGGCCGAGCACATATTCGATGAAGCGCCGCAGTGCCGCAGCGCGACCCGGCCGCCCGACAAGGCGGCAGTGAAGACCGACGGACATCATCTTTGGGCTGCCCTCCTTACCTTCCTGATAGAGCACGTCGAAGGCATCCTTCAGGTAATTGAAGAACTGATCCCCGGCATTGAACCCCTGCGGCGTCGCAAACCGCATATCGTTGGTCTCGAGCGTATAGGGAATGATCAGGAACGGCTTACCACCGAGACCCGGCACCCAATAGGGCAAATCATCGGCGTAGGAATCGGAGGAATAGAGGAAACCGCCCTCCTCCATCACCAGCCGAAGCGTGTTGCCCGACGGTTTGCCCTGGTACATGCCATAGGGCCGCTCGCCGACGAGTTCCGTGTGAAGGCGCACCGCCTCAAGGATATGCTCGCGTTCCTTCTCCTCGGAAAAATCCTTGTATTCCAGCCAGCGATAGCCGTGGCTGGCGATTTCCCAGCCCGCCTCCTTCATCGCGGCGACCGCTTCCGGGTTGCGGGCCATGGCAAGTGTCACGCCATAGACGGTTGCCTGCACCTTGAGCTCGGTGAACATGCGCCAGAGCCGCCAGAAGCCGGCGCGAGAGCCGTATTCATAGATCGACTCCATGTTGAGGTTGCGCTGGCCGGGCCAGGGGGCGGCCCCGACGATCTCCGAGAGCAGCGATTCGGAAGCAGCGTCGCCATCGAGGATGGAACTCTCGCCGCCCTCCTCGTAATTGATCACGAACTGAACGGCGACATGCGCGCCGCCCGGCCACTTTGGATCGGGAGTGGAGCGGCCGTAGCCGATGAGATCGCGCGGATAGTCTTGTGCCTGCATCAAATCACCCTCGAACTTTACCGCGACGGTAGCCCACCGTTTTGCGCAATGTCGAGGCCGAAAGCGGGCTCAGATACCAAACGCCCTGAGAGAGGCGACCGAGACGACGCCGAGTGCCACCGAAACGAGCATCGGGAGGCGAAGTGCTGCAAAAGCAGTCACCGCGCAGGCGATTGTTTCGGCAGGCCCGGTCGCGAATGCCGTCGGCGCGACGACCGCCATCAGCACCGCCGGCGGAATCGATTCGATCGCCTTGCGGCGGCTGCCCTCGAGCGAGACATGGCGAATGAGGATGAGGCCGCTGATGCGGGTAAGCGCCGTCGCCGCCGCCATGGCAATGATGGCGAGCAGGGTCGTGAGATCGACGGTCATGACGTCACCTCCACGCTGCGGCGGTTGCCGGAAACCACGGCGGTAAGCAGACCCGCGACCGCTCCGGCGGCAATGTACCAAACGCCCGGCACGAAATGCTGGGTAGCGACAGCGGCAGCACCGCTTGCCAGCAGGACGGCGCCGGTCTCAGACCCTTTCCAGAAACCCATGACCAGCACGATGAAGACCGCGGGAAAGGCAAAATCGAGCCCGAGCACTACCGGATCGCCGAGGAATGCGCCAAGCCCCGCCCCGCCGATACCGGAGACGACCCAGGCAAGATAGAAGGGTGCCACCAGGCCGGCAAACCATGCAGGCGTCAGCCGGGCGACCTTCGCCCGGAACTCGGCCATCGCCCAGATCTCGTCGGCCAGGAAAAGCATCGCGAAATACCGCTCGCGCGGGCCGAAGCCTTGCATCCTGGTGCCGAGCGATGCGCTCATCAGCACATGGCGGATGTTGACCAGCAATGCGGCGAAGCCGACGCCCGCCCAGGATGCCGGATGGGTCCAGATGTCCATTGCCACGAATTGCGAACCCCCGGCAAACACCAGCGTGCTCATCAACCCGGCTTCGGCCGGGGTTAGCCCCTTGGTCGCCGCCACCGCCCCGAAGACGAGGCCGATCGGGATCACTGCAGCGATCAGCGGCGCGATCGCCCGCATGCCGCCGAGAAAATCCGCAAGTCTTGCATTCTCTTTCACGTCAAAACCTCCGATTGGAGCAGAGGTCATAGGCCGGCGAAAATTTATCGTCTTGAAGGAAAGTGACACCTATGACCCGCAACGGCCGTCGCCGATGGGAAGAGATGTTCAGCGGGCGCGATACTGCCCGGGGGTCAGTCCGGTTCGCGATTTGAAGTGGCGGGTGAAATGGGCCTGGTCGGCAAAGCCGCATTCGAGCGCGATTTCCGCCGGCGGACCGCCCCGACTCAAGCGCTTGCGCGCCTCGCGGATGCGAATGTCGGTGAGGAAGGAATGCGGCGTGATGTGAAATTCCTTGCGGAAGGCGCGGATGAGATGGGCACGGCTCAAGCCCGCCACTTCGGCAAGTTCCTCCAGTCCGACATCGCTGGCGAAATTCTCCACCAGGTAGTCGCGCGCCCGATGCACGGCCGATCTTTCAGCTGTATCGGTCGGCACGATGATCGAGCTGCCGTGCCGCCGGAACATGGCGTCCAGCACCAGGAACATTGCCTGGCTCGTCTCCAGCGCGCCGGACCCCAACTCGAGGGTGCGATGCGCCGCATGGAAAGCATCCGCGAGCGACTGGTCGCGAAGTATCTGCCTGCCGAAGGCGGGCATGCCCCGAAAAGGCTTCCCGGTGACGTCTTCCAGGATTTCGCGCAGCAGCGAGAGGTCCGGATAGATCATGCGGTAGCGGTAGCCGCCCTCGTAGGGCGCTCCATCATGGATCTCGCCCGGGTTGATGAGATAGAGGTCGCCCGGTCCGGACGCTTCCCTTGTGCCGCGGATCGTGGCGATCTGGCCACCACTCTCGATGGCGCCGATGCTGAATGTGTCATGGGCATGCGGGGCGAATTCGTGGGTCAGGAAGGTGGCGGTCAGGCACTCCATGCCGCCGAAGCGGCTGTCCCGCCAGAAGCGGGTGGTTTCCGCGTCCGCGAGCGGCATGTGGTCGGCTGCCTGCTCCTGCGAGATATTGTCCATCACGCGGATATAGCAGATTTGCGCCTTGGCTTCTTGAACAAAAGTGACGCCGGAGGGTCTCAGGCGATCTTGCGTGACGCCACCCGACCCATGGGATGCAGGGAGTGGACGAGGAGAGGTGCGCCCTGCTCCTCCTCGACGAATAGGGCGAGGTTGGCGACCTCGACCGGCTTCCTGAGGAAGGGTTCGAAGTGATCGCGCAACGCCAGCTCGAAGCGCGGCATGTCGATCGCGGAAAGCGGCCCCGTGAGGGTCATGTGGAAGCGGAATTCGTCCATCACGTAAGGGTGGCCCCAGCGGTGCAGGTTTGCAAATTGCGGAGCTGTCAGGTCGCCCGGATCGCAGCGCTCCAGCTCCGCTTCGGAAAGCGGAGCGCGAAAGGCGTCGAACTCCTGCACGACGGCGGCAGCGAGAAACCGCATGGTCTCGCAGGGCAGCACCGGTGCAAGGCCGAAGAAATTGCCGAGCCGAACGACTTCCAGTCTCGGCAGATCAAACGGATCGTGCGCGCCCGCAAATCGCATCAGGTGCCGCAGCAGTGCCTGTTCGGTAACGCCGGGTGCAAGCCGGAAGGGCGACTTCAGCGTGGCGTGGAAACCGGAGCGGCGCGGTAGCGCGGTGTTGAAGGCGATGTCGTGGATGCCGATGCCTCGGATCGCCGGCGGCTCCATGGCCTCGCCGGAAAAGGCGTTGCGGCCAAGCCATTGGGCGGCGGCCAGCGTCAGCGGATCATAAGCCGGAGGCGTGAAATATATGGCATAACGCATGCATCACCTTCTCGTGCGTCCCTTCTTTTCCGCCCCGGTATTTTACGTATTGCTCATCGACCCCACGAATGGAGGTACGTGATTTGCGTGACAGATTAACGACGAGGGCGACGGAAGGATTCGCGTTTAGCGCGCGGCAGCGGCCAGGTGGCTTTCCAGGGCAAAGGAGTCCGGAAGCTGCATTTCCTCGCCGTTTACCGTACGGAGTGCTACTTCGGCGAGCTTGTGGGCGAGCCCAAAGCTGACCTTGAAGCCCCCGGTAAGAGCAATCACCTTGCGGTGATCCGGATGCGGCCCGACCATCGGGTCGCGGTCGATGGCTTTGGGCCGAAGCCCCGCCCAGCGCTCGATCACCGGCGCTTCCCTCAGGGCCGGCACGAGATCGCGAGCGCGGCTGACCAGATCGTCGAGCAGACCGTCCGTCGAGGCTGCGTCTTCGAACACGTCCTCGCTGGTGCTGCCGACCGCGACATGCCCGCCCTCGTGGGCGACGACATAGAGCCCGTTGAGGAAGATGATCGGCAGTGTCGGATCGACGTCGGCCCTGAGCAATGCCGCCTGGCCCTTCACTGCCTGTCCGAGCGGCCGTGGCAGCGGCGGAGAGATTTCCCCCAGCAACGGGAAGGACTGGTGGCCCGCCGCCACGATGCAATGTCCGAAGGCAGTACTTTCGCCGCCTGCGAAAATCACACGGTTTTTCTCCGGATCGACCCGATCGGCGACAAGCCCCTCGATAATCCGGACGTGTCTTGCCGCACGCAGGAAAGCCACAAGCGCCGCAGTAAGACCGCGCGGCGAAACGCGCGCCGCGAAAGTGTCATGAACAAGACCGGCTTCGGTAAAGGTTGCATCCGGCCAACCCTCCTGAACGCCGCGATCGACGACATGCCAGTGGAAACGGCGGCCATGCTGATGCCAACAGATTTCGGCATCCTGCGAGTGCCGCAAGGCGATCGTTCTGAGATGCGGTTTCGGCAAGGGGATCAGCCGACCGCAACGGCGGTACCCGCAGGTCATGCCGGTCGCCTGCTCGATGCCGGCGACCTCCTCTTCGAGCGACAGCAGCGCGTCGAACTGGAACTGTTTCTTCTCGTTCCATTTGTCCGGCATATGCGGCATCAGCGCGCCGAGCAGTCCGCCGCTCGCCCCCTGCCCCATCCGGCCCGCATCGACGAGCAGCGTCCTGATACCGAGGCGCTCTGCCTTGACCGCCGCCCAGAGGCCCATGACGCCGCCTCCGAGGATGACGAGATCGACAGCTGCCGGAAGATCGTGAGATCGACCGCCAAGATCCGATTGACCCTTGGACCCGGCAGGATTATCCGCATGTCCCATGAGCGACGATGACCTCGAAAAGCTTGCGACCCCCGACAGTGTTGCCCGGGAAGACCAGCCGCTGGACTGGCACGAGGGCGATATGCCCTATTCGCAAAAGTTTGGCGATCACTTTTATTGTCGCACCGATGGGCGGCTGGAATGCGGCCACACCTTCCTCGCAGGCAACGGCCTGCCGGATCGTTGGCGGGACTGCGGGTCACCATCCGGAGACTTCAAGATCGGAGAACTCGGTTTCGGCACGGGTCTGAATTTCTGCGAAACCTGGCGCCAATGGAAGCTCACCCGCCTCCCGGCCGGAAAACTTCACTTCATTTCCTTCGAACTCTACCCGATGAAGAGCGAGGAGATCGACCGCGCGTTGGCCCGTTGGCCGGAAATCGATGCGGAGCATACAGCGCTTACCGCCGTCTGGCCGGATAAACCCGCCGGAAGGGTCGAGATCGAAGCGGACCGGCAAACCCGGCTCACCGTCGTCTGCGGTCCCGCGCTGGAATCCGTGATGGCCATCGAACTGGGTTTCGACGCCTGGTTCCTCGACGGCTTCGCCCCGTCCCGCAATCCGGACATGTGGTCGCCGGACCTGATGCAGGCAATCCACGAGAAGACGGTACCGGGAGGGACGTTCGGTACCTACGCCGCTGCCGGCTTCGTGCGCCGCAACTTATCCGCGGCCGGCTTCGCCGTCGAACGTCGCCCCGGATTTGCCGGAAAACGCGAGATGCTGTGCGGCGTCAAAGCCTGACCCGCTGTCCCGCACCCTTGCTGCAATAACAGCGACGATCGCTATTCTCCTGAATAGCAGAAGGCCCGCGCCTGTTCCCCCTGCGCGGGCCTCTCCCAAGTTCAAGACTCTTCTATGCATGACCTGGGAAGAAAGAGAACATTACGCTCTGGATGGAAACTCACAATTCCCTCAAAGGAGCTAGACCGCAGTCTGGAAGATCATCCGTTGTGGGTAGTGTTTCTGTCGCATCAGATACAAAATGAAAGAACACACTTACTATCTTCAAACAATCCTCGACAATATCCAAGGGCACATTCTTCTGCTCCAATCTATTGGACTTCATAAATCGAGAAGACCCGGCCCAGGGCGAAGTACCGATAAAAGGAAGCGGCCGGTCAATGAATACCGGCCGCTAAGACCGCACTGCGTTGGGGGGTACAATGGTGCCGTCTCACATCTCAAGTGACCCTAGTTCTTGACCCAGATCAACTTCGACATTGGGTGAAACGGCTGCATCAACATCCCCTTATGGCCTAAATCGAATGGAAGCCGGCCAAAGTCACTCTCCTGATCCGCGCACACGAAAATACTCCTCGGCCGCAAATCCAGCTATATATCAGGTGGGCTGATTCATTGGGGTAAGCATGATGTTTGTGGGCTTGGACCTGCGTTTGATTTGTCGTCGGATCGATGTGGAGCAGCGACGGGGAACGCCGCTGCTGGAGCTTGTGAGCCTGGTGCGTGAAATGCTGCATCGTCAAAGGCAGGCTGGCTGAAACGGGTAGGCCACCTCGCCCACCACCGGTTCCACCGTGCCGATGTGCTTTTGTGTCAGTAGATGGCTACCTTCCGGAAAAGGTTTGGCCGGGACTTTGCCGGTATTGTCGTGCCACACGGCATCAACTCAGGGAGTTGCCGCTTCGGCCGTAGCAGTGTCTCCGCTGGCGGCGGTTTCGACCGGATCGGTATCGTCCGGCTCTCCGTTAACGGTTTCGTCCGGCGAAGGCGTTTCGGTTGTGTCCTCATCCGCATCCGTATCGTCGGTGGGTTCGGTCGTCTGCTTCGCCAGCGCTTCTCTCATCTTGTCGATCGTGCCGACCGCCGGTCCGACGCCAAGCACGTCCTTCGCCCAGCCGAGGGCTTCCGGCGCGACCGTCTCCATTTTTCCCGCCGCCGCCAAAGCCTCGCTCAGGGCCGCATCGCCGAGAACAGGATCGTCCGCCGGCGGCGCGGCGCCGTGCGTGAGCTCATATTGTGCGTAGGCAGTGCTGAAGGCGGAAATCGCCGCCATCCGAGGATCGGCCGTATTCATCAGCGCGTGGTAATTGCGTTTCAGCGAATTCAGCCCGGCCAGTTGGGCAGCGAGATTTTTCTCCGGCTTTGCCTTCTGAGCCGCCGCTGACTTCCGGCCAACTGCCGTGGTCGCCCCCTTGCCGACGGTCTTTACGTTCGGCTTCGACTTGCCGGCCTGCTGCGATCTGCTGGCCTTGTCGGTCCGGCTGTCGGCGCTCCGGCCGTTCGCCCCCTTGCTTCCCGAACGGTCGCCGCTTTTGCCGCCACTGTGGCCACCGCCGCCGTGACCGCCTCCTCCGCCTCCTCCTCCATTGCCGCCACCGCCGCCGCCTCCACCACCGCCGTTACCGCCGCCTCCGCCACCACCATTACCGCCGCCGTTGCCGCCCTTTGCAAAGGCTGGCGAACTATCGACCAAGATCATGTTCAGAGGGGCAAGCGCCAATGTCGTGGAAAGACAGAGAACGCCGAGGATATGGGAGAGCTGCATGATGTTCCTTCTGACCTGCTTGGGGAAGCCCTGTGCACAGGCTCAAAGAGAACAGCATGTTTATAAACATCTATTTTAGCACGTACTTACAATTCGAGCTTTCGCCGCCTGTTCAGTTATTTATTTGCGCAGGGAGCGGGCGAGACCGGGTTGAAGAAGGAAACGGTCGTTTGAAGCGGGATGCGAAAAAACCGGCCATCTCAGCGAGCCGGAGCCCGCCTGAGGGCTCGCGCCGGTCCGCCAAGGCGCGAGCCCTTCACCAGACGCAGCACTTACTGGGAAAATTAGGGCTCGACCGTTTTTCCCGTTCGAGCCCTCAACAGTCTGTTGAGCGAATGGAGAATGGCACAATCGTTGCGCCGAAAAACCCCCCATACGGGTTAGTACAATGGGAGTAGGCAATCCACTGTGAGCTAGCCTGAAACCGAATGCGCGGCACCGCCGCCGATCCAGGCACGGATCTTGGATTCCAGAGCCTCCGGGCTGATCGGCTTCGACAGATAATCGTCCATGCCGGCCTTGATGCAGAGTTCACGGTCGCTTTCCAGCGCATGCGCGGTCACCCCGATGATCGGCGTGTGCGACCCGCTCTGCTTCTCCAGCTCGCGGATCTTCTGGGTCGCTTGATGTCCGTTCATGACCGGCATGGACACGTCCATCAGGATCACCGCCGGCTCGTGCTCTTTCCAGGCCTCGACGGCCTCGGCACCGTTCTTGACGATTTGGAATAGCCAGCCGGTCGATTGCAGGATCTGCGTGAAGACGATCTGATTGACCTCGTTGTCCTCCGCAACCAGCACATCGAGGGCCGGACTGGAACGCATGGGAGGTGTGGAGACCGGTTCGTCGGCGATGACGGGCACGGAAGAAGGTACCGGACGGGAGTTGGGCTCCGTCCGATGGGAAGGGACAGGAATTGCCTCCGACCGGACCTGAAGGTTCTCCAGCGCGCGCCGCTTCGTGCGGATCGAGCGAACCACGTCGATGATCGTGCTGCGCAGTAGGTTGGCGCGGGCGGGCTTCATCAGATGCGCCTGGATATTGAGCGCCTGGAAGGTGCTGTCGTCGCTGGCCATGTCCATGGAGGTCAGAAAGATGACACCGGTGCCGTCGAACCGGGCGTCGCGCCGCAGGTTACGGGCGAAGTCGAGGCCGTTCATTTCCGGCATGTGGTAGTCGAGCACAATGGCATCGACAACCACGCCGATCCGGGCGGCCTCGCCGAGGATCGCAAGCCCCTCGGCACCGCCGTCGGCGGCGACTGCATCGAAGCCCCACATCGAAAGCTGCTCGCCAAGGATTCGGCGGTTGACGGGATTGTCGTCGACCACCAGGATGCGCGCGCCGCTCGTATTGATCGGCAAAACCGTCTGGACGTTGCGTTCGCTGACGACGTCGAACGGCAGATGCACGGTAAAGGCCGAACCCCGTCCCAGCTCGCTTTCGACCTCGATGCGCCCGCCGAAGAGCTCCGTAAGGCCGGCGGTAATGGCAAGCCCGAGCCCGGTGCCTTCGTGGCGGCGGGTGGAGGACGTATCCACCTGCGAGAACTTCTCGAAAACTGCTCGGAGCTTCTCTTCCGGGATACCGAGGCCGGTATCCTCGATGCGGACGGTGAGCATCATCTTGCCTGGGCCTGCCGGCTTCGACATCAGGTCGATGAAGACATGGCCCTTTTCGGTGAACTTCACCGCATTGCCGACCAGGTTGGTGATGATCTGGCGGAACCGGCCCGCATCTCCCATGACCGTCTCGCGCACGGACGCATCGCCGCGCACGATGAGCTCGATGTCCTTTTCCGCGGCTGATGAGGAGAGCAGCGTCGCCACGTCCTCGATCGCCTCGACCGGATCGAAGGGCGCCTTGCGGAGCTTCATCTGGCCTGCATCGATCTTGGAGAAGTCGAGGATGTCGTTGATGATGGTGAGCAGCGCATTGCCCGACTTGACGATGATGTCGATGAACGTCTTTTGGCGGGTATCGAGATTGGACTTGGCGAGCAGCTCGGCCATGCCCAGCACGCCGTTCATCGGAGTGCGGATTTCGTGGCTCATGTTGGCGAGGAATTCGGACTTCGCCCGGTCTGCCGCCTCGGCGCGCTGCAGAAGCCGCGTCAGCTCCTCCTCGCGTTCCTTCGTGTCGGTCACATCCGTGAAGATGGCAAGCCAGTGATCGCTGCCGGTGATATTGGCTTCGACATGGATCCACTTGCGCCCTTCGACCCGGAAATCGGCGAATACCGGCTTTCCGGCGGCCAGGTTTTCCTCCCAGCTCCTGAGCGTATCGGCGGCCACGTCCGGCGGACCGAGGTCGCCGCGCCTGACGCAGAAGCGGAAGATGTCCCGCCACTGTTTGCCAGGCGTGGCCATTTCCGCCGGCATTTCGAGCATGCTCGCCAAAGCGTCGTTGCAGAAGATGATTTCGCCGTCATGCAGGATCAGAAGGCCCTGCGACATCGCGCTGGTGGCGTCGCGCATCAGCGCGCCGTGCTGTTCGAGTGCCGCGCGGGCCTCGTGGATCTCCTGCTCCCGCTTGCGGATGGCGGTGATGTCCATGTAGGTCAGCAGCGTCTTGCCGCCGGAAAGCCCGGTACCGGAAATGACGATGCTGCGGCCGTTGCGGCTTTTCACCTCGATCGGCGGCCTGTCGTCGCCTTCCGTCAGCGCCGCGATCCGGCCCTGGTAGATCTCCTCGAAGCTGAGGTTCGAACCGGCATAGATGCCGCGATCGAAATTGACCTTGAGGAAGTCGCGATAGGAGCGGCCGGGCAGGTCGAACTGCTCGCCTGCATCCCAGAAATCGTAAAATGTCGGGTTTGCGTATTCGAAGTTGAACGTCTCGTCGAGAATGGCAATGCCGACCGGAATGGCGCTGAGGATGGTCTGCAGATCTTCGCCGACCTTCTCCGCCTTCCTCTGGGCTTCCTTGATAAGCGAGACATCCATCCGCGAACCCACCAGATGGTGGGCGCCGTCAGCGGTCGTGATCCGCCGCAGGCGCGTGATGACCGGCACGATCGAGCCGTCGGGGAAGGTCACGTCCTCCGACTTGTCGATCGTCTCCCCATCCATGATGCGGTCGTTTTCAAGACGGAACCTCTCCGCCGCGTCCGGAAACATCTCCGTTTCCGTCTTGCCGAGAAACTGCTCGCGCGGGGCGCCGAGCATCGCTTCGTAGGCGGCATTGGCATAGGTCAGCTGGTGATCGCTGTTGCGGGCGAAAACCGGGACCGGCAGATCCTCCAGCACGGCGCGCAGCAGCTCCGTCTCGGCGACCCGCGCCCGCAGGAGCATTTCCTGCTCCTTGAAGTCCGTCACGTCGTGACGAACGGCAAGCAGCAACCCATTCTCGAGGCGCTTGTTGAGGCTCCGCATCCACCGCCCATCGGACAGCTGATAGATGCTTTCCGAGTAGGGCAGCCGGAACGGTTTCATCCGCTCCTCGATCCAGGCCGCCTTGCCGGGCGTTTCCGCCGCGATCTTCTCCGGCGACAACCGCTTGCGCCGGTCATAGGCATGACCGAGGATTTCCCTCAGCGTCATGCCACGCCTTACCTCGATCGACATCGACGCGAAATAGTTCGACAGCTCCGAGTTCCAGTAGAGCAGCGAGTCGTTCCTGTCGTAGATGCCGATGCCCATTTCGAGCATGTCGAGTGCATCGTCGACCAGGGCGCTATCGAACACCGACATGGGTTCGCTGGACTGGCCGGCTTGCCCGCCCTGCATCTCGACGTTCAGCCCTCCGGCAACGCTCAGCGTCGTCGCCGGCACGAACGAGCCGAAGAGATAGGTATGGTCATCTTCTGTGAGAAAGCGCTCGATGTGGATTTGATGCCGCGCGACGCCCGCGCGGTCGTAACAGAAGGCGGCTTCCTCGGTACCGAAGACGATCGCCCGGCATTCCTTTTCCTTGCGATCGGCGTCCACCCCGCCGCCGAAGAGGCCGCCGCTCGTTTTGCCGATGAGTTCATGCGCGTGTTTGCCGAAGAGCCGGGCATAGGCGGCATTCACCGCCACGTAAGTGAGGGCGCTGTCCTTGATGAAGGCGGGTTCGGCGAGATCGTTGATCCGCTCGCACGCCGTTCTCAGCAGTTCACTTTCCGTCTCCACCTTCCACTCCGCGCTCCGGCCGAAACCGGTTCGATTCGTTGGTTCCCAATTGACGGATAACAGCACGCGCACGTTAACAACGCGTTGTTGATGCGGCAGGCAAGCGGCGCAATTTCAGCGATTTATCCGGATCGTTCGGCAATTTCTCCCAAGAGGAATCGCAGCGCTGCGAAGGAGCGGCGGAACGAGGAGATTCGGCAGATCCTAAAATCGCCTTTATTTAACCAATATTTTGCCAAAGTAACCATCACAGGACGCATGAGCCTCGATATTTTCAACTTGAGGTCGAGAGAGGCTGAACAGCCGTTCAGACTACTCGTCGTGGGATTTCATGAATCCGCCGCCTTTGCAGGCGACTTTTCTTCCGTGCCCTTAATCACGAGAGGGAAAGGAACAAAGACATGTCCGTACTGCAAAAGAGCATCTCCGCGGGCCTCATGGCACTTACGGTAGCTGGCGCTTTAACGGCGGCCGCTCCGGCTGCTCAAGCCCGCGACCGACATCATGACGACGTCTGGACCGGCGTCGCAGCCGGGCTTGCGGGCGGCATCATCGGCGGTGCGATCGTCTCAGGATCGCAGCGGCCGGTTTACGTAGAACCGGAATACGATTATGCACCGCCGCCGCCGCGGCGCGTCTACTACCGCACCCAGTATGCACCGCGCTGCCATTATGAATGGGTCGAGAACGAGTGGGGCGAAGCCTATCGCGCCCGCGTCTGCCCGCGCTACTGACCCGACAACAGCAGTTCATGCCAAGCCCGCGCTCGCACGAGCGCGGGCTTTTCCTTTCAGCCGGTGGGGCTCCATGGGGCGACGAAATGGAGCGAGACCCGGTTCCCCCTCTCGCAATTGCGAAACATTCACTTGACTTTTGCCCCCAGATCCACCAAATGCGCATCAGCTTTCACCTTCCGGCCGCCGCGTGAGCTGGCCCCGCGTTCAAAATAACCGCGAAGAAGGAACAAGGCGCATAGATAGATCGCCCTGACCCTCAGGGTTTAAGCGCTGGAAAGCAATTTCCAACTTGCAAGTTCCCACTTCACGCGGGGTTCTTGACGCCACAGGCAGACCGGACGGCATGGTGCCGGCCCCGGCATAGGCTTGCGGCGCCCCGAAAAGGTATTCGACTTGACGAATTTCCAAGAGCTTGGCCTTGCCAAGCAGCTCGTAGCCACTCTTTTTGCGCTTGGTTACGAAACGCCCACGCCGATCCAGGCCCAGGCGATCCCACAGCTTCTCGAAGGCCGCGACATGATCGGCCTGGCACAGACCGGCACCGGCAAGACCGCTGCGTTCGGCCTCCCGCTCATCGAAATGCTCCTGAAGGACCCCAAGCGTCCCGACAACCGCACCACCCGCACCCTCGTGCTGGCGCCGACCCGCGAACTGGTGAACCAGATCGCTGCCAACCTGAAGAGCTATGTCCGCAACACGCCGCTGAAGATCAACGCCGTTGTCGGCGGCGCATCGATCAACAAGCAGCAGTTGCAGCTGGAAAAAGGCACCGACATTCTCGTTGCCACCCCCGGCCGCCTGCTTGACCTGATCGCCCGCCGCGCAATCGGCTTGACGACGGTGCGCTACCTGGTGCTCGACGAAGCCGACCAGATGCTCGACCTCGGCTTTATTCACGATCTGCGCAAGATCTCGAAGATGGTTCCAAAGAACCGTCAGACGCTTCTGTTCTCCGCCACCATGCCGAAGGCGATCGCCGATCTCGCAGCCGACTTCCTCAAGGATCCGGTCCAGGTATCGGTCACCCCTCCGGGCAAGGCTGCCGACAAGGTAGAGCAATTCGTCCACTTCGTCGTCGGCAAGAACGACAAGACCGATCTTCTCAAGAAGTCGCTCGAAACCAATCCCGATGGCCGCGCCATGGTCTTCCTGCGCACCAAGCACGGCGCCGAGAAGCTTTCAAAGCATCTCGAACATATCGGCTTCAAGGTTGCCTCGATCCACGGCAACAAGAGCCAGGGTCAGCGCGAGCGGGCGCTGAAAGCATTCCGCGACAACGAGATCCGCGTGCTCGTGGCAACCGACGTCGCTGCCCGCGGCATCGACATCCCCGGCGTGACGCATGTCTTCAACTATGATCTGCCGGAAGTGCCGGACGCCTACGTGCACCGCATCGGCCGCACCGCCCGTGCCGGCCGCGACGGCATCGCAATTGCCTTCTGCGCACCGGACGAAGCCGGTCTTCTGCGTGACATCGAGCGCCTGATGGGCATCGAAATCGCAACCGCCTCCGGCGAGCGTCCGGAGGGCATGAGCCGTCCGTCGCGTGGCGGCGGCAACCGTGGCGGCGCCAATCGCGGCCGTGGCGGCAACGGCGCAGGCCAGGGTCGCGGTCGTGGAAACGGCGAAGGCCGTCCCGAGCGCCGCGAACGCCCGGCCCGCAAGCCCTTCTTCGCGGCCGAAGGTGCCGAGGGCGGCGCCCGTTCGGAAGAACGCGGCGAGCGTCAGGATCGTCCGTTCCGTGGCGATCGCCCGCAGCGTCCGCATGGCGACCGTCCGAACCGGGGCGAACGCCGTAACGAGGACTTCCGCGGCCAGCGTCGCGGCGAAGAAGCACCGCGTTTCGAAGCCGACAATGATCTTTCCACGACGTCGGATTTTCGCTCCGCCAAGAAGCAGTTCGGCCCCAGGGATGGGATAACGGCCGGCGCCGAAGGCAGACCGGCTCGCAAGGAACATCGCAAGGGCAATGGCGGCCAGAACCCGCATGCGGCACATGCCCCGCATGAATCCGGCAACCAGCGCAAGGCGCATAACGGCGGCCAGGGCCGTCCGGCACATGCCGGTCAGCCGCAGGGTGAAAACCGCGGCCCCGTCCGTTTCGGCAACGACAACCGCAATGGCGGCCAGCAGGGCCGCAAACGCAGCCGGGCATGAACAACGACTAAAAAAGAGGCCGCTTGAAGCGGCCTCTTTTTTTGTCATTTGACGGCAGCGTTTCCGCCGTCTGCAAAAAGCGCTGTCCCGGCGACGAAAGTTGCCATCGGGCCGGCGAGGAAAAGAGCGGCCCGGGCAATCTCGTCCGGATGTGCGATGCGTTTCATTGCATGCAGCCCGGCCGCCCATTCCTTCTGCGCCGCGTCACCGGCCATAGGGGTGTCCGTACCGCCGGGCAATAGCGCATTGGCGCGAATGCCTTGCGCCCCATAGTCGGCTGTAATCCCCTTGACCAATCCCATCAAGCCCGCCTTGGAAGCGCCATAGGTGGCCATGCCGGGAATGCCGACGCTGGTGCCGACGAAGGTGGAGGTGAAGATGATCGAACCGCCGCCGCGTTCGAGCATGGCCGGGATTTGTGAGCGTGCGCCGAGAAAGGCGCTGGCAAGATTCATGGTCATGGTCTGCTGCCATTCATCCAGTGTCACCTCCGCCAGCGGCTTGTAAGGCCCGACCGTGCCGGCATTGTTCAAGGCGATGTCGAGACCGCCGAAGCGCTCCGTCGCCGCATCGATCAGTCTTCGGTGTGTCTCCTCTTCGGCAACATCGCCCGCTACGGCAATCGCGCGGCCGCCGGCAGCCTGGATTTCCGAAACCAGCTTCTGCAGTTCCGCCTCCCCTCGCGCATTGGCGACGACGGCGGCTCCCTCTGCCGCAAAGAGCAGCGCGGAGGCGCGGCCGATGCCGCTCGATGCGCCGGTGACGATGGCAACTTTGTTATTCAGCATGATGTAGCTCCTGTTGGGTTACATCTGCTGTCTATGGCTGCCCGGCTCCCGCCGACACCCGTTTCTTGACCCGAAAAGAAAGCCCCTCAGGCCCGCCGGTTCACCAGGTAGACGCCCAGCACGACGATCACCGTTCCGACGATCATCGGCAGTGTCAGCGGCTCGCCGAAGAGGATCGCGGCCTCGATCGCCACGACCGGCGGCATGAGGTAGATCAGCGAGGCCGCGCGAGACACCTGGCCGCGGCGGATGAGATAGAGCAGCAGGCCGACCGCGCCCATCGAAATGCCGAAGACGGACCATGCCATGGCGAACATCGCCTCGTGCGTCCAATCGAAACGCAGGTTCTCCAGGAGAAGCGCGAGCGGCACCGTCACGATCAGCGCGCCGACGAATTGCAGCGTGGCGATCGAGAAAAGATCACCCTCCTGCAGGTGCCGTTTCTGGTAGAGCGTCCCGTAGGTCACCGAGGTCATCGCGACGAGATTGATCAGCACCGGAAAGGCAAGCCCCGCAAGACCTCGATCGAACACGTCGAGGAGCTGCGGCGAAATCGCGATCAGGATGCCGGCAAAGCCGAGCACCAGCCCGAGCTTCTGCATCGGCCGCAGCCGCTCGCTGATGAAGAAGGGGGCGGCGAGCGCAGTCAGCAGTGGCTGCAGACCGGCAATGATGCCGGACAAGCCCGCAGGCACGCCCTGCCCGATCGCATACCAGACGCCTGACAGATAGAGGCCGTGCAGGAAGATGCCGGAGATGATCGCATAGCCGAATTGGATTTTCGTTCGCGGCCATTTCGCCCCCACGACCAAACAGACGGCGAAGAAGGCTATCGCGGCAAGCGAGTGGCGCACGACGAGGAAAGTCAGGGGATCGGCGTGCACCACCGCATATTTCGCGACGATCCAGCCCGTGGACCACAGGAGAACGAAAAGGGCCGGAGCCAGGCGATCAAGCATGAGGGATTTTCCGGCTGATTGTCACAAAAGGCAGGTGGCGCCTGTCTATGCGGGGCTGCCTCGATGGTCAAAGCAGAAAAACTGATCACTTCATTGAACAAAGCTTCAAAGGCCTGAACAGCGCTTGGGCATCTGGCGCTTTTGCAGGCAGTGGGGTCACCACCGGCCCCTGGAGATGGAACTTGTCCTCCCGCGGGAACGGCACATCTATGGATGTGGCGGCGCGCCGAATTCCATGATTTTCAACGCGCCGGAATCTTCGCGGGCAATTGTGCATGGTTCTTGCATTGCGATCTGCGTTGTATTCAAATGGCTGAAAAAAGGGGAACGCGCCTTTGGCATTTGATGAAATGTTGACTGCGGAAAATCTTCCGCGCCCGCCCTACAAGACCTATCATGAATGGTATACCAGCCAGGATGCGGCCCATCTGATCCGCAAGACCCAGGACGCGGAAGACATCTTCAGGAAAACCGGCATCACCTTCGCGGTCTACGGACACGCAGACAGTTCCGAAAAGCTCATCCCCTTCGACATCATCCCCCGCATCATTTCCGCTCGCGAATGGCGCAAGCTGGCGCAAGGCATCGAGCAGCGGGTTCTGGCGCTCAACGCCTTCCTCGACGACATCTACCACAAGCAGGAAATCATCAAGGCAGGCCGCATTCCGCGCGAACTGATCGAGAAGAACGTCGCCTTCCTGCCGGAGATGATCGGTTTCAAGCCGCCCGGCGGCGTCTATACCCATATCGTCGGCACCGATATCGTGCGTACCGGCGAGGACCAGTTCTACGTGCTGGAGGACAATGCCCGCACGCCGTCCGGCGTCAGCTACATGCTGGAAAACCGGGAAACCATGATGCAGATGTTCCCGGAGCTGTTTGCGCTGAACAAGGTGCAGCGGGTCGAGGACTATCCGAGGCTCCTGCGCCAGTCGCTCGCCTCGCTGGCGCCGGCCGGCTGCAAGGGCAAACCGCGCGTCGCAGTGCTGACGCCGGGCATCTTCAATTCCGCCTATTACGAACACTCGTTCCTTGCCGACCAGATGGGCGTCGAACTCGTCGAAGGCGGCGACCTGCGCGTCATCGACGGGCGCGTCAAGATGCGCACAACGAGGGGCTACGAGGCGATCGACGTGCTCTACCGCCGCGTCGACGACGACTTTCTCGATCCCCTCACCTTCCGGCCCGATTCCGCGCTCGGCATTCCCGGCATCATGGACGTCTACCGCGCCGGCAACATCACCATCGCCAATGCGCCGGGCACCGGCATTTCCGACGACAAGGCGATCTACTCCTATATGCCGGAGATCGTCGAGTTCTACACCGGCCGCAAGGCGCTTCTGGAAAACGTGCCGACCTGGCGCTGTTCCGAGCCCGACAGCCTGAAATACGTGCTGGAGCATATCGAGGAACTGGTGATCAAGGAGGTGCACGGCTCCGGCGGCTACGGCATGTTGGTGGGCCCGACGGCCACCAAGAAGGAGCGCTCCGACTTCGCCGAGAAACTCGCCGCCAAGCCGAACAACTACATCGCCCAGCCGACGCTGGCGCTGTCCACCGTGCCGATCTTCGTCAACAAGGGCATCGCCCCCCGGCACGTCGACCTGCGCCCCTACGTGCTGGTTTCCGACAAGGTGAAGATCATTCCCGGCGGACTGACCCGCGTGGCGCTGAAACAAGGATCCCTGGTTGTCAATTCCAGCCAGGGCGGCGGCACCAAGGACACCTGGGTTCTGGAAGATTGAGGCGGTAGAATGCTTGGAAGAACTGCAAACGGCCTCTACTGGATGTTTCGCTACATCGAGAGGGCCGAAAATATCGCCCGCCTGGTCGATGCCGGCTTGCGCGTCTCGCTGACCCGCGCCGGTTCGAGCGACGAGGACTGGGACGGGGTGCTGCAGAGCGCCGGCGTCCGCGAAGCCTATTCGGAAGTGCACCCGCAACTGACTGCCGCCGATGCCATCGACTATCTGCTGCGCGACCAGTCCAACCCGTCGAGCGTCATGTCCTGCATCGACTGGGGGCGCAACAATGCCCGCATGGTGCGGACGGCTCTGACGCGGGAGACCTGGGAAGCCACCAACGAGGCGTGGATCGACCTGAAGGCACGGCTTGCCCGCAAGCCGAAACAGGCCGACCTGCCCGAACTGATCGACGGGATCAAGCACCGCTGCGGGCTGATCCGCGGCGCCTTCCACGGCTCGATGCTCAGGAACGATCTTTACAACTTCTCGCGCATCGGCACCTTCATCGAGAGAGCGGACAATACCAGCCGCATCCTCGACGTGAAATATTACGTGCTGTTGCCGGCCGTCAGCCACGTGGGCTCGGCGCTCGACAATTTCCAATGGGAATCGATCCTGCGTTCGGTCTCCGCCCACCGCTCCTATGGCTGGGTCTACGACGGCGAATACCAGTCGGCGAATATCGCAGACTTCCTGATCCTCAAGGTCCAGATGCCCCGCTCGCTTGCCTATTGCTACGAGAAGATCGTCAGCAATCTCGGTTATATCGCCGAAGACTACGGCGAGCGGCTGAAGGCCCATGAGACGGCCGACGCGATCCGTTCGACGCTGAAGCGCGGCTCGATCACCGACATCATGGATCAGGGCCTGCATGAATTTCTGGAAGACTTCGTCAGCCGCAACAATCAGTTGAGTGCCGAGATTTCCGAAGGCTACCGCTTCTACCACTAGGCCCACAGGCACAGGATTTACCGCACATGCGGCTGAAGATTTCCCACACGACCGAATATCTCTACGACCAGCCGGTGCCCTACTCGCTGCAGCGGCTGCGGTTGACGCCGGTCGACGGACCGACCCAGAAAGTCATCAACTGGGCAATCACCGTCGACGGCGCCAAGGTCGAGGCCGGCTACGCCGACCAGTACGGCAACCGGATCGAGCTTGTATCGGCCGAAGGCACGGAACACACGATCCGCATCAGCGCATCCGGAGAGGTCGAGACCAGCGACAAAGCCGGCGTCTTCGGACCGCATCAGGGCTTTTGTCCGCTCTGGCTTTTCCTGCGCGAGACGCCGCGCACCAAGGCGGGCAAGCTGATCAAGGGCCTCGCCAAAAGCCTGACGGGCGACAGCGAGCTTGCCAGGATGCACGCGCTGATGGAGGCGATCCACGGAACGGTCGCCTATACGCCGGGAACGACCGACACCGAGACCACCGCGGAAGAGGCCCTGGAGGCGAAGACCGGCGTCTGCCAGGACCACGCACATATCTTCGTCTCCGCGGCCCGGCTCCTCGATATCCCGGCCCGCTACGTTTCCGGTTATCTGCTGATGGAAGGCACGATCGAACAGGTGGCAACTCATGCTTGGGCCGAAGTGCACCTGCCCGGTCTCGGCTGGGTCGGGTTTGATGCCGCGAACAATATCTGCCCGGACGACCGTTATGTGCGGATCGCCTCCGGGCTCTGCTACCGCGACTGCGCGCCGGTGTCCGGGATGCGCCTCGGCCTTGCCGGCGAAAATCTCAAGGTTTCCCTGACGGTCGCGCCGAGCCAGACGCAAAGCCAGAGCCAGAACGGTCAAAGTCAGAGCCAGACGCAGGGATAGAAGCGTTCGGCAGAGCCGATTGCGGCGACGAACGCGCGCCGAACCGAACAAGCCGCCGGGAGGCGTGGCGTCATCGAGTGCTCATCAAAGCGAGGCGTCAACCGTCGCAACGTGCCCCTGATCGTTGCTGTATGCAAGGATTGCGCGATCCGCCGTTAAAAGCGGGATTCCGAAGTGACGGGCAGTCGCTACGAGCCATCTGTCGGCGGGATCGCTGTGAAAGTTTCCAGGCAGGCGGACACTGTCGACTGATATGGCCGGCTCGAGCTGAGTCCATCTGACTCCCGGCCTGTTAAGGTTTCGCTCGAGCCACAATCCGACTTCAAGGCTGAGAGCGAGTTTGCCCCGTTCCGCCAACAACGCAATCTCCCAGCAGGTGATGACCGATATAAACAGATCATCGCCCTCGGCGGCCTCATTCAGAAGCCGAATCGCATTGCGGCCGAGGCGTTTGTCCTCCTCCACGGCCCAAACCACCACATGAGTGTCAGCCAGGATCACTTCAAGGCGTCCCATTCGCCGGGGTCGATTGCCGGGGCAAAGGGGTCGTCATAGCGAAGCACGGAACCTTTCATGACCCCCACAATGCCCTTCTTTCCGGTAGGCGCCTCAAGGACGGGCGTGAGTACGGCCACCGGCCGCCCACGTTTGGTGATGGTGATCGGCTGACCATCTTCATTCATTTCGTCGATCAAGCGCAGGCATGTGGCCTTAAACTCGGCTGCGGCAACTGTCTTGGCTGTCATGACCATATTTCCTGTACATGATTACTTCTATATAGTCATTTTCGACCTCGCTCAATAGGCCGCAAGCTCGGCTCCACCTCCGCATGGTCCGCTCCTCATCCGAAAAGCGAGGTGACCCATGCTGTTTGGGCAATCCGTCTTTCAGTCGGTGCTGACGCGGCTGAAGGAAGAACAGGGCGAGGAAGACGCCGACGAGACGGATGCTGGGTTCCGCATAAAGGGACTTGGCCTCGGTTTCGTCGCCCCAGCGGACGATGGCCCCACCGGCACCGCGACCGGGACGGAAGCCTATTTCGCATTCCTGCCCGAACTGGCGGACATCGAACCCGCCTTATATGAGCCGGAGCCGGAAGGCTCGCCTGTGCCGCAGATCCCACCCCACCTGCTTCGGGTGACACAGGAAGAGATTGCAGAGGAACTGGCGATTACCGCTGGCGATACGGAGGCGACGCTTGCTGAAAAGCGGCGGCGATTCGCCAAGGCCAACCACCCCGACGGGGTCGCGCCGGAATTTCGCGACAACGCCGATATCCGCATGAAGACGGCCAACCTGTTGATCGACACGGCAATCAAGGGGCTTTCCTGGCGATAGCTTGCGTCAGGCGACCTGGCCTTGAGGGACGGCGGATAGGCAAAGTCAGTCCCTCGGCTCCTCCGAAGGCTTTTCTGCCGGTGCGCTGCGCTTTTCCAAAAACAGCTTATAGGTCGCATAGATGCCGACGGCACCGACAATGATCCCCCAGAACGGCTCGCCGCTGTAGAATTCGAACCCTGCCCAGACGAAGCAGACGGCGACAATCAGAAGCCGCCGCCAGAGCGGTGCGTAGAACGGATGGTTCGGATCGATCATGTCTTATTCTCCTGCCGCGCGAACAGGGGGATGCGGCCTTGAGAGAATGATATCCTGGTCCGCGATCGAAAAAGCAAGATTGAGATGGCCTTCGAAGACAAGCGACGGCTCGTCCGGCGCCACCGTCAGGGCCGGCATGCCGCCGAGCCGCACCACCTGCGCTTCGGAAAGCCCCTCTTCGATGCCTGCCTGCAGAAGGTCCTGATGCCGCGTTCCCGGCCCGGTGATGTAGACCGGCATATGGCCATGCAGGCTGAGCAGGCGCGAAAGCCCATTTCCGAGCGCAACGCCGGCCTGCCGGAAGGCGAGCTGCGCCCTGCGATTGCCCTGCCGGGCCTGAGCGGCGATCTTGTCGATCTCGGCAAGCGGCACGAACTTGGCCGGAATGGTATCGATCGGCACTTCGAACGCGGTGCGCAGGATGGCATAAAGGCCCGCATAGGCCTCGATGCAGCCACGGGCTCCGCAGCGACAGAGGGCTCCGTTGGGGATATGCAGCATATGCCCGAAATTTGGAGCCGATATGTCCGGCCCTGCCGCCGTGCCGCGGCGTCCGATCCCCAGGCCGATGCTGTGGCCGAGCGAAAGCGCCGCAAGAACCGGTTCGCCTTCACGCTCCTTTTTTTCCTCGCGCTCCAGAAGCGCGCCGGCAACGAGCAGGGTCTCGTTGTTGAGGATGACTTTCGCGTGCCACTCGCCCTTTAATACCGCGGTGAAATCCACCGGCTGGGCGCCGAAGACCGGCGACCAGACAAGGACAGGTTCCGACGCATGCGCCAGGCCCTTGCTGCTGACCGAGACCAGCAGGACCTCGTTCGGACCGATCCGCGAGCGGGTGAGCGCTCGTGCCAGCGCTGCCGAAATGGAATCGATGAAGGCCGCAGTACCGCCCTCCCCACGCGGCTCGGCAAACCGGTCGAGAAGTGTGCCGGCATAATCCACCAGGGAATACTGAATGGAATCCGATGAAATAATGACGATGATCAGGTAGCCGCAACTGCGCCGCTGGCTGAAGAGCACGCGCGGCCGCCCCCGGCCCGTCGCCGCCTGCTGCTCGATCTTTTCGATGACGCCTGCACGCTCCAGCTCGGCCGTGATGGCGGATATGGTGGCCGAAGCCAGGCCCGTCGCATCGGAAATCTCGGTATGGGCGAGACGGCCATGGCGACGCAATGCAGACAGCACGAGTGCGCTGTTCTGCTGCCGGACCAGTTCGGTACTCGATTTCGCCAGCATGCCTTCCGGGGTTCTCCTCGCCTCTGTCGATACGGCAGCGCCCTGTCCTCCACAAGTGCCGATTGACAGCCATTTGAATCTCTGACATCTAATTTCTCGACTGTCGAGAAAAAAGCTCGGAGGCTTTGCCCGACAGGTAATCTGGCGGGGGGAGAGCACGGAGGCTTTTGGCCCATCCGCCGTCACTCGGGAGGACATTATGAGATCTTTTGTAAAGCTGATGGCCGGCGCGGCCATCCTCGTTTCCATGCAAACCGCTGCCATGGCAGCCGACCTCGTCGTCGGTGTATCCTGGTCGAACTTCCAGGAAGAACGCTGGAAGACGGACGAAGCCGCGATCAAGAAGGCGCTCGAAGCTGCCGGTGCAAAGTACATTTCCGCTGACGCCCAGTCTTCCGCCGCCAAGCAGCTGACCGACGTCGAATCACTGATTTCGCAGGGCGCCAACGCGCTGATCGTGCTCGCCCAGGACAGCGACGCCATTGCGCCCGCGATCGAAAAGGCAACCGCCGAAGGCATTCCGGTTGTCGGCTACGACCGCCTGATCGAAAACCCTGAGGCCTTCTACATCACCTTCGACAACAAGGAAGTCGGCCGCATGCAGGCGCAGGGCGTCTTCAAGGTGAAGCCGGAAGGCAACTATGTCTTCATCAAGGGCTCGTCTTCCGACCCGAACGCGGACTTCCTGTTCGCCGGCCAGATGGAAGTGCTGAAGGCAGCGGTCGATGCCGGCAAGATCAAGAATGTCGGCGAAGCCTATACGGACGGCTGGAAGCCCGAGAACGCCCAGAAGAACATGGAGCAGTTCCTGACCAAGAACAACAACAAGGTCGACGCGGTCGTCGCATCGAACGACGGCACTGCCGGCGGCGCGATTGCGGCACTCGACGCGCAGGGCCTGGCAGGCTCGGTACCGGTCTCCGGCCAGGATGCCGACAAGGCCGCGCTCAACCGCGTTGCCCTTGGCACCCAGACGGTTTCCGTCTGGAAAGACAGCCGCGAACTCGGCAAGACCGCTGCTGAAATCGCCCTCGCACTCGCTTCCGGCAAGAAGATGACCGAGATCCCGAACGTCCAGACCTTCGACGGCGGGCCGAAGAAGCAGAAGATGCAGTCGGTCTTCCTGAAGCCCCTGCCGATCACCAAGGACAACCTCGACGTGGTCATCAAGGCCGGCTGGATCAGCAAGGCTGAAGCCTGCCAGGGCGTCAAGGCTGGCGCGGTCGCAGCCTGCAAGTAAGAATGGCCATATCCAGCCGATAAACATGCCGACGCCGCAGCGTTTCTGCCGCGGCGTCGGCTTTCGGCGTAAGATGCGCGGCCGCGTGAACAAGCGAGAAGCGGCAAAGCGCCATTGAGAGGTGCTGACCGGCCGGTGATTTCCGGCTGCAATGCCTTCAAAAAGGTGGGGAACGGCGAAAGATGGCCGATACAATGCAAACCACAACGAAATCGACGACATCGGGGGGGACGGGTCAGGCGGAGGGCAACCTGCTGTCGCGCTTCTTCCGCGCAACCGAGATCGACACCCGCATGCTCGGCATGATCGGCGCGCTGCTGATCATCTGGGTCGGTTTCCACATATTGACGGGCGGCCTCTTCCTGACGCCGCGAAACCTCTGGAACCTTTCGGTACAGACCGCCTCCGTCGCCGTCATGGCAACGGGCATGGTGCTGGTCATCGTGACCCGCAATATCGACCTTTCGGTCGGTTCCATCCTCGGCTTCACCGGCATGATCATGGGCGTGCTTCAGGCCCGACTGCTGCCGGAAATGCTGGGATTCAATCATCCCGCCATCTGGCTGATCACGCTCTGCGCGGGACTGCTGATCGGCGGCCTGATCGGCACGCTGCACGGCGCCATCATCGCCTTCCTCAACGTCCCCTCCTTCATCGTCACGCTCGGCGGTCTGCTTGTCTGGCGCGGTGCCACCTGGTTCGTCACGAGCGGCCAGACAGTTGCCCCGATGGATGCAAATTTCCGCCTGATGGGTGGTGGCACGGAAGGGTCTATCGGCGCCACCTGGAGCTGGGTCGTCGGCGTGCTGGCCTGTCTTGCGATCGTCGCAGCGATCATTAATGCAAGGCATCAGCGCAAGCGCTTCCACTTCCCCCGCCGGCCGGTATGGGCCGAATACGTGCTGGTCGCGCTCGGCTGCGCCATCGTGCTCGGAGCGGTCTATATCGCCAATAACTATTACTGGCCGATCAATATCGCCCGCCGCTACGCCGAAGCGAACAACATTGCCTGGCCGGAAGGCGGACTGTTCATTTCGCAAGGCATTGCGGTGCCGGTTCTGATGGCGATCGCCGTCGGTATCGTCATGACCTTCATCGCCACCAGGCTCCGCTTCGGCCGTTATGTCTTTGCGATCGGCGGCAATCCGGAAGCGGCAGAACTCGCCGGCATCAAGACGCGCTGGGTGACGGTCAAGATCTTCGCGCTGATGGGCGTGCTCTGCGCCATCGCCGCGGCGATCTCAACCGCCCGCCTCAACGCTGCGACCAATGCGCAGGGTGAACTCGACGAGCTTTATACCATCGCCGCGGCGGTCATCGGCGGCACGTCGCTTGCCGGCGGCATGGGATCGATCGCCGGCGCAATGCTGGGGGCGCTCGTCATGCAGTCCCTTCAGTCCGGCATGGTGCTGCTCGGCATCGACACGCCCTTCCAGCGCATCGTCGTGGGCATGGTGCTCGTCGTCGCCGTATGGCTCGACACCGTCTATCGCGCCAGAGCCAAGTAAATAGGAGTTTTCATCGTGACGGACCAACACACTCCGCTCGTGGAAATGAAGAACATTTCCATCTCCTTCGGCGGGATCCACGCTGTCGAGAACGCCTCGGTCGACCTGTTTCCCGGCGAGGTCGTGGCTTTGCTCGGCCACAACGGCGCCGGCAAGTCGACGCTGATCAAGATCCTGTCGGGCGCCTACAAGCGCGATGCCGGCGACATCCTGATCAACGGAGAGCAGGCCGATATCCGCACCCCCCGCGATGCCAAGAAGTTCGGCATCGAAACGATCTACCAGACGCTCGCCGTGGCCGACAATGTCGATGCCGCCGCCAACCTCTATCTCGGCCGCGAACTGCAGACCAAGTGGGGGACGCTCGACGATGTGGCGATGGAGGCCAACACCCGTGAGGTGATGGGCCGCCTGAACCCCAATTTCAAGCGCTTCAAGGAGCCGGTGAAGGCGCTTTCCGGCGGTCAGCGGCAATCGGTGGCGATTGCCCGGGCCATCCTCTTCGACGCCCGCATCCTGATCATGGACGAGCCGACCGCAGCGCTTGGACCGCAGGAGACGGCGCAGGTCGGCGATCTCATCAAGCAGCTCAAGCGCGAGGGGATCGGCATCTTCCTGATCAGCCACGACATCCACGATGTCTTCGATCTGGCCGACCGGGTCTTTGTGATGAAAAACGGCAAGGTGGTGGGCCACGCGCGCACCGAAGACGTCACCAAGGACGAAGTACTCGGCATGATCATCCTCGGCAAGGTGCCGCCCGGCGCGACCCCCGGCCCCGGCGCCATGAAAGTGGCGTGATTTGCGTCAATCCATTGCCTGCCCGCCTTTCCCGGTCCGCCGCCGTGGAGAGGCGCGGCAAGGCGGAACCGGAAACTCTCCTCCGGTTCCGCCTATTCCGCCGAAATCGACATCCGTTGAAATTGGCGATTGATGCGGCGAAGATCCTGGGTTAAGAACCTGCCATCGGACAGGGCGAGTCATCGCCTCACGGTTAGCACCCGTAGCTCAGCTGGATAGAGTGTTGGATTCCGATTCCAAAGGTCACAGGTTCGAATCCTGTCGGGTGCGCCAATCTTTTCAAGCATTACATCGAATGTCATAAACCTAGTGAAGCTTGACCACAGGCAGGCACGTTTTCTCAAACAAGAGCTCTCAGGATTGGTCGCGGGGACAGGATTCGAACCTGCGTCTTGAACGCGTTCAAACCCATGGGCCCGCTCGGGGTCTGCGCCGCAGTGTCTTATATCCGAGCCTGATCCTGCCCGCAGAAGGCGTCTACAGGACTTTTTCCGAGGAATGGCGCAACACCTGTCATACAGTTGAGCACCGCTTCCTGCATCTCGTCGGAAGTGGCATATGCATTGATGACGGCTGGCATCCGCGGCGCATCGTAAAGATAATAGGGATAGCCGAATGAAATCAATGCCGTGGGCACTTGGTACCAGGGCCGTTTCATTGCCATTCGAAAATCACCCATCAGTCGCGCCCAGTCGAGAAAGATGTGACCGCGGGTCAGAAGCGTCTCTTCTGCCAAGAGATAAAGGACGAGGTCATAGAGTTCCGGACGCCAGTCATCTCCCGGCGAAAATAAAGTGACATTGAAGCCGCGTTCCCGCATCATCGCGGGGAGCGCAAGCGGGATCGGATCGCCGTGGATGGGCGAGACGATACCACCGGAGATAACAAGCACACGGCGATGGGTCTTTGGAGTTAGCGGAAACAATCCGCTGACATCCTTCACCAGCGTAGGCGCCCGAGCAAAGGCTTCTTTTGCGGTCGCCTTTGCCTGCGGCCTTGCAATACGGCCAAGCCGCTGCTGCCGCGATTGCGGTTGTCGGCGATGCAGACCAAGGGCGGCCTTGAGCCCCAGAACACGCGTCAACGCTTCGTCCAGGCGCGCATGAGAAAGCTTTCCATCCTTGAGCGCCTCCTTGATATTGGCGATATCCCCCGGCAGGTCGCCAGTGAACAGCACCATGTCACAGCCGGCTCTCAGCATCTCGACCTTCGCCGGTGCCGCCGCCATGTAGGAGGTGGCCCCCGCCATCTCTGAAGCATCTGAAACGATAAGGCCGTTAAAACCGAGCCGTCCGCGCAGCAGTTCGAGATTGAGCAAACGCGACATCGAGGCCGGCCGATAGAGTTCTTCCAGTCCCGCGTCGGGGACAAGCGAGCGAACGAAGGCGGGCATCGCGATATGTGCCGACATGACGGAAAGCACATTGCATGAGATGCCGGCGCGATAAAGCTTGCCGAAGGTCGCGTCCCATTCTTCCATCGACAACGGGTTGACGGTCGTTACCAGATGCTGGTCGCGATCGTCGTATCCCTCCCCGGGCCAGTGCTTCAGGCAGGCCGCGATGCCGTGCTGCTGCAGCACTTCGATCTGCACCAGTGCATGACGTTCGATCAGCTCGGGATCGGCTCCGAACCCGCGGGTTGCGACAATCGCGGAGCGGAAGGCGGCATTGATATCGACGACGGGCGTGAAGGACCAGTTGGTGCCGACGGCCTGCGCCTCATCGGCAAGCAGGCTGTACACGCGCCGCGTCAGGTCGATATCATCGGCGGCGGCCAAAGCCAGCGGATTGGGCACCTGTGTACCGAAGGGAAACGACATGCGCGACCCTTCGAGGTCGGCGGAAACCAGGAGCGGAATATCCGCCCTCTCCTGGATTGTTTCCAGAAGTTCCAGTTCGTCAATTCCGCTTTCGGAAAAGAAGCGGGTCACGCCGCCCGGACGAAGGTGATCGAGTTCCGATATCCAGGGCGCGGCTGGCCCGTGAAGCCCAAGTACGAACAGTTGCGCGATCTTGCGGTCAAGGTCGCCGCTCAGTGCTTCGGCCTGCTCGGCAACCCAGGCAAGGTCTTTTGCTTTCAGGTTAAATGGCGGCCCGGTCAAAAGATGGAGCGGATATCTATCGGAAATCATACGTGTTCTCTGTCATAAGCCGCTGACTAATCTCGTCTTGGCTTTGCCTGTCCATCCGTCTCAGAGCCCTTGCCAGCCATAGCTTTCGGCGGGTGCATCATGAGCCTGCATATAATGCCTTAGGCCCTCGTAAAGCCGCGCTTCCACATTCGCGTCGCGTATGGGTTTCTGCTGCTGCGGGTCCATCTGAAGATCGAAGAGACGAAAACCTTGGTCGAGGAATGAACCGCCGAGATTGGGCGGTCGTCGTGCCTCGCGCGTCGCCTCGATGCGCAGCAGTGGCATGCTCTTCGTGAAGTTAAAGGGCGGCGCCATCCTCGCCGTGGCCATCTCGGCGGCCGTGAATGGTTGAACCATATGCTGCGGCATCAATGTATATTCGCAAAGGCCGTCGCCTAACACATCGGGCGGGTAGTGCAGCATCACGTACCGGCCATCGGTCACGCCGATAGGCCCGGCAAAGAGACCGAATGCGATGATCCTGTCGTCGCAGGTCTTGCCGGCTACAGCCGAGAGAAGTGAGCGTCCGGTCACATCAGTTTCAGGCGGGATACCGAAAACATCGAGGATGGTTGGCATGATGTCGACGGTCTGCGTCAACACCTGCAAGCGCTGGCCCGCTTGTTCGGCATGCGCAGGATGATAGACGATCAGGGGGATATGCGACATCTCTTCATAATACGGCATCCGGCTCTTGCCCCACCAGCCATGTTCGCCGAGCAAGAAGCCGTGATCGGTGGAGAGTACGATCGCCGTGTCACTCCACATTTCGTTGCTGTCCATGAAATCGAACAGCCGGCCGAGATATTCATCGAGCATGCGGATCTGGGCCGCATAGTTGGCGCGGATCTCAGCGATCTCATCATCCGTCTCGTTGACCGGCACGTAATCCGGCCAGTTCAGCACCCCGCCCTTCCAGTTGCTGTCGCCTTCGCGCCGGAAGCGCGACGGGGCATGAAACGGCTCATGCGGATCGAAAAGCTCAAGCTGCAGCATCCAGTTGTCGGCGGATTTGTTGGCCTCGAGAAACTCGAAAGCCGATGCGAAACAGCGCGGAGTGGGAAGGTCGCTCTCATCCTTCTCGTAAAGGCGGTTGATCGCATGGACGATCCGCCCGGGCTTCTTCTTCGGATCATAGTGACGCTGATCATACTCTTCGGCGAACTGGGCCAAAGGTGGTTCGACCACGGCCTTCCAGGTGTCGTATTCCTGGCCTCGAATGAAATCCCAGCTGTCGTAGCGGGTGTTGTAGCCCGAGCCCCCATTCTGAAAATAATGGAAATGGTCTGTGACAAGGTGCGAATAAATTCCCTTCGCACGGAGCATTTCACAGAAGCTGGTGTCATAGGGTTCCATCGGCCCCCATGAGCGATGAAAAAAGTTGGCGCGGCCGGTCTGTATGTCGCGGCGCGCCGGAATGCACGGAAGGCTGCCCACATAATGGCTGTCGAAGGTGACCGAGCGTGCCGCGAGGCGATCGAAATTGGGAGTTTCAATCTTGCCGCCATAGGCGCCAAGGGCGCTACGGTTGAGTGAATCGAACAGAAGGAAGATCAGACGCATCACTTACCTCAACCGTCATAAAATACCCGAAGGCCGGAATTGCACGCCCCGCTGTCCGCCACGAGTGCGAGACGAGCGGCAATCCGATAGCGATAGCAATAGCTGATATGGCAGAGGAAACTGCCGCCCTTCATCAGCTTCTGACCGAGGGTTCGGGAAGCCTCGTTGCGTTGTGCGGCCAACCGGCTCGCAGAGCGTATCCGGAACGGCTCGGCGGTCCATTCCCAGACATTTCCGGCCATGTCAAAAAGGCCCGCGCCGTTTGGCGGGAAAGCCGTGACCGGCGACGTGCCGATCCATCCATCGGCCAGCGTATTTTCCTCCGGAAATCGCCCCTGCCAGATGTTGCAGGGCATGAATGACGTGTCGTCCGGCTCTTTGTCTCCCCACGGAAATTTCGGATCGGGGAGTCCGCCGCGGGCGGCGTATTCCCATTCCGCTTCCGTTGGCAGCCGACCTCCGGCCCACTTGGCAAAGGCGTTGGCGTCCTCCCAGGAAATGTGGCTGACGGGATGGTCCGCCCGATCCGCTACCGAACTTCCGGGACCCATGGGCGAATGCCAGCAGGCGCCATCGATCTTGACCCACCAGGGGGTCTCTGAGCGCGAAGGTGCCACCGTCTGCGGCTTCGGGAGGAGACCCCGGAAGACCAGGCCCCACCCGAACCGCTCGGATTCGGTGACATAGCCCGTCTCCGCCACGAAAGCGGCAAAGCGGGAATTGGTGACAAGGGTGGCGTCGACAGAAAATCCCTTAAGCTTGTGCTCCCGGTAGACCCCTTCGCCATCGAGCGGAATTGACGGGGTTCGCGTGCCGGTATGCACCCTGGCGGCAGGAAAGGCCACGCGCGCCGGCGCCCGCGCATCGGCAATGTCGGGGGCGACGGCATGTGCGCCGCCCTCTGTCTTTTGCCGCCGGACATGGCCACCTGTTGATCCGCAGCAGCTCATGTCAGGCCGCTTTTGCAGCTCGGGCGGAAAGGGCTGCCGCCGTGTCGTGCTCCGGCATGTCGCCGATATCGGCCATCTTGCGATCCAGCTTGGCGATCATCATCTCGAACACGCCGGCGTAGGCGGGATCATCTGCAAGGTTGTTGATCTCGGACGGATCCTTTTCGCAATCGAACAACTCCCATTCGGGTGGCGCTCCGTTGGGGTGTGCGCCGAGCTGGCCCAGGTCGTCATTGTACCAGTAGATCAGCTTATAGCGCTGGTCGCGCACACCGTAATGGGCCCAGGCGCCGTGGATGATGTCGTTATGCATCCAGTAGCGGTGATAGGCGAGCTGGTCCCAGTCTTTCGGGGTATTGCCTTCGAAAACAGAGCGCAGGCTGGTGCCCTGCATGTAGGAGGGTTTCGCGATCCCGGCATAATCCAGGAAAGTCGGGGCAAAGTCGACATTACAGGAGATGTCCCTGGTGATACGGCCCGCCGGAATGGAGCCCGGAAGCCTGGCCAAAAGAGGCATCTGCAGGCTTTCCTCGTACATGAAGCGCTTGTCGAACCAGCCATGCTCGCCCAGAAAGAAACCCTGATCGGAAGAGTAGATGACCAGCGTATTGTCGGCGAGGCCGGCTTCATCGAGGTAATCGAGCAGGCGGCCGACATTTTCGTCGATCGACTGCACGGTTCGCAGGTAGCGCTTCATGTAACGCTGGTACTTGAACTCGGCGAAGGATCGCGGGTCGTCGAACGTGTAGTTCTCCCCCGTCTTGGAGTCGATGACGGTGATGGTCTCGCCTTCCATCAATTCCGGTACCTTGCGAATGTGCCAGCCATCCACCATCAGCTCGCCGGCGACACCTTGCGGACCTTCAGGCTGGACGAGACCCAGGTCTTCCCAGTTCATGTCATGTCTGATGCGCATCCTGGCCGCCTGGGCGGCTTTGGCGCGATTGGCATAGTCGTCGTTGAAGGTCTCGGGCAGCGGCAGATCTTCGTCCGCCCACAGATGGTCCCATTTGGGATGGGGGATGAAGTTGCGATGCGGCGCCTTGTGGTGGCACATCAGGAAGAAGGGGGCGTCATCTTCCTTCTTCCGTTGGATGAAGTCGATCGACATATCGGTGATGATGTCGGTCGCATATCCGGGGATCCGCTTGCGCCCCTCCGGCGAGATGAAGGCCGGATCCCAATAATCGCCCTGGCCCGGCACAACTGCCCATTCGTCAAAGCCGGTCGGCTCGTGAACCGGACCTTCGCCGAGATGCCACTTGCCGAAGATCGCCGTAGCATATCCGTTTGCCCTCAGCGTCTTGGCAACGTTCGGCCAGCGATTGTCGATATGCGTATCCAGCGTCGTCACGCAATTTACGTGGTTGTGCGTGCCCGTGAGGATCGCGGCGCGCGAAGGCGTGCAGATCGAGTTGGTCACATAGCAGGCGTCGTGACGCAGCCCCTCATTGGCAAGCCGGTCGAGATTGGGGGTATTGTTCAGTCCAGCACCATAGGCGCTGATCGCGCGGGCCGCGTGATCGTCGGAAAGGATGAAAATAATGTTGGGGCGCATTCTGTCTTTACTCCTTCATCAGGCCTCGGCCGCCACCGGGTTGCCGGCCATGGCGACATCCCGGAGCACCCTTCCCTCTGCATCAAAGAAATGAACCTTGCCGGTCAGCGCGAATTGCAAACTGTCCCTGACGCGCACAGCGGCGCCGGGTGGAAAGCGGGCCACGAGTTCCTGTCCCCAAGGGGTACGGAAATGAACGAATTCGGCGTCGCCCAGCCGCTCGACGACACTGACCTCGCCTGCAATCGTTCCGGCATCTGGCCCGGCCCCCAGCGCATCGGCCCGTACGCCGAGCGTTGCGACGGCATCGGATTGCGATCCCGAAAGCTTAAGCGGGCTGCCATCCGGCAGCTTACCGTGCTTCACTTCGACGAAATTCATCTTTGGTGAACCGATGAAGCCGGCGACGAAGATATTGTCGGGGCTCTCGTAAAGCTCCATGGGCGCGCCGATCTGCTCAACCCGGCCATCGCGCAGCACCACTATCTTGTCCGCAAGTGTCATCGCCTCGACCTGGTCATGGGTGACATAGACCATGGTGGCGCCCTGGAGTTGGCTGTGAAGCTTGGCGATCTCCAGGCGCGTGGCGACCCGCAGTTCGGCATCCAGGTTGGATAGCGGCTCATCGAACAGGAAAACTTCCGGATCCCGGACAATGGCACGGCCGATGGCGACACGCTGACGCTGGCCGCCGGACAACTGCCTGGGTTTGCGGTTGAGCAGTGTCTCGATCTGCAGGATCTTTGCAGCTTTATCGACCTTGGCCTTGACCTCGCTCTTGGCGACACCGTTCATAAGCAGTCCGAAACCCATATTGCGTTCGACGGTCATATGCGGATAGAGCGCGTAGGTTTGGAACACCATGGCCGTGCCGCGCTGGCTCGGATCGAGGTCGTTGACCCTGCGATCACCAATCGCGATTGTCCCGGCCGATATCTCCTCAAGGCCGGCGATCATCCGCAGAAGCGTTGATTTTCCGCAACCTGATGGGCCGACGAAGACGCAGAATTCGCCCTCTTCGATAACGATATCGACCCCGCGGATAACCTCGAGCGCGCCATAGCTTTTTTTGACGTTTGTGAGTTTGACACCAGACATGATGATCTCCAGATCAGCCTTTGACTGCGCCGGCGAGGCCGTCGATGAAGTAGCGTTGAAGGAAGAGGAACAGCAGCACGATGGGGCCGATGGCGATCGTGGACGCCGCCATCATTCCACCCCAGTCGACAAAATGCTCACCCTTGAAGGAATAGATGCCGACGCTGAGCGTGCGCATCGCCGGATTGGCAAGCGTGATGACGAGCGGCAAAAGGAAGTCGTTCCAGGCCTGCAGCGACTGCATGACCACGACAGTCACCACGATCGGCTTGGCGAGCGGTAGCATGACGTACCAGAAGGTCTTGACCGGTCCGACACCGTCCATGCGGCTGGCCTCTTCCAGCTCCCTCGGCATTTGCGTGAAATATCCGGCAAACAGCAGGATGAAGATCACGATCGAGTGGCCGCAGGTCGCGAGCATCAAGCCCCAGAGCGACTGGCCAAGGCCAAGCGTGGTGAGCAGCTGGAACACGGGAATGATCGTGTAGCCCTGCGGAATGAAGAGGGTAAACACCATCAGCCCCATCAGAGGCCATTTTCCGGGAAACTCCCGGCGTCCGAGGACATAGCCACCGAGCGCTGCCGCGATCGTGGTAATCAAGACCGAACCGACCGTCACGAACAGCGTGTTGAAGAAATAGCGCTGCATGTTGGCTTCGGTCCAGGCACGCTCGTAGTTCTCAAAGGTCGGTTTGTAGGGGATCATTCCCGGGTTGGTGAACAGTTCCGAATTGGGCTTGAACGACGCGGCGATCATCCAGATCAGCGGGTAGATCCAGATCACGCACATCACGGCAAGCACAATCGAGGTGATGAACCGCTTGCGCCTGGGTGTGAAGATCGATTGCCGCATGCGGCCTGAGGGCAGAGCGGCATCAGACATTTTCTGCCTCCTTGCGACGGACGCGGCGCACCGCAATGACCTGGAGAATGGTAAGCGCCATGATCGAGAGGCCGAAGATCACGCCTGCAGCAGACGCATAACCAAGGCGTGGGAACTGCCCCGACGACGGTGCGAAGGCGGTACGGAAGATGTAGACCTCCATGACCTCCGACGAAAAGAACGGACCTCCCTGCGTGGTCGCCTGGATCAGCGGAAACACGTTGAGAGCGCTGATGGCCGAGATGAGCCCGATAACGACAGCGAATGGCGCGACGATCGGCAGCACGATGTGCACGATGACCTGCCATGTTTTCACACCGTCGAGCTTGGCGGCCTCGTAGAGTTCGTCCGGAACCGTTTGCAACGCCGCAAGCCAGTAGACGAGGGTGATGCCTGTCCATTTCCAGACGAAAATGCCCGCAAGGGTCCACAGCACCATCTGCGGCGAACCGAGTAGATCGACCGCGCGGGAGACGAGATGGGTCTCGATCAGGAAACCATTGATCGGCCCGTTAAAGGGACTGAGCATCAGCACCATCACAATTGCGATGACGGCGACCGGTGAGACGACGGGAAGAAAGATCATGGCTCGGAAGACGGTCGCAAGCTTCAAAAACTTGTTGTTCAGCACAATCGCGAGCATGAGACCGACGATCATCTGGAACGGCACCGTCGCCAGCATGAACAGGAATGAGCGTTTGAAAGCCGAGTAGAAGAACTCGTCGTTCAAGAGCTCGGCGTAGTTTGCAAGGCCGATGAATTCGGAATGTGCCCCGAAGCCGGTCCAGTCCAGCGTCGAATAGTAGAACGAGGCAATCATCGGCCAGAAAATGAACGCGCCGAACACCAGCATGCCGGGAATGAGGAACAGGTAGTCGATCCGCGATTTCCAGATCCGCTGGCCGAGCGTGGCGCCCTCAGCGCCGCGCTCCAGTATATGTGAAATTGCCGCCATGGCAGCCTTGCCTTTTTCGTTGCTGTAAAGGTCGTCCGGGACATGAGCCCCGGGACCACCGGGAGGAGACGCTAGCGAACGTGGAGCCAGCCGGACCTTCGCGCGAAGCTAGAGCTTGGCGTAGTCTGCGGGACCGAAGTCACGGGAAGGGTCCCAGTTTGCGAAAACGAAGTCGTCGCGACTGACACCCGCACCGGCGGCCTTCGCCTTGGCAATCGCTGTGTCGAGGGCTTTGTTGCGGGCATCGGACGCCTTTTTCAAGGTTGCCTTCACGCCACTGAGCTGGCCCGAGAAAAGACCCTGGACCGCCTGGGCCAGATTAGGCGTAGGATCGACATAGGCCGCAGCCACCTTGGAAAGACCGGGTTGGCGGACAAGCGGATTGGGCGCGACGCGCACGCGATCTTCGGCCATCTTCAACATGATCTTCGCCCGGTCGCTGAGTTTGGCGAGCTTGATCGATTCCGGGAAAATGGCGGGGTCTGCCGAACTGGCGACATTGGCATAGGCCACCTGGCCTTCGACGGTCCCCAACCAATGGAAGATGTCGCCGGCATATTGGGGATTCTTCGCCTTGGCATTCAACCACATCATGTTCGCGGAGTTCGGCAGTTGCATGACCCAGATCGGGTTGTCGAGCGACGCCTCGTCGGGCGCCGGTCCCGGCGAAACGCCGAACTTGAAGCTCGGCGCCGTGGCCTCCCAGATCGGCACATTCCACGGACCCTGGATGATCATGCCCGCGGCGCCTTGGGTGATGAATTCGCGGGCCTGGGGAGCGATGATGGTAAGGCACCCCGGAAACACGGAACCGTCATCGCGCATCGCGAGCAGCAGTTCGACGCCGGCGACGTAAGCATCGTGGTCAAAGGCAAACTGGCCGGTCTTGAGGTCCATGCCCTGCAGCAGGCCGGTGTTGCCCACGGTCGCGCCGCCGCGCTGGGCCAGCATCGTTGCGACATCTCCCCAGCGTTGCTCCTGGGCACCGCCGATGATGAAGCCGAAGGACCGACCGCCGGAGCCTTCGGTCATTTTCTTCGCTGCATCCCGCATTTCCTCAAACGTCAGGGCGCGATCGGCACCGATCTTATCATAACCGGCAGCGTTCATCATATCCTGGTTGAACAGCAGGGCGTTGTTGAAGCGGCGCTCGGTGGAGAAGGGAAAACCATAAGTCCTGCCACCGAAGACGTTGACGCCCTCAACGAACGCGCCGTCGGGATAAGCCTTCTTCCAGGTGTCGAAATCGGGAATCAAGTTGTCGATCGGCTGGAGCCAACCTTCCGCGATGGCGACCGATGGCTCCATGCCGATAGGAAGGTTAAATGTGTCCGGGGCTGACTGGTTGCGAATGCCGAGCGGCAAGACCGACGAGATTTCCTTCCACGGCAAGCCGTCATAGACGACTTCAATGCCTTGGATCTGCGCGTATTTGGCCAGGTATTGCTTGAAGAATTCGCCTTTCTGGCCACCGGAGTCGAGCCACCGAAAAGGCCCAATTGCAGGCTTGAGACCTTCCGTTTTGACGAGGTTCTGTGCGAAACCCGGGCCGGCGCCGAGGCCGAGCCCCAGGAGCGCGGTGGTTTGCAGAAATGCGCGGCGCGAAAGGCCACGGGAAAACGTGTTTGTCATGATCTTCCTCCCACCCGCTCGGATCATCCTCTTCCCTTGCCAGAGCGGTTATTCTTGAGACTAGTCAAATTTGTTATGCAGAGATAATGCAAATAGTCTCAGGCGCGATTAACGGAGTTTATCGCGATGCTCGATCAGATCACCCATCTATTCCGGTTGCAGGTCATCGCGGAGGCGGGCAGCCTGCGGCGCGCCGCGACCCTTCTCAATGTCACCCAGCCGGCGCTTACCCGCTCGATCGCCCAACTTGAAAAGCATTTCGGCCAGGCTGTGCTGACCCGCCATTCCAAAGGGGTGTCGCTGACGGAGTTTGGAGCGCGCGTAATGACGGCAGCCAGCCGTCTCTCTCGCTATTGGGAGATCGCGGAAAGCGATCTTGCTCACCCATCAAGCGCCATGAGGGGTCGCCTGCGTTTGCGCGCCGGTCCGCTCTGGCGCGCGGTGGTACTGCCGGAGATCATCAGCGAATTGCAGAACACGTTTCCTGCTGTCGTGATCGAGATCGGCAGCAGCCTCAGGGGCGAAACGGCCGCGGATCTCTCAGAGGGCCGCATCGACGCGGTGTTTGGAGGAATCGAGATGCCGGAGGGCCCGGGCCAACGGCTGAGACAGCTTCAATTCACGACCGTCTACGATCGTGTCGTGGCGCGCGAAAACCACCCGATCTTCAAGGCCGGGGATGGGAAAGGGAATTGTACGCCCCAGCGTCTGCTCGATTATCCCTGGATCGTCTACACGGCAGATCCGGTCTATGAACTTGAGACTGTCCATGGCGCCATAGAACGGCTCGGCCAAGCGCCGGATATTCGCGTGCGGTCGGAATCCCTTGTCGCGGTGATCGGCTTCCTGCAACGCGGAGACTATCTGTGCATGTTGCCCGAGGCCGCCGTCGCCGGAGCAAATTCACCCAAAATCCTTCCCGTGCCTGTCGAATTCGGAGGCCGCATGATCCGCTCGGGCATCATCTTTCGCGAAGAAATGTCGGAGTGGCCTCCGATGGTCGAACTGCTGAAGCTATGCGAGCGGCATTTTGGCAAGCAACACGGGGCGACGGCGTCAAAGGCAATACCGACTTAAAGCGTTCATTGCTCCTCTCTCATAGAGGATTTCCTCCTCGTCATGCGCCCGGCTCTTCACCTTCAAGATCGATGCCGAAGAAATCGAGGAATGGCCGGGAAGTAGCCTCCGCACTCGGCATCGTTGCGCCATACTGTGGCTGTCAAAAGTCGCAATCGGAAGAAGATCCATGAAGGAAGTTAGCACAGCCGGCCTGAATGAGATCTCCAGAGGTCTCGGCATTGCGTCTTAGTACGCAGAGCGCGTTCTGGACGCGCGACGCGGAAAGCCGGCAATGGGCGAAGCTTCTTCGCCCGGCAGAATCGCATCCCCTCCTCCTTGCAGGCAGCCGGCAATTCCGCGGCCCTGTAGTGTCTCAAGGCGATGGAAGCCGTTGGCAGGACGACTCTCACGAAAGAGACAACTCAAGAGGCCCGATCGTGTCAGGCCGTTTCCCCTCGGGCAACCGGCAGTGGCTTCCGGTCGCGACGGCGCTACATCGCCAGCACCGTCAGCTCTTCTGAGCTGGAACGAGAGGCAGGATTACCACGTCGCGCGCCGGCACCTGGACAGGCCCTCCATCATAGGTGTAGCCCGCCGGCCAGAGGGCTGGGCCGGGCTTCGGCGCTCCGTGACCTTGCGCCGGTTCGGCCAACGTTGTCTGGGACTCCCGTGTGGGATTGACCAGCCAGAGGAAGTTCCCGGTATCGCCCTGGTGGATGCGGGCAGAAAGCGCGCTGTTCGACAGCGTCACATGCCGCCGCACCTCACTCCAGTCGAGGAGCGCAGCAAAGAAGCCGGCATTGGCACTGCCGTTGGAGCGATAATAGGCCACGGACGGGTTGGTGCCAATCAGCAGGGTTCGTCCCTTCCCGTGAGCGTGTTCGACAACTGCGAGCCGACCGTCCGCGAAATAGCCGCGCGCAGTACCTCCTTCAAGCCGATAGGATTGCAGGAAGCCGCCACCCTTGACCGCGACATCGCCGAAATCCAAGGCAATGCGGTCGCCGATATCCGGCATGAACTCGACCTCCTCCTCCCGGGCGCCGAAGACGGTATCGAGGCCCAAGTTCGGCTGGACCTGGCCGACATGGCCGCGATCGCCGAAATAGCCGGGGCAGGCCTCGGCAATCAGCGTACCGCCCTTGTCCACCCAGGCCGCCAGTCGCCGCGCCTGCTCAGACGTGAACATGATGGGGTAGGGGAAGTAGAGGAGGTCATAGGCGTCGATGTCGTCGATATGGACCCAGTCCGGCTGAAGCCCTTGGTCGAGGAAGCCGCGATAGGCGCCCCACATCGCAGCCGGATAGGGCTTCTCCTTCCGCTCCTGATTGAGCAGGTAATCCCATTCCTGGGTTTCCGGCACGACCAGGATGCCGATCTCGCCGCGGACGGGCTTTGCCTTCCAGAGCGCTGCCTGTTCCGGCGCATTGGCCCATTTTGCCATCGCGCTTGCGATTTGCGAGCGCGGGGTGCGGCTGCCATCCATGCCATAGGAGCCGAAGGCGCCGAACAGCGGGCCGTCGAGCAGGGGCCGCCAGCGCAGGTTCAGCACGCCGCGCGCGCCGCCCGCAAGCGAGATCATGCTCCAGATGCGAATGTCCTCGGGCTCGGCGACACGGCCATCCTCCTTGTCGCGGCCGATCACCTGGGGCTGCAGCCAGAGCGGCCCGCCCTGGCGCTCGGCATGCCAGAAGGTCTTGCCGCGCGCGGCGGCACGGTTGATATCGACCCCATACCAGCTTTTCCACGGCTCCGTGCCCTTGCGCGCCTGGATCCAGGTGAAACCGTAGACATCGACCTTGGAGGCGGCGAGCCAGTCGTCGCAGCCATTGGCCGCCATGTTGGGGATCGCGCCTGAAATGCCGTGGGCGGCGATGACGTTCTTCTTGTCGACCGCCCGGATCGTATCGATGCGCCACTGCATCTGACCATAGAAGTTGTCACGCTTGAACTGCAGCCAGTCGATGCATTCGGGATAGGGAGCCATATGGATCGGCGGCTCGATATCGTCCCATTCTGCATAGCTGTAGCGGTGCCAGGCCTTGGCGAGCGCTTTCAGGCTCCCATACTTGGCCTCCAGCCACGTGCGGAAGGCTTCCTTGGCATAGCTGCTATAATCCACGTCAGCGGAATAGTTGCATTCGTTCCAGACATCGTAGCCGTAGATGGCCGGATGGTCCTTGTAGCGGGTGGCAAGCGCCGTCAGGAAGGCGCCGGCAGCTTCCTTCACTTCGGGGCAGTTGAGGGTCAGCGCGCCGGCGCCGCCGCCATTGTTGGAGAAGCCGCCCGTGGCGGCCGAAACCCCCATATAGGAGCCGAGCTTGCTGCCATCGGCATTGACCTGCAGCGCGTGGGAAAACTTGCGCACGGCCCAGTCCGGCACCGCATGGATCAGTTCCGCGATGACCGTCTTCAGCCCGTTCTTGGCGGCAAGATCGAGCTGGCGGTCATATTCCTCCCAATCATAGACACCGGGCGCCGTCTCGATCGCACCCCACATGAACCAGTGGCGGAAGATGTTGAGCCCGTCCTGCGCGGCGACGGCATAATCGCGCTCCCAATGCTCCTGGGGCGGGTTCGACTTGCGGAAATAGACGGCGCCATAGGGGAATTGCAGGTCTGTCATCGGCATGGTCTGTCCTCTCGAGTAACAGGGCAAGGCTTCGCCGTCCGGAGAAACTCCGGTCACGTCGGCTAGGCCATCGCGCCCAGGATTGCGGTCAGCAGGCTCCGCCTGAGATGAGGTCCAGCGTGCGGATCAGCGCGGAGTGATCGCGATCGCCATCACCCATGGCGATGGCGGCATTCATCAGCTGCTGGGTGGCGGCGGTGTTGGGCAAAGCGAGATCAAGCGCGCGGGCCGCATCGACCGCGAGCGTCAGGTCCTTGCGGTGCAGGCGGATGCGAAAGCCGGGATCGAAGGTCTGCTTGACCATGCGGTCGCCGTGAACCTCAAGGATGCGAGAGGCGGCAAAGCCGCCCATCAGCGCCTCGCGCACCCGGGCCGGATCGGCGCCGGCGCGGCGGGCAAAGAGCAGCGCCTCGGACACGGCCTCGATGGTAAGCCCGACGATGATCTGGTTGGCCACCTTGGCCGTCTGACCGTCACCGGTGCCGCCGACAAGGGTGATGTTCTTGCCCATTTTTTCAAATAGCGGCCGTGCGCGGGCAAAGGCCGCCTCGCTGCCGCCGACCATGATGGTGAGAGAGGCGGCGCGGGCGCCGACCTCGCCGCCGGAAACCGGCGCGTCGAGATAGTCGCAGCCCAACGCCTCGATCCGGCGGGCAAACTCCTTGGTGGCCACGGGCGAAATGGAGCTCATGTCGATGACGAGCTTTCCGGGCGACAGGCCCTCGGCAACGCCATCCTTGCCGAACAGCACCGTCTCCACATCAGGCGTGTCGGGCAACATCAGGATGACGATGTCGCAGGCGCTGGCCACAGCGCTTGCGCTTGGCGCCGCCTTGGCCCCCTTGTCCACCAGATGCTGCGACACCGGCTTGACGCGGCTCAGATGCAGCGCGTGGCCGGCATCGATCAAATGTTCCGCCATGGGGCGCCCCATGACGCCAAGTCCTATGAATCCGATATTCATCTTGCCCTCATCCAAGGAAAGGTTTCATCCAGCCGAGACCTTCGCTGGTGCCGGCGCGCGGCTTGTATTCGCAGCCCACCCAGCCGTCGTAGCCGAGGCGGTCGAGTTCGGAGAGAATGAAGCCGTAGTTGATCTCGCCCGTGCCCGGTTCGCCCCGGCCGGGATTGTCGGCGATCTGCACATGGGCGATCCGCTCCTGCAGCCGCGCGAAGGTCGGGATCAGGCACCTTGCATGATCTGCATGTGGTAGAAATCATATTGGATATAGAGATTGTCGGAGCCGACCCTCTCAAGGATCCGCTCGGCATGGTCGGTCGTCGACAGGAAGAAGCCCTTGATGTCGCGCAGGTTGATCGGCTCGATCAGCAGCCTGACGCCAGCATCGGAACAGCGCGCGGCGGCATATCTGAGATTGTCGACCAGGGTATCTTCGAGAACCGCGAGATCGGCGCCATCAGGCACCAAGCCGGAAATCACGTTGACCTGCGGGCATTTCAACGCCGCGGCATAATCGAGCGCCTGCGCCACACCCTGGCGAAACTCCTCAACCCGATCCGGCAGGCAGGCGATACCCCGCTCGCCGCCGGCCCAATCGCCCGAGGGGACGTTGAACAGCGCCTGGACGAGGCCGCTGGCGCCGAGCGCGTCTGCGACCTTTTCCTTGGGCTCGGCATAGGGCCCGAGATATTCCAGCGCGCCGAAGCCATCCCGCGCGGCGGCGGCGAAGCGCTCCAGGAACGGAAGCTCCTGATAGAGAAACGAAAGGTTGGCGGAAAATTTCGGCATGCGGATATCCTCAGGCAGGCGTGGCGGCAACGAAGCGCTGGCGGTGCATCATGCGCTTGTCGCGGGGATCGGGATTGGGAACGGCGGAGATGAGGCTGCGGGTATAGGCCTCCCGCGGCGCGGTGCAGATCTGCTCGGCATCGCCGATCTCGACGATCCGGCCGCGATGCATGACGGCGACGCGGTCGCAGAAATAGCGCACCACGGAAATGTCGTGGGAGATGAACAGGAAGCTCAGATCCAGCCGTTTGCGCAGGTCGAGCAGCAGGTCGAGGATCTGGCTGCGGATCGAGACGTCGAGCGCAGAGGTCGCCTCGTCGGCGATGATGATGCGCGGATCGAGCGCCAGCGCCCGGGCGATGCCGATGCGTTGGCGCTGGCCACCGGAAAAGGCGTGGGGGTAACGTTCCATGGCTTGCGGATCGAGCCCGACCAGCCGCATCAGCTCGGCAACCCGCTCCTCCAGCGCCCGGCCCCTGGCGAGACCGTTGACAACAAGCGGATCGCCGATCACCTCCTTGACCGTCATGCGCGGATTGAGCGAGGCAAAGGGATCCTGGAAGACGAGGCGGACATCCCGGTGGAAGCGCCGCAGCTCCTTCCTGCCAAGCCGCGTCACATCGGTCTCCACGCCCTGTCCATCCCGATAGAGCACGCTTCCCGAGCTGGGCTCGACCGTGCGCAGGATCAGCCGGCCGAGCGTGGTCTTGCCGGAACCGCTTTCGCCGACAATGCCGAGATTTTCGCCGGGATAGAGATCGAAGCTGGCATCGTCGACAGCCTTGATGGCATTAGGGCCGTTGGAGCCGAAAGTCTTGCTAAGATTGCGCACGGACAGCACCGGTTCCGGCCCGGAGGTCACCGCCGGCGGCCGGGCTTCTGCGTGGCGCGTGAGCTTCACCGTCGACGCGAGCAACTGGGAGGTATAGGGATGCACCGGCTGATGGTAGATCTGATCGACCGGACCCTGCTCGACGAGGCGGCCGAAACGCATCACGGCAACTTTCTCCGCCACTTCCGCCACCACGCCCATGTCGTGGGTGATGAGCAGCATGGCCATGCCGCGGCTGACCTGCAGCCGCTTGATGAGGTCGAGGATCTCCGCCTGCGTGGTGACATCGAGCGCGGTCGTCGGCTCGTCGGCGATCAGGATATCGGGATTGCCCGCCAGCGCCATCGCGATCATCGCCCGCTGCCGCATGCCGCCGGAATATTCGAAGGTGTAGCGGTCTGCCATCTTTTCGGGAGCCGCGATTTCGACCTGCCGGAGCAGTTCGATCATGCGTTCGCGCGCGGCTTTCGCGTCCAATGCCGAATGCAGGCGGATCGCCTCGATGATCTGCGAGCCGATGGTGTGGACCGGCGACAGCGAACTCATCGGTTCCTGGAAGATCAGCCCGATGCGCCGGCCGCGGATGGCGCGCATGGCCGTGCTGTCGGGAGACAGGGCGGCGATGTCGGTGACGACGCCCTCCGTGGTCAGCAGGATGCGCCCGCCCGTTATGCGGCCGGGGCGATCGACGATCTGCAGCAGCGAGCGGGCCGTCACGCTCTTGCCCGACCCGCTCTCGCCGACCAGGCACAGCGTCTGGCCCTGTTTCAGCTCGAAGCTCACCTTCTCCACCGCATGGAGGATATGGGTGCGCAGGCGGAAATCGATCGAGAGGTCTTCGACCGAAAGAACGGTGTCATCTGTGGGGGCAACCATACCGTGCTCCTCAGTTGTCATAGGGATCGGCCGCGTCGCGCAGGCCGTCGCCGAAGAAGTTGAAGGAGAGGACGGCGACGACCACCGCAAGCGACGGCCAGATCAGCAGCCAGGGCGCGGTCGCGACCGTGCGGATGTTCTGGGCGTCCTGCAACAGCACCCCCCAACTGACCACCGGCGGCTTCAGCCCGATACCCAGGAAGGAGAGCGAGGTCTCCGCCACGATCATGGTCGGCACCGCAAGCGTCACGACGGCAAGGATGTGGCTCGTCAGCGAGGGCAGGATGTGGCGGAAGATCAGTCGCGTCTCGCTCGACCCGTCGAGCCGGGCCGCGGTGACGAAATCCTCGCTGCGGAGAGCCAGGAAGCGGCCCCGCACCTCGCGCGCCAGGCTAGTCCAGCCGAGCAGCGAGACGATGATGGTGATGACGAAATAGACCGTGAGCGGCGACCATGTCAGCGGGATGGCTGCCGCCAGTCCGAGCCACAAGGGGATCGTCGGCATGGCGCTCACCACCTCGATGACGCGCTGGATCAGCATGTCGACCCAACCGCCGTAGAAGCCGGAAATCGCCCCAAACACGACGCCAAGCACCAGGGAGACCCCGACCCCGACAAGGCCGATCGACATCGACACCCGGGTGCCATGGACAAGGCGGGAGAACACATCGCGTCCGAGCCGGTCGGTGCCCAGCAGATACATCGGATCGGCCGGATTGAGCGGCCCGATCAGATGGCGGTCCATGGGGATGAGGCCGAACAGGTGGTAGGCCGGACCCTTCACGAAGAAGCCGATCGGAACGACCTTCGTCTCGTCGACGACGAAGGTGCGCCTGAGCGCCACCTTGTCGATCTCCACGCGATAGCCCTTTACATGCGGCCGGAAGTCGCTGCTGCCGTCGGGATTGGTAACGAAGAGGCTGATCGCCTGGGGCGGCGCATAGGTATATTGCGGCTTCGACGTGGTCGGAAGGAAGGGCGCCAGGAATTCGGCGAACAGGCCGACCAGATAGAGGATCAGGATGACCGCGCCCGCGATCATCGCCACCTTCTGGCGCAAGAGCTTGCGACCGATCAGCCGCCAGGGACCGATGGTTGCCGTGGAGACCGTCCCCCCCTGCTTCAGCGGACTGATCGAGGGGCCGTCGGCGACCACAAGGGGCCGGTCGATGCGAGGCCCCAGATTTTCTTGCAGCGTCATGGTCGCCTCCTCAATTGAACCGGATGCGCGGGTCGAGGATCGCCAGCAGCAGATCCGACAGCAGCATGCCGACGAGGGTAAGCGCGCTCAAAAGCAGGATGAAGCTGCCGGCGAGATACATGTCCTGGGAGACGAGCGCGCGAAACAGCAACGGCCCGGCGGTCGGCAGGTTCAGGACGATGGCGGTGATCGTCACTCCCGATACGAGATGGGGCAGGACCCAGCCGATGGCCGAGACGAAGGGATTGAGGGCGATCCGCACCGGATATTTGAGGATCACCTTGTATTCCGGCAGTCCCTTGGCGCGGGCGGTCACCACATAGGGCTTGTGCAACTCGTCTGTCAGGTTAGCCCTCAGTATCCGGATCAGCGCTGCCGTTCCCGACGCTCCGATAATGATAATCGGTATCCAGAGATGGGCGAGCAGGTCCCAGAGCTTGGCGAGGCTCCAGGGGGCCTCCGCATACTCGGGCGAGAAGAAGCCGCCGACGCTCTGGCCGAGATAGCGATAGGCGACATACATCAGCGTCAGCGCCAGGATGAAATTCGGCACCGCAAGGCCGATGAAGCCGAGGAAGGTGAAGACGTGGTCGCCGATCGAATGGCGGCGAACGGCCGAATAGATGCCGATCGGCAAGGCCACGATCCAGACGAACAGCAGGCTCAGGAGCGAGATCACCAGGGTGGAACCCATGCGCGCCCAGATCAGGCCGGAGACGGGCTGGTTCCATTCGAAGGACCAGCCGAAATCGCCGCGGCTCAGGATGCCCCAGATCCATTTGACATATTGGATATAGAAGGGATCGTCGAAGCCGTAGATCTGCTTCAGCCGCTCGATTTCGTCCGGATCGACCGCCTGTCCGCTGTCACTCATGGTCGCGATCATCGAGCTCAGATAGTCGCCGGGCGGCAGCTGGATGATCAGAAACGAGATCAGCGACATGCCGAACAGGGTCGGTATCATGTAGACAAGGCGCTTGAAGATGTAGCCAAGCATCAATTCATTCTCCTCCACTCGAACACCTGCGGACCTCACCGCCGGCGCTCCTCCGCTCCCGGTCAAGGCACCATCGGGGAAATCCCGGGAGGTTCCTGACCTCGGGGCCCTCCAGCCCCGAAGCGCTTCGTTTGCCTGTCGCCTCAGGCCCAGGCAAGGTGCAAGACCTCCAGCCGCTCGATCCCCGGCACCACGACGACGGCGCGGCCGTTTTCGATCCGGACCTCGGCGGCGCGATCGGCAACGACAAGCCAGGCCCGCCCCAGCGATTTGCCCTGGGGAATGTCCACCGAAACGGTCTGCGCCGCCAAGGGCAAGTTTTCCCGGATCGGTCCCTTCATCATCATGGGATTGGTGAGGTTGAACAGGCTGAGCGCGAGGCCTTGCTCGTTCTCCCGTAGCGCAAGGTCGATCACGCCGGGCCCTTCCACCGTGACGCGGGAGGTTTTTCCGAGCGCCCAGCGCACGGCATTGGCGATCAGGCGCCCATGATCGATGGCAAAGACTTCCCAGAAGATCTCGCCGATATTCCAGGGGATGTAGACCGTGCGGCCGCCCTTGCCGGTCTCGCGAGCAATCACGGCGGCACCTTCAGGCGCCTTGCGCGGATAGACTTCCTCCATCGGCAGGTCGGGGAAATCGGGCACATAGAGGAAGGGCGTGTCCGCCCCATCAGTGGGTTCGACATGGATGAGCCGCGTGCCCCCCATGATGCGGGCCGCGCCCTCATAGCCCTGGTTGACGGGATGTTCGCCCGATAGCGCCACATAGGTGTTCTTGACGATGCCGCGCGGCCCGGACTGGTAGCGGGCGGCGAGAACATCCGAGAGGCCGAATTCCGTTCGCAACTTGCCGAACTCGTCGCGCAGGGAGGTCTCGTAGGCGGCGACGACGCTGCCGCCGCGCGCCACATAATCGCGGATCGCCTTGACCTGGGCGTCCGACAGGCAGGCAGCATTGGCAAGCACGATCACCTTGAAGCGGTCGAGCTCGCTCGCCGTCAGCACCTGATCCGACAAAAGCTCGAAGGGCAGCCGGGCCTCGACCAGCGCGTGATAGAAGCCGAGATCGTGCTTTTCGGCATTGTGCCTGTCTTCCGGCGCCCAGTGGCGCAGGGTGGTGGACGGATCGATGACGGCGATTTCGGCCGTCGGGGCCATGTCGGCCAGGACAGGCTCGATCGCCGCCTGCAAGCCGAAGGCGGCCGCCACGGGCTCCACCCAGCGCTCGTCCGGCACGACGCCGTTGAACTTGGTGAACCAGGCGCTGAGGCCATGGGCGGTGCCGTTGTTGATCCACAGCTGGATCTCCTCGGCTGAGGTTACGGCATCCTTCCACCGATAGGCTTCTTCCGGGCCGATCGAGGTGATGAGGATAACGGGCCGATCCGGGAAGGTGGCGCGGATACGCTTGCCGTTGCGCCCGGCCGACCAGCCGACCTCCAGCCCCTTGCGACCCTGGTGATCGACGACGAGAAAGGGGCAGTGTTTGGTGATGACGGACAGGTCGAACTCCATCAGCGAAGCGCCGCTCATATTGGGAATGAAGCTTGCATGCGGGCGGATCGCCTTCACCGCATCGTCCCATTGGGCGATGACTTCGGTGAGCACGCGCCGGCGCCATTGCAGCCAGGCCTGCCAGGCTGGATCGTCCGCATCGGCGATCTTCGGCAGGTCGTAGCCGCTCATGTCGCGGAAGCGGCGGGCGCTGTCCTCGCTATAGTCGACGCCGTGGCCCTGCCAGCGATTGGCAAAGATCGCGTCGATATCGTAGTCGCGGACGATTTCCTTCACCACATCGGGCATGAAAACCGAATTGTAGTCGCCATAGGCATTAGTGACCCAGACATCCGGATAGGCCCAGTGGCGCCGCGGCGCGCCGTCGGCATCGATCATCACCCATTCCGGATGGGCCTTGGCGGCGTCGTCATGGATGGCATGGGGATCGACGCGGGCCATGACATGCATGTCGAGCCGGCGCGCGGCATCGACCAGGGCGCCGAAGATATCGCGGTCGCCCAGATGGCGGCTGACATAGTGGTAGGGCACCTTGCTGGGATAGTAAGCGACATAGCCGCCGGCGCTGAGGCACAGCGCATTGGACCTGGTCCGCTTGAACACCTCGATCCAGAAGGCCGGATCGTAGCGGTCCGGATCGTCCTCGACAAAGGTCAACTGGGTCCAGCGGGTCGCGGTCCGGTACCACTCCAGCGTTCTCAGCGTGCCGGCAGTTTCTCTTACGGATTCAAGCATCGTCGTCATCCATTCCCAGAGCATTTCCGCTCTATCCGTTTGTCGTCCGCGCAGTTCGGCTGAAACTGCTTCAGGCAAGGCTTTCCCGTTCGCCGGCCCTTGCGGGCCGGCGTTCGGCATGGTTCGGTGCGGCCGGATCAGACCTTGTAGAATTGCTCCGGCATGGTCGGCGCGGGTGTCGGCCAGCCAAAGGAGTTCGGCATCACGCGGGTGATGTTCCTCATGTTGTTCTTGACGATGCCGTAGCCGTCGGGCGGCAGCGAAACGCCGAACACATAGAAGTTGTCCGCAGCCATCTGCAGGATCTGCTTCATGATCTCGTTGCGCGCAGCCGGGTCGGAGGTGGCCTTGAGCGAATCGTAGAGCTCAAGCTGTCTCTTCGTTTCCGGCGGCGGCTCTTCTGCATTGGCGTTGTTGCGGTCGAGATACCAGAGCTGCCAGGCTGGCGCATACATCGCGTTGGAATCCGTCGGCACGAAGTAGCGCGGGTCGAGCACGGCCGCGACGCCGCCATTGGCGCCGAACTGGTGGGCGGTGGCATCGAAATCGCGTCCCTGCCGCACCCGGGTCTCCCATAGCGACCGGTCCATGGAGCGCATCTGCGCGTCGATGCCGACAGCCTGGAACATCGGAATGACCAACTGGAACAGATCGAGGAACACCGCGCGCGCCTGGTCGATCTCGAAGATGACGGTGACGCGGCGGCCCTCATCGTCGAGACGGAAGCCCTGGGCATCGCGCTTCGGGATGATCTCGTCGAGCAGGGCATTGGCCTGGGCCTCGTCATAGGCGGTAAACTGCTTGGCCAGTTGCTCGTTGTAGAGCGGATCACCCTCCTTGATGGAAGGCTGCGCGGGCGCGCCCTGGCCAACCAGAACGACGTCGATCAGCGCCTGTCGATCCAGCGCGGTGGAGAGGGCCGCGCGGAACCGCTTGTCGCGGAAGAGCTTGCGCTTGGTCGCATCGTTATGGTTCAGGTTGAAGATGAAGTTCATCACGTTGGCCTCGGTGGAGGTCAGCGTGTAGAAGTCGTAATCGCCCTGCTGGCGCGCATCATAAAGCACCGCCTTGTTGTTCGGCGTGGCGATATACTGGTCCATCATGTCGATTTCGCCCTGCATCGCCTTCAAGAGCAGGACCTGCGGGTCGGCGACCATCTGGTAGACGATACGGTCCATATAGGGCAGCTGATTGCCCTCGGTATCCACCTTCCAGTAATAGGGATTGCGCTCCGCCACGACCCGCTCGGTGTTTTCGCCGGGCGCGATGGTGAACGCCCAGGCATTCAGGGTCGGCTTCTTCGACGAATTCAGGAAGAAGGTATTGTCTTCCTGGAAACCCGAGGCCGACTGGAACGAGGCAATCCAGCTGTCGAAACCGCGCTGCTTGGCAAGCTCGTCGGCCTTCGGATTGTAGTCGATGTGGAACTGCTCGAGATAATGCTTCGGGCAGCGGGTGGTGTGATCCCAGTTGGACCAGGCCACCTGCAGCGGGAACATACCGTTAGGTTTCTCGAAGATCACCTTGAAGGTCTGTTCGTCCACCACTTCGAGCTTGGCCGGCTTGCCGGCCGTCTTCCAGTGGCCTTGGCTGGTGACGGCGACGCGCTTGTCGGTCAGCACGGTGTCATACCAGAACTTCACGTCGGCGGTGGTATAGGGGTGGCCGTCGGACCACTTCATGCCCTTGCGCAGGCGGATGGTGTAGACGGTCGCGTCGTCGTTGGCATCGAAGGCTTCGGCGATATTGAGCGTCACCCCCGACCAGTCGGGCGTATAACGCAAAAGCGGCTCATAGGCCTGGTAGCGGAACAGCATCGACAGCGACCCACCCCCGACTAGCGCCATCTTCCAGTCGCCGCCATATTTGCCGATGTCTTCGACCGGCTTGATCACCAGGGGGTTTTCCGGCAGCCGCTCCGCGACGGCAGGCAGCACCCCGCTCGCGACCTTTTCCTTCAGGATATCCGCTTCCTTATAGGATGCAGCAACCGCAGGCAGCGCGGGCAATACGAGAACGGCCGAACTGCCGGCCAGAAAGGTACGACGTTTCATCTTGATCATGAGTGTCTCCTCCACACATCCACCCCCTTTGTTCCTCCCCAGGGCTTGGATAACGAGAGGTTTGCAATATAATATCGTTAGGTAAAGTGTTATGTCATATTGCGCTTCATGTTTGTGTTTTGCGGCGCAACAGTGTAGCTGACAAAGCGGGGACAGAGGGCACGGGATGAAGAGCAGGGACAAGGTCAGCCTGGAGACGATCGCACGAGAGGTCGGGCTTTCCAAATACGCGGTGTCGCGCTCGCTTTCGGGCAAGAGCGGCGTCAGCGAGGAGACCCGCGAGCGTATTCGGGAAACTGCCCAGCGGCTCGGCTATATCAGGCCCGTCAACAAGGACGAGCTTCGCGAGATCGCCGTGGTGTTCCACGACCACGACCCCGTCAACAGTGAACTCTACATACAGATCCAGAACGGCGTGCAGGCCCAGGCCCACCGCATCGGCATGGGGCTCAGGATCCGCTGGACCCATGGCGCCGGGCAGCTCGAGGATCTCGCCAAGACCTGCGCGGGGCTTCTGCTGGTCGGCCCTCATGACAGCGCCGCGGTCGCCGCCGTGACCGCAAGCGGCATTCCGGTGGTGCGCCTCGGCTGGATTGATCCGCTCGAGGATGCCGACCAGGTCTCCGGCACCGACCACGAAGCGGGACAGGCCGTGATGGAATATCTTCTGCGGCTCGGCCATCGCAACATCGCCTATGTCTACGGCGTGCCGGGCTATCGCGGCCGGCGGGAACGCTTCTATGGCGCGCGCGAGGTGGCCGAACGCAATGACGACGTCGCGCTGCATGTGCTGCAATTCGAGGAGCATGGCGGATTTGCGGAAGCCTTTGCCGAGCTCAAGGAGAGCGGCGTACAGCCCACCGCCTTCTTCTGCGCCCATGACGGCCTGGCGCTGACGGTGGTATCGGAACTGCTGGGTCAGGGCTATCGCATTCCCGACGACGTGTCGGTCGTGGGGTTCGGCGATTTCTCGCCGGCGACGCAGATCTCGCCGCCGCTCACCACCGTGCGCATGGAAGGCCAGGAATGCGGCGCTGTCGGGCTGCAACTCTTGATGGAGCGCATCGAACATCCCCGCCAGCGAGGAAATCCGGCAAGACGGATCTACGTCGCTTCACGCATCATCGAACGTCGTTCTACCGGGCCGTGCCGTGCCGCCGTCAAAGTCGAGGGCCGGCCAAAGACATCTTCAAGTCATGGCGGGTGAGCGTACTTGGCTTCGGCACTGAAGAGGGAATGTTTAGCGGTTACACCGTTGGCGCTGGTGCCGATTACGCGTTTACGGGCAACATCTTCGCTCGCGTGGAGTATCGTTACAGCGACTTCGGCTGCAAGACGTTCGATTTCGGTCCTGGGACCATCGATGCGGACCTTAATCAGCACGCTGTTAAAGTCGGCTTGGGTGTGAAGTTCCAATACTCAGGCTTTGCGATAATCGCTGATGTTCTTCACCAGGCTCTGCGTTCGCGACTGGCAATGCGTCCGGAAGATCAAGGGCCGATCACCTGCGGCCTCTTCGCCTACTAAGCCTCTGTGGCTGCTGTCGCCTTGTTGAGGGTTTTGCCTCACCAGCGCGGTGAAGGTGTATTGGTCAATGGACACTCCCATCTTTTCCCCGCTCCCCGCGTAGGTTCGGATGACGCTCCTATAGCAGCCGGCCTTCAGCGCTGCGACTTGAGACGATACGCCTCGAAATGCGGGTTCTTCTCCCGCTCCAGCACGGCGCGCACGGCAGCTCTTTCGAGCATCTGGTCTTTGTGCCGATTAAAATGCGCCAGCGTCTCCATCGGTAGGCCGTTGCTCGTTCCCCAGCCATAGAAGACGAGCGCATAGGGATCGACGACCGTATAGCGGTCACCCATGATCCATTCCTGGTCGCCAATCATCCGGTCGATTTCGACGACGCACTCCCAATATTTTGCAGTCGCCTTCTCCCGGATATCGCCGTGAACCTCTTCCCTGTCTGCGAAATGGTAGGGACGATATTTTGCTTTCTGAAACATGTGGGGGGTGTTTGAGAACCAGGCCATCTGCGCGATGCAACGCGCCTGGTCGAGGAGGCGGGTCGGAAGAAGAGCGGTCTCGGGATTACTAAGAGCGATGTAGGTCAGGATCGCGGTGTTTTCGGTCAGGACCTCGCCGTCCGGGGTCACGAGGGCGGGAACCTTGCCCCTGGGATTAATGGAAAGGTAGTCCTCCGACAGATGCTGTTGTTTCCCAAGCAGCGTCTCGACCGGGCGAAACGGCCTGCCGGTCTCCTCCAGGGCAATATGGGAGGCAAGTGAACAGGCGCCGGGGCTGTAGAAGAGAACCGTTTCTCCCTTCAATCCCGCAAGTCCGCCCGAAATCGACGCAATATTTTCCATGTCCCCGATCCTCTGTATAATGTTCGTGTCAGGCACTCAGGCCTGCAAAGCAGCAGCCATGATGCGCTCGCGTGTCATCGGCATGTGGTGGATGCACATGCCCAAAGCGTGTGCCACGGCATTGCCGATGGCCGCGGCGGCAGGTCCGCCAGCGCATTCTCCTATCCCGAGTGCTTCGTGCTGGCTCGCCTCGATCAGTTCAACCCGGATTTCGGGGATGTCCTTGAATCGGATGACTGGGTAGCTTTGCCAATCGAGCGTGGAAATGCCCTGGGCGTCAAAGCGGACTTCTTCCATCAAGGCCCAGCTGATGGCCTGGACGATATTGCCCTCGATCTGATTTTCGGCGCCGTCCGGATTGATGACGAGACCCGCATCCACGGCGCACCAGACATCGGTGACGCGCACTGCTTCTTCCACCTCGACCGCTGCGACGACTGCGGCATAGGCTGAGGAGTTCTTGTAGCGAGCGATCCCTACCCCCAGGCCGACCCCCGCGCCGCCGGTACCACGAGATGACCAACCTGCCATTGCCGCGACCCGTTCAAGCACCGCTCGGGCGCGCGGGTCTGAAAGGGCCGAAAGGCGGTAGGTGATAGGATCTTCGCCCACGCGAGCCGCAAGCTCATCCATAACAGCTTCGATCGCAAAGACATTCAGAGTGGCGCCAAGCCCGCGTAGGGAAGATGTGCGCACTGGCACGTCGTGGATCAGGTGAAAGCTGATCCGCTTGCCGGAGACGTCATAGAGGGGAATTGCGTTGCGAACAGCGCCGCCGCCTCGCTCAAGTGGAATATCGAACGGCTTCCGTTCAGGAGGCGGCTCATTCATCGCCTCAGCGGCAAGCAGGTACGCCCCGCCGACACCCGGGCGTTGGCCGTGGGTGGCGCTCCACACCTCGGTCGTCCAATCATCGGGACGCCCATTGACATCGAGATTCACATGGACGGCGACAGTCATGGCGGAGGAAAGCGGTTCGTAACCGAACTCCTCCTGGCGCCGCCACATCAGTCGGATCGGCTGATCAGGAAGCACCCGTGCCACAAGAGCAGCATCCAAAGCGGCATCATCAGCGCCATTGTGCCCGTAGCACCCAGCGCCCTGAACGTGGTGGCACGCCACGCTTTCCAAAGGAAGGCCGAGCGTCTTGGCAATGTTCTCCCGCAATGGATGCATGCCCTGGCCATGAGACCAGACGGTCAACGTGCCGTGCTGGTAAAGTGCCAATGCGCATGACGGTGCGAGAGACCCATGAGATAGAAAGGAGCGCGTGAAGCTGAGCGATACCCGATCGTGAACCGCATCTTGAGGCGGATCGCCCATCATCAGGTCCGTCGAGGGCTGCGCCGCCACCCATTCGGCCGTTGCAGCTTCGGGAGAAAGCATCCGCGCATTGTCCCACACCGCATATGTCGCAGCAGCGTCGGCCGCAGCGCGGACGACAGTCTCGCTGGCACCGACGAAGGCCACGAAACTGTCGATACGTATGATACTGATATCGCCACCCGCCCTGCGCTTGATGGCGGCCTCGTCGAGCGTAACCAGCCTTGCGCCGCGACCCGGCTGACGCAGGGTACGCGCATGAAGCATGCCCGGCAGGGTCATGTCATGAATGAATCCGGATCCGGTGAGTTTTTCCGGAAGATCGAGTCGTGGAATGGAGGCTCCGACGATGCGATACTGGTCCGCCGATTTTGGCAAGAACCTGCCGCTCACTTCCACGGAAAGATCGAGATCGTCGGCGATTGCCCAGTAATCGAGCCCACTCGCAACACCATTCTTGAAGAAGGCCCCCTCGACGATTGTCAACTCGTCTGGCGATGCGTTCAGGCGCAACCCTGCATGCATGCGCGCGAGCGCGCGAACCTCGGCTGCGACGAGGCGGATTGCTGACCCTGAATGTTCGATTGACCAGCTGGAGGCGGTATAACCCTCCCCCGGCCCCTGAAGGCTGTTGCCGGACATTATGCTGATCTGATCAACCCTCAGATCCAGCTCTTCTGCAGCGATCTGACTAAGTGCCGTCAGTACCCCCTGCCCGAGTTCGACCTTCCCAGTGCCGATCCGGACCGTGCGGTCGTCCAGGAAGCGAAGCCAAAGGTCGAGACGCGGGTTTTCCTTGAGGCTATGTGAAAGCGCAGCCATCAGACCACCTCCCCTCGCATTGCGGCCGCAGCCCTCAGTACCGCGCGCAGGATCCTGGGATGCGAACCACAGCGACAGAGGTTTGCATCAAGTGCCGCAGCGACCTCGGCCCGCGTCGGATTGGGATTGCGATCCAGAAAAGCCTTCGACGCAATCAGGATTCCGGAGAGGCAATATCCGCATTGCCCTGCCTGCTCATCGAGAAACGCTTGCTGAAGCGGATGCAACTTTCCATCAGAGGCCAGGCCCTCAACGGTGGTGATGCGTTTACCGACAAACGTGCCGACCTCACGACTGCAGGAATATGTCGCCTCTCCATCCACCAGGACCATACAGGCCCCGCATTGCTCGAGGCCGCAGCCATAGCGGCTGCCCTTCAGCCCCAGATGATTGCGCAGCACATCGAGCAGAGGCATGTCGGAGGGAACATCCACACAGTGATCTCGTCCATTTATGTTCAAAGTAAATTGCCCGCTCATGCCACCCTGCCTCGTTCTTGTCTCAATGGAGGACCTTTTGCTGGTGCGCTGCCAGCGCCATAGACCGACGCCCCGTCGTGCGCCAAAGAGGGAATACCGGCGACCGCAATCTCGGTGCGAGCAGGCTCGGCGACCTGTCGTGTCATCTGAAGATCAGGTTTCGTTAGCGCTTTCCGTTGCCACTCCTCGCATGCAGCTTGAGCCCGTCTGTCACACCTATCCTGCCCTCCCGTTTCTTTGAACCCGACACTCACGGCGTTTCGCCGCTCGAAACGGCACGCTCAACTTGCCAATCAGATCGTCTCACGCGACCCGCTAGCGCCAGGGACAATGGCCGCCGCCGCTTCGGCAGGACCGGTGAGAGCAGCCGCGTCGCCGGTCATCTTCTGTCTGCGGATGGATGCGGAGACAGCATTTCTGTCCGCGGAACGCTTCCGGAATTGCTTTGCCCTCGGCTGGCGCAGATGCGAGCGAGGAGACCGTCACCATCATAGCACCGCCTTTGGAAGCACGGAGAAAAGCTTGGCCTATCCTACGATCATCAGTTGCGCCGTCACGGGTAATATCACCAGCGTCGAATCGACCCCCTATCTGCCGGTCACGCCTGAGCAGATCGCTAATTCCTGCCTCGAAGCGGTCAGGGCCGGCGCGGCGATCGTGCATATTCACGTCCGGCATCCTGACGGGCGTCCAAGCATGGAACTGCAACACTATCGCGAAGTCGTGGATCGCCTTCGCGCGGCCGATGAGGATGTCATCATCAATCTTACCACCGGACCTGGAGGAAGGTACGTGCCTGGCGAAAAGGATCCGAGCATTGCCGGGCCCGGAACCACGCTGCTGCCGCCCGAGCGACGCGTCGAGCATATCGCGACACTCCGGCCGGAAATCTGCAGCCTCGATTTCAATACGATGTATTCCGGCACGTCAGTGGTGATCAACACGCCGCGCAACCTCGCCATCATGGCCGACATCATTCGCGAAGCAGGCGTCCTTCCCGAACTGGAAGTTTTCGATACCGGTGATATTCAACTCGCCAACCAGTTCATCGAAGAAGGCCGTCTCGACTCGCCCGCCCTCTTCCAGATCGTGCTCGGCGTCCGTTATGGCGCAATCGCTACACCGGAAACCCTTGCCTATATGAAATCGCTATTGCCCGCCGGCTCCCACTGGGCCGCGTTCGGCATTGGCCGATGGGAGTTTCCCATGTTGGCGCAGGCCTGGCTGCTGGGCGGGCATGTGCGCGTCGGGCTGGAGGACAACATCTACCTTGAAAAGGGCGTGCTGGCCAAAAGCAATGCGGAGCTCGTCCAGAAAGCCGTACGCATCCTGAAGGAACTGGGTGGCTCGATCGCCACGCCTGGAGATGCGCGCGAGATCCTGAGGCTGAAGAAACAGTTGCCCAAGTGAGCGAGGCCGTTGATGCCTGCCGACCAATTCCAAACCGAAGCGGAGGAACCATGTACGACCAGAGTGACCCCAGAGCCAGCCTGATCCAAGCTGCGACGCCAAAGAAGAACCATGTGCACCAGAGCTATTTCGGCTCGCAGCTCAGCCTCTATTACGCGACCGAACCGCAGGTTTCGGACCAGAACGGCAAGACTTGGATCAGCCGTGGCGAGAATTTTGTCATCGCTTACAGTGACGCGCAGCAGAACGGCGTCTTTCCACGCAGCGCCCAACCCGACGAATACGCCCTGATCATCCCTGACCGGGACACCAGCGTCGAAATCACGACAAAGGAGGGCGTCACTATTGTTCCGGGCTACTCCGTCGCCTTTGTGCCGCCAGGTGAAAGCAGCATCCGCATGCTGAGCTCAGGCAACATTGTCCGGCTCTTCACGCCGAAATCGGATGACCTGGCCAGTGCGGCTTCCAATGCGGACGCCTTCAAAGGAGAGCATCCCAACGTTCCACCCTTCGAAGCATGGCCGGAGCCAAAAGACGGACTAAAGCTCAGGTGGTACACGTTGGATGTTCCCGAGGATACATCACGGTTCGGCAGGATTTATCGCTGCACAACCTTCATGATCAACTACCTCACGCCGCGTGTTGGACCCCGGGCACGCGACCAGGTCTCGCCGCATCATCATGACGATTTTGAACAATGCTCGCTGGCGCTGAGCGGTGCGTTCACGCACCATCTGCGTTGGCCGTGGACAACGAACATGAACATCTGGCGGGAAGATGAGCATCTCTACTGCGAGTCACCGTCAGCCTGCGTTATCCCACCCCCATCGATCCACACCACCACAGCAGAATCGGGCGGCGTGAACCAGCTCGTCGACATTTTTGCACCGCCGCGCATGGATTTTTCACTTAAGCCCGGCTGGGTCCTCAACGAGGGTGACTACCCGATGCCAGGAGCCTGACCCGAGAAGCCCCGGATTTCTCCGGGGCTTCTTGTCATCCAGCTTTGGATGTTGATCAGAATCAGGTCGGCTGCACGAGACCAGCGTCTACAAGTGGCCGGATGGATTCGATTTCTTTGTCGATTGCGGCTCGCATTTCGTCCGGAGTATTGGCAATCGGAGTGAGGCCAAGCGATTTCAGCTTTTCCTGTGTCGCCGGCATGTCCGTCCATTCCTTGATAGCGCCATGGAGCGCGTCGACGATTTCGGCAGGCATGCCCTTCGGACCGACGGCACCGAACCACAAAGTCTGGTTGTAATCCTTGAACCCTTGTTCAGCGACCGTGGGCACATCCGGCATCTCACTGGCACGCTTGAGAGATGTCACAGCAAGCCCGCGAATCTTGGCGTCACGGATATGCGGCAGATAGTTCGAGGGGGCATCGAGAGCGAAATGGATATGGCCGCCAAGCAGATCCGTCAGCAGCGGCGGTGACCCCTTATAGGGGATGTGGTTGATTTCGACCCCTGCCATCTGCCCTATGATCGCCGCTGCGATATGTCCCTTCGTACCGGCGCCGGGATTGCCGATATTTACTTTGCCGGGGTTCGCCTTGGCGTAAGCAACGAGCTCCTGAAGCGACTTCGCTGGGGCAGAAGCACTCGCAGTCAGTAGCGCGGGGCTCTCGGCGACGATCGAAATCGGAGTGAAATCCACCTGAGGATCGTAAGCAAGGTTCTTCTGCACGACCTTGTTTGCCGCGATCGGCGCGCTGCCGCTTACCATGATCGTGTAACCGTCAGGCGCCGCGCGAGCGAGCTTGCCGCCGGCTAACGCCCCCGCCGCGCCGGCGTAGTTCTCCACGACGAACTGCTGGCCGAACTTGGCGGTCAAGGCATCCGCCACTAGGCGGGTGATGATGTCACTCGTGCCACCTGGGGGGTACGCCGATATTACCACACCGGATTTACTCGGCCACTTGCTCGCTGACCATGCGGTTCCGCTTGCGGCCAACAAGGATGCAGTGCCGCTGAGCACCATGAATTCGCGTCTCTTCATTGTTCTTCCTCCCACTCTTGAGTGTTAAACTAAAACAACCCGGTCACCTTTCGAACATCTGGCTTCCGTTGTTTCGCTCTATGGAATGGCCCAGACAACCAGGAACCCTTCCTACTCGCCCCCGGCCAACCAAACCTCCTCACTTGCGTGGAAGGCCGCAAGTTCATCCGGCCGGTCGTCGCCAAGCAGGTCGGGATTGACCTTCACTCCCCTTACAGTCTGGATATAGGTGAGGAACTTGTAGGAGGGCCGCATCATGTTGAGCTGCCTCCAGTCGATCGGAAGCGTTTCGGACGGGTTAACCGGCTTCATCACGTCGCGCTCGAAGAAAACGTGGAAGGACAGGAGTTTCCACACACCGCCCTCCCTGATTACGCGGGAGAAGAAGCGGCAGAACACATGAAAATCTACCTCAACATCCCCAAGCCGCGCGCGATTGAAGATCATCGCCGGGCTTTCCACCGTCGCCCGGTCTTCCGCTATTTGGGCAAAGGCCGGAAATACCCAGTGCTTGCTGTTGCCGGTATCACCCATCCATTTCCGCGTCGCCTCCACATAGACATCACCGCCATGGCCGTCATACCAACTCGTGCGGACATAGGCGTCGCGATGAAAACATTCGGCCATCACGTCGAAACGGCGCTGGTCGCGTGCAAAGCGCTCGCGCCTGACAAGGTCAAAGATTTCCTCCCGGTCGAGATGTGCACGCAAGCGAGCGTCGAGGTCTTGTGGCATAGCGTTTCCTGATGTGTTGAATGCCGATCGTGCGAAGGTGCAGGAAGCCGACGACTTTTAGTCTGCCTCCTGCAGCCCTTCCTCGCGTACTTTGCGAAAACGTGGAGATATGATCGATAGAAGCAGCAACGCTGCAACAATGAGGGTCCCAAGGCTGAGCGGACTGGTGAAGAAGACGCTGGCGTCGCCATGCGAGATCAGCAGCGCCCGGCGCAGATATTCCTCGGCCATCGGACCGAGGATCATCGCGAGGATGAGCGGCGCGGGTTCTGCGCCGACCTTCCTGAAGAAATATCCCAGCACCCCGAACAGGGCCATCATGTAAACGTCAAACACGCTGTTGTTGATGCTGTAGACGCCGATCGCCACGAAGACACAAATCATCGGGAACAGGTAGTGATACGGCACCGAAATCAGTTTGGCCCACAAGCCGACGAGCGGGAGATTCAAGAACAGCAACATCAGGTTGCCAAGCCACATGGACACCACGAGGCCCCAGAAGAGTGCCGGTTGCTGTGTCAAGATTTCCGGTCCTGGCTGCACACCCTGCACCACCAAGGCCCCGATCATCAGCGCCATGGTTGCCGTGCCGGGCAGACCGAGCGTCAGCATCGGGATGAAACATGTCTGAGCCGCCGCGTTGTTGGCCGCTTCGGGTGCAGCCACACCTTCGATCGCTCCCTTGCCGAACTCGTCGGGACGACGCGAAACCTTCTTTTCCAGCGCGTAGGCCGAGAAGGACGCAAGGAGAACCCCCGCTCCGGGCAGGACGCCGAGCAGGACGCCAATCCCAGTACCGCGAAGCACCGGCGCTATGATGCGTTTCCAGTCCTCGCGGGTCGGGAAGAGACTGCTGACGGTCGCGACGCTGGCCGGCCGGCTGCGTTCGTCCTCGAGATTAGCAAGGACATCGCCTAGGCCGAAGATGCCCGTCGCGACCACCACGAAGTTCAACCCGTCGAGCAGGTTCGGTGTGCCGAAGGTAAAACGCGCAGCGCCCGAATTAACGTCTGTTCCGATCATCCCCAGCATGACGCCGAACAGGGCCATACCCAAAGCAGTGAGCATCGACCCGCTGGCCAGCACCATCGACGTGATCAACCCAAGCACGATCAAGGAGAAATATTCCGCCGGGCCGAAAGTCAGAGCAAAACTGGCAAGCAACGGCGCCGAGACCACGATGAAAAGCGTGCCCACAGTGCCGGCGAAGAAGCTGCCGATCGCCGCTGCTGCAAGAGCACGGCCCGCCTTGCCCTGTTTGGCCATTGCATGGCCATCAAGCGTGGTTACGACCGAGGAAGCCTCGCCCGGAAGGTTCATCAGGATCGCGGTTGTCGACCCGCCATATTGCGATCCATAGAAAATGCCGGCCAGCATGATCAGTGCAGTATCGACGGGAAGTCCGAAAGTGAAGGGCAGAAGCATGGAGATTGTCGCGACCGGCCCCAGTCCGGGCAACACGCCGACAGTCGTGCCGAGCAAAACCCCAAGGAAGCAATAGAGAAAATTACTAAACGTCGTGGCAGTCGAGAAGCCCAGCAGAAGTCCGTTGAAGATATCCATGTTGGAACCACAAGTCCTATTCGTGTAGCCAGGTGCCGAGCACCGGAATCGGCAACCCGATCAGTTCGATGAAGAGCACGGTACACAGTCCGGTGAAGGCCAGCGCTCCGACTGCCGACTTCAACTCAATGTGAAACTTGACGCTCGTCACGGCGCATAGGACGAGGAGCAGCAGCACGGCTGGCAGGAAGCCAAGCGGCTCGATCGCTAAACCGAAGACAACGATCGCTGCAGGCACCATGATTAGCGCCTTCCAGTTGATCGCAGACAAGACTTCAACTGATCCGGAAACCGACCGGACAAGAACGCCGATACCGGTCGCGACAAGAAGGCCTGATACGATGACGGGAAAAAAGCCTGGCCCCATGCGGCCTGCCGTGCCGAATGGATACTGGACTGCAATCCCCAGCACGACACAGCCGGTCACTGCAAAAAAAAGCCCTAATATACTATCTCGACTGATCTTCATCGGCATCCTCCCCAGAAGACTCGGAGTTTGAGAGCAGTACAGGACCGGGCGCCGGTGGCAACGTAATCTCCTCGGCGTTTCGCCTGACGGCCCTGGCACTGGCTCGAAACGCTCCTTATAGATGCCGGCCTTCATCCACCGGCACAATGATCCCGGTGGAACTCGTCAGGTTAACGATACAGGCAATCACCGCGCGCGCCACGTCGTCGGGTGTCGTCACCCGCCCCAGCGGCAGTTTTTCTGCGACCTTTTCGAGCTGCTCGCGGCTGCGGTTGGGCACGAAATCGGTGTCGACACCTGCAGGCGATACCGAAAACACCCTCACTTTCGGCGCCAGCACCTTGGCAAGCGCAATCGTCAGTGAATCAAGCCCACCCTTTGCCGCAAGATAGGCGAGGCTGCTTCCGATCCCCGTGCGCGCAGCAATCGAGGAAAGATTAACGATGGAAGCGTTGTCGCCCTGTTCCAGCAGCGGCCGAAACGCACGGATCACTGCGAATGGGCCGCGGAGGTTAAGCATAACCGTGCGGTCGAATATGTCGTCTGTAAGACCCTCTAGGTCAGCGGCGGGAACCGGCGTCGTCGCACCACCGCAGTTGACGAGCGTATCGATCTTCCCAAATCGGTCGCCTACGGCAGCAGCAGCGTCGGCGATTGATGCGGGATCATCGATCGAGATGCGCATGGCGATGTGGCCCGTTCCTTTGAGGCTGCCTACCACGTCGTTGGCGGCATCCGCCCGGCTGTTGTAGCCGACGACGACGGTTGAACCCAGCTCCGCCAGGCGGGCTGCTGTAGCCTTGCCGATACCGCTGCTTCCTCCTGTGACAACGGCCACTTCGGGTACCGTGGCCATGGGGATATCGATTGCAGTCACATCTCTCTCCGATCGAATGCTCATTTGTTAAACGCTGAATCAGTCTGAGAAGTCTTTGATCGTCTTGGCCGCGGCGGAGCGGATGAAGCCATGATCGCTTGAGAGCAACAAGGCGCTTGCCCCGAGACCTTTCGCAAATTCAAAATCGTCTCTGGTCGTCGGCAACATCAAGAGCGGAACGCCGGCCTCTCGGGCTGCGGCAGCGACTTTCCTGCTGATCTCCGCAACCTTGCTGCCGGCATCCGGATCGTTCCCGAACGAAGCGGTGAGATCGCCCCGACCGATGAATAGCGCATCCACTCCATCGACTCGGGCGATTGCTTCCGCGTGCTCGATCGCATCCTGATCTTCGATCATGACGATGCAGGCAACCTGCCTGTCCTGCGCCTTCATGTGCTGCGCGCCGGCGACACTGCCCCAGGTGCTGGCGCGCGTCAGGCCGGCAAAGCCCCGAGTGCCCCCCGCATAACGGCAGCTTTGGGCAACAGCCTCAGCTTTTTCGACCGAATTGACATGCGGAACCATGATTCCCATGGCTCCGCAGTCCAGCGCCGAAAGGATGGTCGCGGCACTGAATTCGGCAATGCGGACCAGAGGCGCGATGTTGGATGCGCGGGCCGCAAGGATCATCAGATCGGTGATGCCGCGATCCAGCGGCGCGTGCTCCTGGTCGATGACGACGAAATCGTAGCCAAGCGGCCCGAGCATTTCGACCACCTGGGTCGTCGGCAGCTTCAGGAAGGTTCCCAGCATCCGCTCACGGGCAAGAAGACGCTCACGGAACATGGTGAAGCTCGGTCGTTGATCGGTCATCTTTGTCTCTCGCTTTCTAGAATGGCTGCATTGGTCCGGGCACAGTGGTCGCAATCGCCGGATCGAGGACCAGCACGACTTTGCCGATCTGCCGGTTCTCGTCGAGAATGGCGTGAGCGTCCTCCACCTGATGAAACTGTACAGCCTGGTGAATGTGCGTCTTGATGCGCCCATCCTCAATCAGCGGCCAGACCTGCGCGACAAGCTCGCGCGCCAGCCGACCTTTGTAATCCGCTGTTCGAGGCCTCAGGGTTGAGCCCGCGATAGTCAGGCGGCGGCGAACCAGCGACCTTACATTGACCTCTGCCGTTTCGCCCTCGTGGCTTGCAATGAAGACCAGGCGCCCATCCATCTTGAGCAGGTCAAGCTGCCGCTGAGTCTTCGGACCTGCCTGTCCATCCAGGATGACGTCGACGCCCGCGCCGCCGGTATGTTTGCGAATTTCGTCGTCCCAGGCTCCCCTGTAGTCGACTGCTACTTTTGCACCGACAGACAGACAGACGTCGCGCTTCTCCGGGCTGCCTGCCGTTGCAAAAACTGTCGCTTGCCGCAAATGCCGAGCGATCTGGATTCCGGCCATCCCGACGCCGCTTGCACCTCCCTGGATCAGTAGCGTTTCTCCATCGGCAAGATGCGCCAGCCAGATCAGGTTGTTCCAGGCGGTGAAGAATACCTCCGGAAGCGAAGCACCTTCAATAAAGTTGAGCCCACGCGGAATTGGCATGCATTGGACCGCCGGCGCCAAGCAATATTGCGCATATCCCCCGCCATTGACCAATGCGCAGACTGGAGCCCCGACCCTCAGCGTCTTCACGCCCGCACCAACCTCTTCGACGAAGCCCGCAGCATCGAGACCAGGGATATCGGACGCGCCTGGCGGTGGCGGATAAAGCCCGCGCCGCTGTTGGACATCCGGCCGATTGACGCCTGCCGCGACCACCCGGATCAGCACCTCGCCGGGACCGGGACGGGGCCGTTGCCGTTCGACAATCCGGAGAACCTCCGGACCACCCGGCCTTTCGATCTCAACAACTTTCACCGGCTCGTATCCGCTGTCGTGTCAATCGGACAGGCCGACCAGACGCGCAGGATTGTCGGCCACCATGGTCCGCACCTCGACCTCAGTGAAACCGAGTGCGAGGCAGAGCTTGATGGCCTGCCTCATGCCTTCGACAGGCGTCGGATTGTCCACCTGCCCGAGGTCGGAGCCGATCGAGGAGCGAGCGACGCCGGCAGCCAAGATGTGCTCCTTTAGCTCCTGCGGGCTGTATACGTTGAAGCGGCTGTCGACATACATGCCGGCGGACTGTTCGACCAGTGCGCCCATAGCTGCCAGGTCGCGGATATCGTCATAGGTGAAGTGCAGGCCGTACATCGGGTGATTTATGAGCAGGCGCTTGACTCCTCGCTTCTTCGCCTCCTCAAACAGTCGCCAGATCTCCCAGACATGCAAATGACCGGACGACAGAATGGCATCAAATTCGGCGATCATGTCGAGGATCTGCTTCACCTCGTCCAGGATGTTGCCGTAGCCATCGACCACGCTCAGTGCCGGCGAGCTCCTCAATTCCACGTTTGAAGCCAGCCGAACCTTCCGGTGGGCGCTTCTGATATGATTGGCAGCCTGCGCCGTCGGCATCCAGATGAGCTTTGCGCCCATCTTCAACTGAGCGTCCACGACGAATGGGTTGAAGCCCCCTGTCGAATTGTTGAGCACGAGGCCGCTATACATGGCAAGGCCTCGATCCCCGAGAACTCGCTCCATCAGGGGAATGAAGGGCGCTACGGAGTAATGGTGGTCCTTGAACAGCAGGCCGCGCATTCCGGCTGCCGCCGCTTCTTCGGCCGCTTGCAAGTGATCTAGCTGCCGCGGCATTGTCGAAGGACCCGAATGCACGTGGAGATCCAGTGCGCCGCGTAAGAGGCTGGCCGCCAGCGCCTCGTCAACGCCCGCTATCAGCTTGCGCACTTCCTCGCGATTGCGTTTCGAATCATCTGCTGTCGCCATGAAACCCTCCTCTGCGTATCTAAGGAAGCCTTAAAGCTTGACTTGGTTCACCGACAACCTATCGTCGTCAGCGTTTCGCGAGCCGAAATATACCCGCAGGATGTCTGGGAGGAGGACCCATGACCATTCGAGCCATCGAGCGCGCAATGAACGTGCTCCAGGAATTGAATCAGCAGCCGATCAACACGATCGCGCAGCTCCATGCCCGCACGAAACTGCCCAAGCCGACCCTTGTACGCATCCTTCGAACACTCGAGGAGGCCGGCTATGTCGAGAACGACACGCGTCAGGGTGGTTATCAGGTGAGCGCTCTGGTTACATCGCTGAGCTCCGGCTTCCACAAGGGGCCGCTGGTCGTGGAGGCTGGCCGAGCCTGGGCGATCGCAATCACTCGCAAGCACAAGTGGCCGGTCGCCATCGCCTTGCCTGACTATGACGGAATGATCATCCGCTTCAGCACGGTTCCAGACAGCCTTGTTTCGCCGTTCCACAGCACGGTGAACAAGCGCCTGTGCATGCTCACGCGCGGGTTGGGCCTTGCTTATCTAGCCTTTCTCGATTCTGAAGATCGCGACGTCATGATCGATATTTTGCAGAAGTCGGAGAACCCGGAGAATGCACTAAGCCATCATCGCGATGAACTTCTGCGCGTGCTCAGGCAAGTGCGGAAGAACGGTTATGCGACCCGTTCCTCGACTGTCGAACCACGAAACTCCGATACAATCGCCGTTCCGATCATCGCCAAGGATGGAAGAGTTCTCGCGAGCCTCGGCCTCACCTATTTCAAGTCCGCATTTGATTCGAACCAGGAGCCCCGTGAGCGCTATGTTCCTGTTCTCAGATCGGCAGCAACTGCCATTTCGGAGGACTTGGCCCGGTTGTCGAACAGCATGGCCATCGAAGTGAGTTCGTCGGGCGAGGCCGAAGCACTAGGATGAGCACCGACCGGGATGCCGTGATACGGTCGCGGCGCGGTAGGCGTTAATCCCTGAGGCGGGTTGCGCTTCTCTCTCGTGTTTGCTTGATGAACCCCGTCATGAAGGCTGCTGCCGGCTCGGGGTGAGTTTCGAGGAGAAAGTGTCCGCCGTCGAGGATGTGCGCTTCCATGCGTGGAAGGTCCTGTATCCAGGAGAGCGTTTCGGCGATGTCGAAAAAGGCGTCATGGCGGCCCCAGATCATCAGCGCCGGCGGCTGCCACTGCTTGAGATACGCGCCGATCGCATCGAAGCGGGCGACGTATTTGCCGTAGTCCGCAAGCAGGGTGCGCTGCATCTCCATGCGGCCGGGCAGGTTCAGCACCCTCCAATCCTCGACCCAGGGCTCGCCCTTGATTTTGGCGACGACCTCTGCCGGCACGTCGCGCGTATACTGGTCGCGCGTGCCTTCATAGGTGAGAAACGTGGTCGCCCTGGCCTTGTTTTCCGGGGTTGGATCGGACCAGTACGCGAATGTCGCCTCCCATTGCGGCGCAAATCCGCTCCGGTGCGCATTGGCGTTCTGAATGATGAGGCCTTCCACCAGCTCAGGCGATTGCATGGCGATCGACAATCCGACAGGCGCACCCCAATCATGCAGGTAGATGAAACGCTGCCCCACCGCGAGATGGCGCAACAGCTCGCCGATGGCGTCGCTGAGCGCTGCAAACGACGGCGCGGGAAGCGGATCGGATTCCCCGTATCCGGGCAGATCGGGCGCGATCACATGGGCGGCGCGCGACAGCGGAAGGATCACGTCACGGAACGTGGCCGATGAGCTTGCATAACCGTGCAGCAGCAATAGTCCGGGGTAGGAGGGATCGCCCGCCGTGACGTAGGCGAGCTCGCCTCCCCCGGATAGACCCAATCGGCGCCGGGCAATTTTGTCAGACTGGGTTTGCATGATTCGCTCCTGAGTTTGCCGTTGTCGTTGAAACCTGATAATTTGATTTATACGGTTACGTGGTTGTAACCGTATAACTAGCTTTAAGAGGTTACGTTCCCTGTCGAGCGATCACACGGCCTGGGTGCCGGAGCACTTCATAGGCGGTCACCCCGCTCTGGACCTTTCGAACGCGGTCTATGACCGGCGCGCGCCACCGCCGGACAATGAACTTTTTAAGTCCTGCCGGGACGTCGGGACGTGGCTCCTTGCGGCGGGCCTGGCAGACGAGCGTGGAGCAGCAGCGGTCGCCGAGATATGGGATCGGAATTTCCTCGACAGCGTTCGTGAGATACGGGAATCGTCGTACGAGGTCTTCGACGCGATCACCTCGGATGAGGAGATACCCGCGCAGCCGCTTGGCCTTTTGTTCTCAGGCGCAGCGCAGGGCCTCGGAGCCCAGCCGGTCGGGTGGAAGGCGGAAAGGCCCGCTTTGGCCTCCAATCAATGGCAAGATCCGGCCCTTGTGACCGCATTCCTCGCCTGCCTGTCGATCGAGGCATTCTTTACGCTGCCGCGCACAAGGCTGCATGCATGCCCACGATGTGGATGGCTGTTCATAGACACGTCGCGAGGCGGGAAGCGCCGCTGGTGCAACATGCGGATTTGCGGAAATCGCGAAAAGATATCCCGCCACAGGGGGCATGTGGGATCTTGACCGGCGGCATTCTGTTAAAGCGCAAGGCCCGGATCCAGGTCGCCCGCCGCCAATACCGACATAGCTTATGCACGGCCAAATCATAGCGTGCCAATCGCTCTGAACCGAGGCGGCTCGGGCGCCTCTAAAGACATGGCCTCGCTGAACCGACGCAGCGTGACGGAACGTCGTCATCCCGCCATTCGGACCGCAGCCGCGCCACACCGCCTCCGCACTTGCCCGCGGCCTTCCACAAAACCAACATTATTCGCAGCCAAGTAGTTGATGAAGGACCTCTGGCCGTGGCTTTGGGCTCCGCTATATCACCCGCCGGAGGGGGCGGTCGTCGTCAGTCACGGAAGTCGTGGCAATTCCATCAGGGAGGAGAGTGCAGATAGGGGGCTCAATGAGCGTAGTGCCCAATAGGCAACCCGTGTCTTTCGGACGCGGCTCACCCGGAAAAGCTTTCGCTTGGCGCGAGCGACGTCGACCGCTTATGGCCGCCTCGCGTAGCTGTCGGCCTGCGGCGGTTCCGGATGAGCCATGCCCGACATTGCATCGAAGGGGCCTGCCATGAGCATCGCTGATCGGTTGGTGACGGGAAGTCTCTGGGTCACCCTCTCGAGGGTCATCGTCAATGGATTGTCGACCCTCAGCACCATTATCCTGGCCTGGTATCTATTGCCTTCGGATTTTGGCGTGGTGGCGCTTGCGACAACCATGCTCGCCATCGTCACGACGGTTACCGAGCTTTCCCTCGGCGAAGCGCTGATCCGGCACGAAGATCCCGGAGAATCCCATTTCAGCGCCGCATGGACATTGGCTGCGACCCGCGGCCTGATATTGTGCCTTCTCTTCGCCGCATTCGCCTATCCGGCCTCCGTCCTTTACGAGGAGCCGCGCCTGTTCGGGGTCCTGCTCGCGCTCAGCCTCAGCCTGCTGATCAACGGGCTTGCCAATCCGCGCAGGATCATGCTCCAGCGGGAGCTGATCTTCTGGCAAGAATTCGTACTGAATGTCGCCCAGAAAGTTGCCGGATTCGTCGCGACCGTCGCCATAGCCGTCATCTACCACAGCTACTGGGCGCTTGTGGTCGGCACTCTGGTCATGCAGGCGACGAACGTCCTGACGTCATACCTTGTGATGCCCTTCCGCCCCCGCCTCACCTTCTCCCATATGCGGGAGTTCTTTTCGTTTTCCCTCTGGATTACCGCCGGGCAGATCGTCAATACGCTCAATTGGCGTTTCGACTACCTGCTCATCGGCAAGCTGCTGGACGGCTCCGCGCTCGGCTATTATTCGCTCGGCGGCCAGCTCGCCATGACGCCGACGCGCGAGGCGACGGCGCCGCTGACGGCGACCATCTATCCCGGTTTCGCCAATGTCCGCCACGACCCCCATCGTCTGGCGGCAGCCTATCAGCGGGCGCAGGCGCTGCTGACGGCCGTTGCCTTGCCTGCCGGCATAGGAATGGCGGTCGTTGCCGACCCCCTCGTCCGGCTCGTTCTCGGAGAAAAGTGGCTTCCTGTCATCTTCATCATCCAAGCGCTCTCGTCCGTTTACGCCCTGCAGACGCTGGGCTCGCTCAACCAGCCGCTCGGCATGGCTCTCGGCCACACCCGCACCCTGTTCATCCGCGATACCCAGATGCTTCTGGTGCGGGTTCCAGTGATCACCGTCGGCCTAGTCTTCTGGGGCCTGCCGGGGCTGATCGTCAGCCGGGTGCTCACCGGTCTCTTCAGCGCTTTCGTCAACATGATCATCGTCAAACGCTTCATCAATGTTCCGGTGACGGCACAACTGTGGGCGAATTTCCGGGCGCTCGCGAGCTCGGCCATCATGGCGGCAGGCGTCTTGCTTGCTCACCGCCAGATGGGGGTTGAGACCACCTCGACGGCGCTGGCTCTGCAGCTCGCCATCCTCATTTGCCTTGGAGGCGTTCTCTATTGCACCTCCAGTATCCTTCTTTGGCTGGTCATGGACCGTCCAAACGGTCCCGAGACCGAAATACGAAGAATCGCCTCCAAGGTGATTTCCAAAGTCAGCCACGCCTGATCAGAGGCCTGTTTAATTACAACTTTCGAAAGAGAGGTACGATGCCCGCGGTACAGCAATCCGAACTCATCACCAGGCTCCAGAACAGAACGCACGATTGCCTGAAGCAATTCGTCAAGCCCGATGAACCTTTGGCGATACTGGATTTTCCCGACATCAAGAACTGCGGAGATTCCGCGATCTGGCTGGGGGAAATGGCTTATTTGAAGGATCGCTACGCAAAGCGGCCCTCCTACGTCTGCACGACCGACGATTTTTCACCGGACGAACTCAAGAGCGCGGCCCCAAGCGGTCCGATCTTCATTCACGGGGGCGGCAATTTCGGCGACGTTTGGGTCTTCCACCAGGATTTCCGGGAGCGGGTGATGGAGCTGTTTCCGAACCGGCAGATCGTCCAGTTTCCGCAGTCGATTCACTACAAGTCTCCGGAACGGCTGGAGCAGAGCAAGCGCGCGATCGGCAGGCACGGCAACTTCGTGCTCTTGGTGCGGGACGAGGAGTCGTTTCAGTTCGCCAAGGAAAATTTCGATTGCCAGGTGCATCTGTGCCCGGACATGGCATTTTGCATCGGCAGTATAGAGCCCGACACGCCGCAATTCCCCGTCCTTGCAATGCTCCGCCAGGATAAGGAACAGGTCGGGACGGTCGATTTTTCCGCCTATCCCGACATCCCGAAGGAAGACTGGATTACCGAGAACCGTTCGAAGGTGCGCGTCGCAAAGGCGCTCGGCGCGGCATCCGCACTGCTGCATCTCAGTCCCTCGGAAGTACGGCTGCGCAAACTGGATGCCGCGGCCAACAACCGCTTCCAGCGCGGTATCCGGCAGATCTCCCGCGGCAAGGCTATCGTGACCGACCGCCTGCACGTGCATATCTGCTCTCTCCTGATCGGACGCCGCCATGCCGTACTCGACAACAATTACGGCAAGATCCGGCGCTTCATGAATGCTTTTTCGGGAGGCACGGATCTCTCTTACAAGGCAACCTCGCTCGACGACGGCATCCGATGGGCAAGGGAACAGGCGGGTGTCGCAGCGTGACCCAGCCCAAAGACAACGACCGGAGGCCGTCATGACCGTAGTAACGTTCATCATCCCCGTGAGGCACCAGAAAAATGCGCGCGACTGGGGCCTGCTGAAGAAAAATCTGACGCAGACCGTCGCCTCGATTTCCAATCAAACCAGCCCTGACTGGCGAGGAGTGATCGTCGCCAACAGAGGCGCTGATCTTCCCGCGCTGCCGGACAAATTCTCGGTGACCTGGGTGGATTTTCCGCCGAACGACATCCATGATCGCGGCAATGCGACCCAGGAAGAATTTCTCGATTCCTTCCGCGCCGACAAGGGCCGGCGCGTGCTTGCAGGCATGCTCGATGCCAGAGACAGCCGTTTCTTCATGATCGTCGACGACGACGATTTTGTAAGCGCCCGGATTGTCGAGTATGTGTCGCAGCATCATAACGAGAACGGCTGGACGATCGACAAGGGCTATATCTGGGACGACGGCGGCAGTCTTTTGTTGGGTCGGGACCAGTTCAGCCACTATTGCGGAACATCGCTGATCATCCGCTCGGATCTCTACGGGCTGCCGCCGAGCGCAGAAGATGCTTCCCTCGAATGGATCAAGGATATGCTCGGCAGCCATGTCCGCATAGCGCCAGCTTTGGCTGCGCGCGGAACACCATTGAAATCACTGCCATTCCCGGGCGCGGTCTATCGCGTCGCGCACAAGGGATCGCACAGCAAGGCGCCCAGTCTTATCGAGATGTATTTCCTGAACAGGAGCGCTCTGAAGCGGCCTGTCAATATTCTGAGGAACCTTGCGCGGCTGCGGCTTCTGTCGGTTGAACACAAAAGAGAGTTCTTCGGGCTTTCGAAATAGGTCATTTGGGGCTGGCGATCCCGAAACGCGGCTTCGCTTTCGGGATCGCCGTGCAATTGACGATCAACGGCGGTACACGGAGGCACACCCGCCGTTCAGGCGGAGAGCCGCGCCTCGGGCGGCGCCTCGTCGTAATGTATGCGCAGACAGCTTCGCACGCCTTCGGGTGCAAATACCGTCTCCACCTCGCCCATTCCTCCCGATAGAGCGGCAGGAATGAGCTTGCTCCCGAACCCCTGGCGCTCGGGCTGGGTGACCGAAGGGCCGTTGCTTTCGGTCCAGTGGATCTCGACGAGCTGCGGCAGCATCTTCCATTCCACGCTGACAATTCCCTCCGGCACCGAGAGAGCGCCGTATTTGGCGGCATTGGTGGCGAGTTCGTGGATGATCAAACCGATCCGCGGCGTAATGGCTTCATGCAGCTGAACGCTCGGTCCGGAGAAGCGAAACCGCTCGGGACCATAGGGCGAGAGCAGAACCCGAAGGAGCGCGTGCAGATCGGGCGGCGCGCCGGCGCTGCCGGAAGAAATGCGATGCGACTGCGACAGCGCCGAGAGGCGGCCTTCGAACAGCGGCATAAAGCGTTCCGGCTCCTTGGTATTGCGCCATGTCAGCTGGGCAATGGACAGAACGAGCTGCATGATGTTCGAAACGCGATGGCGCATTTCGCGCGCCATGATTTCGGCTTCCCTTTCGGCGGCCTGCTGAGCCTGAATAGCCTGCTGAAGCGCGTGGATGATGGTGACCATCAAGCCGCCGAATACGACGAACATGACGGTCGCCGCCATCGTGCCCGCCCAGGCGCCACCGGTGGTAGCGCCGGCCAAAGCGAAAGAAGCGGCCGCGACAATCACCAGGGCGCCGGCCCACGGGCCTCCCCAGGCTGCAGACACCACGATCAGCGGGTAAAAGGTAAGAAATGGCGCACCGGTCAGCCATATCGAAAGAAAAGCGCGAATGGCGAAACCGATGAGCAGGCATGCAAAAGCGACGGCCAGCCCGCGTTTCCATGATGGCGGTTCTTCCGGCAGCAAACGCTTCCATAACTCTCCGCCAGCCCAGACTCGCTTGCGCTCCATCAAATTCCCCTCTGCCGGCCGCATCTGCGACGATAATCCCTGTCCCGAGCAAATCATCGTCAGACAATGCTGACGCAGCATAGACAGAAGTTCTAGATCGCGCATCCCCCGATCCACAAGATCAACAGCAACCAGCCGCTATTCGGTGAACGCTTCCATGGCGTCGAAGCATCGGATAGGGACATTTGTCGCCATTCGATACAGTTGAAGCGCATGTCCGATACAGTCGATGCACGCGGCAAATCCGCGACATATTCGCCAAGAGCAACGGGCTTGTAGGAAATACCGGTCATGTGGCCGACTTCGCGATCTGGTACCACGTCCGGTTGGCGTTGATGACCTGATTGCGCCCCGCTTCCTTCGCCCGATAAAGCGCCGCGTCGGCCTGCGTGAACAGAGCCTGAGCAGTGATGTCGCCCGGCGCCTCCGGTGGCAGCGTGGCCGTTCCGATGCTGACGGTGACGTGGCCGAACGGCGGATTGCCCGTATGCGGCAAGGCCAGCGCACTGACCTGCACGCGAATTCTTTCAGCCACTGTCCACGCCCCGCCGATATCCGCATCCGACAGCAGCACCGCCATTTCTTCGCCGCCGTAACGGGCGGCGATGTCGCCGGGACGCTTGACGCAGTTCCTGACGACAGCGGCAATCTGTGCGAGGCATTCGTCGCCGGCGGCATGACCGTAAATGTCGTTCAACAGCTTGAAGCGGTCGGCATCGATCATCAGCAGGGACAATGGCGTCCTGCCGCGCCGGGCCCGCTTCATTGCCTCTTCAAATCGGACGTTGAAGGACCGGCGGTTGGCGAGCTTCGTCAGATCGTCGGTACTGGCAAGCTGATCCAGTTGATCATGCATGATCTTGTGTGTCGTGACGTCGCGAGTGATCGCAACGACCCTCGTCGCGCTCGCTTTGTTTTGCTCCGGCAATTTGCTCAGGGCCGTCTCGAGCCACACCTCCTCGCCGCTCGGCTTCACATGCTTGATGAGGAATTTCTCGTGGGTCGACCCGTTCTGCAACCGCGCTGCAGCCTCCCGAATGGTTGCCTCGGCTTCTTCCGTCATGCCGGCATAGACGCTTTTTCCGATCAATCTATCCGCCTCGATGCCCAGGATCGCGGCCGAGGATGGAGAGACATATTCCCGGATGCCGTTCTCATCAAAACGGGAGATGACGTCGCTCGATGATTCGGCAAGCAACCTGAATTCGGCTTCGCGCGCCGCAAGCTGGGCCTCGCTTTCCTCGCGCCGCTTGAGCTGCTGGCGCCAATGGGACGCGGCAAGGACCGAAATGGCCATCAAAACCAAGGCATAGATCCAGCGGAGCTTGGCCTGTGTCATCCACTCAAGCAGGATCTGCTGCTTCGCGGCCGCGGCGAGAACGACGATGCCGGTCCGCTCGCTCTGATAGAAGCCGCCGATCCGCTGCTGCTGGTCCACCGGAGATCGGTAATGAAAGGCTCCCGCCGTTCTCGCTCTCAGGTGTCGCGCAAAGAGTTCGTGCGCGGCCATGTTGGTGCCCAGGAAGTTTTCCGCCATCGGACCGCGAGCGAGAATCATGCCGTCGCCGCGCGCCATCAGGAAAGACCCGTCGCTCCCGACCGGGAAATTTCGGAAGAAATTGATGAAATGCTTGACGCGAATGGTGGAGACGACAACGCCTCCGAACGAGCCGTCGGCCCGCAGGACCTTCTGTGAAATCGGCCAGACCCAATCCCCCGACAGGCGGCTCTTGATCGGCTTGCCGAGGACCGGCAACGGGAAGGGCTTGGCCTTGTGGTACTGGAAATATTCCCGGTCCGTATAGAGCACGCCCGCCGGCGGCCGGTCAGCCGATGTCGCGATCATGCGGCCTTCCGCATCGATATAGGAAAGTGTGTCGAGCGTCGGCGACGCCTTCATCTGGCGTGTGATCAGCGATTTGATTTTCGCCGCAATATGGGGATGCCCCTCTTCATCGCCAATCACCGCGATCAGGCTGGCAAGGGGGAGCCGCGAGGTCTCGATGACATCGTCCGCATGCTGGGCAATTGCCTCCGCGGTCTGCTCCAGGCTCATCTCGACCCGTCCGACCTCGGCCCTCCAATTTGAGTACTCCGTCCACCCAAGCAGAGCGGAAAAGGCCAGGAACCCGAGCAAGACGGCAATGGGGGTCGTCTTCGTTGACCGGATCACCAAGGCCTTCATAGAATCACTCCAGAGCCGCCTTCGACTCGAATATTCCAGAATACATTACAAAACGCTAAAGAACTTCGCTTCCGCTAGTCCGGGAAATCATAGGCGAAAAACAGTAGGTGTGGCGATGCCCGGAGCCTTCAAGGCCGTTCCGGCATTTGAGCGGCGCAATTCCCCTCGATTGTAACGGCCGGTGGAACCTTCGGCGCGCTTTTAAACTTTCTAGCGTCAGAACGCAGCTGCAGAGGACACCTGGAACATTGAAAATGGCTTCGCCCCGCGGACGCAACAACATATTCGACCGATTCTCGAGCGCCATTGCCGAATGGTCGGGCAAACCAGTCGCTTTTGTTTCGGCCGTCGTTTTCATCATTATCTGGGCGCTGACCGGGCCTCTCTTCGGCTTCTCCGAAACCTGGCAGCTCGTCGTCAACACCGCCACCACGATCGTCACGTTCCTGATGGTGTTTGTTCTGCAGAACTCGCAGAACCGGGATGGCAGGGCAGTTCAGGCGAAACTCGATGAACTCATCCTTACAAGCAAGGCAGCCAACGGATTTGTCGGCATCGAAAAGCTTGACGAGCGGGAACTCCGCAAACTGAGCGACCGCCTCGAGGAACAGGCCAAAGCGCTCGATGATCAGGCGGACAACATCGAGGAAGCGCAGGAAAGCACTGACCCGCTCTTTTCGGCAATTGGCGCGAAATCTTCAGGACTCCAGGAACCTGATGAAAAAAAACGATGTTCAATGCCCTGAGAAACGGAGTGCGGCAGAATGAAACCCGAGGACGAACCAGGACTGGCGCCGTCAGCCGATAGCCACGGGCAGAAGGTGAAAAAGGCCCGCGCCGGCAAAGGCCTTGTTCTGTTCATCGTCGGCGTCGCGGTCGCGGCGCTGCTGCTATACTTGACCATCGGCATCTATGCCGGGATCAGCAGCGGTTGAGAAACGAATACGAAAAGGGCGGCTCGCGCCGCCCTTTCTTGGATTGAAACCTATTCCGCGGCCTGCCGCGCCATCGGATTGTTGGGATGGGTCGTCCAGTTGGCATAGGTCGGCTCGACCACCTTGCCGGTGCGTTTGTCGAGATCGCCGGCGGCAAGCGGCACCATCGTGATGCAGTTCTGGACCGGACAGACATTGACGCAGAGATTGCACCCGACGCATTCCTCCTCGATCACCTCGAAATGCCGGATACCGTTGACGACGTTGGTGATCGCCTGGTGCGAGGTGTCCTCGCACGCGATGTGACAGCGGCCGCACTTGATGCAGGCATCCTGGTCGATATGCGCCTTGGACACATAGTTGAGGTTCAGATATTGCCAGTCGGAGACGTTCGGGACGGCTCGACCGGTAATGTCGTCGAGCGTCCGGTGGCCCTTGGAGTCCATCCAGTCGGAGAGGCCGGTGATCATCTCCTGGACGATCTTGAACCCGTAGGTCATCGCGGCCGTGCAGACCTGCACGTTGCCGGCGCCGAGTACCAGAAATTCTGCCGCGTCGCGCCAGGTCGTGACGCCGCCGATGCCGGAAATCGGCAGCCCGTAGGTTTCCGGATCGCGAGCGATTTCAGCCACCATGTTCAGCGCGATCGGCTTGACCGCGGGACCGCAATAGCCGCCATGGCTGCCGCGGCCGTCGATCGAAGGTTCAGGCGAGAAGGTGTCGAGATTGACCCCGGTGATCGAGTTGATCGTATTGATCAGCGACACGGCATCCGTGCCGCCGGCTCGTGCCGCCCGCGCCGGCTTGCGGATGTCGGTGATATTGGGCGTCAGCTTGGTGATGACAGGCATGCGGGTGTACTGCTTGCACCAGCGCACCACCATCTCGATATATTCCGGCACCTGACCAACCGCCGAGCCCATGCCGCGCTCGGACATGCCGTGCGGACAGCCGAAGTTGAGTTCGATGCCGTCGGCGCCCGTCTCTTCGACAAGCGGCAGGATCGCCTTCCAGGCATTTTCCTCGCAAGGAACCATGATCGAGGCGATGAGCGCCCGGTCCGGCCAGTTCATCTTCACCTGCTTCATTTCGCGCAGGTTCGTATAGAGGTCGCGGTCTGTGATCAACTCGATGTTGTTGAGCCCGAGAAGCCTCCGGTCGGCGCCCCAGATCGCGCCGTAGCGCGGGCCGTTGACGTTGACGACCGGCGGTCCTTCTTCGCCCAGCGTCTTCCAGACCACGCCGCCCCAGCCCGCCTTGAAAGCGCGCTCGACATTATAGGCCTTGTCGGTCGGCGGCGCGGAAGCCAGCCAGAACGGATTGGGGGATTTGATGCCGACGAAGTTGTTGCGGATATCAGCCATGGTTCGATCTCCCCTCAGGCGACGGCGGTCGCCGGCCGCGCCCCGGCGGCCAGGACACGGTTGATGCTCTCGGCGGCGTCGCGCCCCTGCGCCACGGCCGAAACGGTGAGATCCTCGCCAAGGCCGATGCAGTCGCCGCCGGCCCAGACGCCCTCGATCGAAGTCCTGCCTTCGATGTCGGTCGAGATCTTGCCCCTCTCGATCTGCAGCGCCCCGAGACCGGAGGCAAGGAAGCTCTGGCCGATCGCCTTCATGATCTGGTCGGCGGCAATCACGCCGGTTTCGCCGGTACCGACGAGCTTGCCGTCGCGCATCGCGGTATATTCCACCTCGATACCGGCCACCTTGCCGTCCTGACCGAGAATTACCTTAGGCGCCAGCCAATGGCGGATGATGACGCCGTTGGCGGTCGCCAGATCCTGCTCATAGGCGGACGCATTCATATTCTCCTTGCCGCGCCGATAGCAGATGGTCACTTCTTCGGCGCCGAGCAGCTTTGCCTGGATCGCCGCATCGATCGCGGTCATGCCGCCGCCGAGCACGACGACCCGCCGTCCGATCGGAACGGTGGCCTTGTCGGCTGTCTGGCGGAGAGCCGCGATGAAATCGACGGCATCCTCGACGCCTTCGAGTTCCTCGCCCTCGATGCCGAGCCCATTGACGCCGGCAAGCCCCATGGCGAGGAAGACGGCGTCATAGTTCGCCGTCAGATCCGAAAGCGAGAAGTCGCGGCCGAGCGCCACGCCGTTCCTGATCTCGATACCGCCGATCGCCGTAACGTACTCGACCTCGCGCCGGGCAAAGTCGTCGACCGCCTTGTAAGTGGCGATACCGTATTCGTTGAGCCCGCCCGCTTTTTCGCGGGCCTCCAGCATCACCACCGAATGTCCGTGCATGGCAAGGCGGTGGGCGGCCGCAAGTCCCGCAGGCCCTGCCCCGACGATTGCGACGGTCTTTCCGGTAGATGCTTTTCGGCTATAGAACTGCCGCCCCTGCTCCATGGCGATATCGGTCGCGTAGCGCTGCAGCCTGCCGATCTCCACCGGACGGTCCTCGGCGGTGTTGCGCACGCAGACCTGCTCGCAGAGCGTTTCGGTGGGACAGACGCGGGCGCACATGCCGCCCAGGATATTCTGGTCGAAAATCGTCTTGGCTGATCCGATCGGATTGCCCGTCGATATCTGCCGGATGAACAGCGGGATATCGATGGCGGTGGGACAGGCCGTCATGCACGGCGCGTCGTAGCAGAAATAACAGCGGTCGGCGGCGACCAGCGCCTCGTGACTGTCGAGACGCGGGTGGAGATCGGCGAAATTCGACTCGTATTCCGCCGGCGTGAGGCGTCCGGCCTCAATACCGTTTCCCAGTCGATCCATCTTATGTTCCCTCTTTTATGGATTCATGGACAACTATTGGGAAAAAGGTACCACAGCAAAAAAATTTATCAAACGGTAAATTTTTGCCGAAGCCGACTGGTAAGCCGGCCTTCGATATCATGACTTAATCAATCAACTTTAATCTTTACTCACAAAATCAACTTTACTATGGTGCGCGCCATCGAGGGGTTCCGCCCGCACAGACTCGGCCAAACGGGGAGCGTCATGGCAAAGAAGCAGAAGCGCAAGAACGGCAATAGCGACGCCGAGAAGGCATCCAGAACATCGGCCGCCGCCGGCAACGGCGCGATCGACGTCCGCAGTTTCCTTTATGTCGGCGGCCGCGATTGTCAGGTGGCGCACCTTCGCGAGATTGCCAGCGATTTCGGTGCGGAACTAATTCACCACGACGGGGGTTTGCGTGAAGCAGTTTCGCGCATCGATACGGTGCTGCCCTCGGTGGACTGCGTTTTCTGCCCCATCGACTGTATCAGCCACGATGCATGCCTGAGGGTGAAGACCGGCTGCAAGAAGTTCGGCGTCGCCTTCGTGCCCCTGCGCAACGGATCGAAATCGAGTCTGGAGCGGGCGCTCCAGACGATGAAGGAACGCAATGATGAACGAAGAACGTCGTGACGTGAGCCTCTTTATCGGCCTCCACAAGCTTGCTGAACAAAATGGCGACGGTCTGGTGCCCGAGCTTTATGCGCTGCTGGCAAATCGGGCCAATGCGGCGCCGGACATGACCAATGTGGTGGCGTTGCCGGTCGCCCCGCGCCGACGTGACGAGCCGACCCTTTCCGCTGCGGAGACGGGAGTGGTGTTGGCTTTTGACAGGCATCAATAGTTACAGGGATTTAACTACAACAAGGCGTAGTGCTGGGGCAGATATCGTTGAAACGAACGACGGTGCCTCACATGAAAAACTTCTTTCTCCGCTACGCGACCCCGCTTATCACCGGCCTTTTCCTGGTCTCGCTCATCTCCGGCGTCGCCCTTTTCTTCCATGTCGGTACGGCATGGTTTCACGGAATGCACGAATGGCTGAGCGTGGCGCTTATCTTGCCCTTCGTCCTGCACGTTTGGAAGAACTGGCGGCCGTTTACCAACTATTTCCGGCACCTGCCGATGACCGTGGCGCTGCTCGTCTCCGTATTGGGGAGCGCCTATTTCATCTGGCCGAGCAGCGAACCGCAGGCCGGCGGCCCGCCCCAGTTTGCATTCACGCGCGAAATCATCAAGAATCCATTGTCGCAAGTCGCCCCGTTGCTGGGGGATACGTCGGACAATCTGGTGAAACATCTCAATGAACAGGGTTTCTCCGCGGCCGCGGCCGATCTTGCCCTGATCGATATTGCGACGAAATCCGGCAAAAGCGAGGGTCAGCTCATCCAGGCGATCATACCAGCGAGGCAGTAGAACCTCCTCTGCCGCCATCAGGCAAGGTTCAGGCGCGTCTTACGGTGAGAAACGTGCCTGCCGCCACCGCCAGCCAGCCGAGCATCATCAATGTGCCGCCGGTCGGCGCCGCAAAAGGAAACAGCCGGTCGCCGAGATAGTGCCGTGACACCAGGTCGCCGGCGAAGATGATCGTGCCCAACCCGAGCACCAGAGCGGCAAGCGTTGCCGTTCGAAAATGCAGGTGGCCAAGATAGAGCCCGAGCAGGACCGGCGCATGTGCCAGGCACATGGTCGAGGCCGAGCCCAGGAAAACAGTATCGCCGCCGTGGCTGGCAGCCGCTGCCAGAGCCACCCCCGCAGCGCCCATCAGACCGCTCACAAGCAGGATCAACGGTCGCAGTTTGTCCAGCCCCTTCAACGGCCTATTCCTTGTTCTGCATGTGGAAGGCCAGCCGTTCGACCGGCGCCCAGATGATATCGCGCAGTTTCGGATTCTCGATGGTCTCGTCCATCGCCCGACGGAAACAGAGTATCCATTCGTCCCGCTCCTCGGGGCCGATGGCGGCGCCGAAATGGCGCGAGCGCAGCCTTGGATGACCGTATTTCTCCACATAGACGGGAGGGCCGCCGAGATAGCCGGTCAGATAATCGTACAGTTTGGCTTCGCTGCCTTCGAGGCTCGGCGGATGCACGGCCCGGCAGCGGGCGGCTTCGGGCAGCGTGTCCATCAGCTCGTAGAAGCGCCTGACCAGAGCACGCACCGTCGCGTCTCCGCCGATCGCTTCATAGAGTGTGATTGTTTCGCCTGCCATGCCCACCGCCACATTTGCTGCGTCATGGTGTTAATGGCGTCTCCTCATCAGGGCAAGGGGCACGGCGTCGCACCTAATCCGGTCCGGCGTCGGCTTCCTTTGCATCCGGCTCGGGCAGCGAGCCGGTCCCCGGCGTCTTCTCCTTGTCGGTGAGGTGCGGCTTGGCATGCGGTCCGGCAGCGGGATGTTTTGCCGCGTCTCCCGGTTTCCCGACATGCTCCACCGCTTCTTGAGCTTTCTTGTCTTCTGCCATATCCGATCCCTTGGTTCGTCCTGCCGGGCAAACGTTCTGCAGAAGGAAGGAGTTCCGGTTCTTCGCGCTCTTCCAGTTCTTGCGGTTAGATGCTTTCCTCTTCCATCGGTTCGCTGAGGACGTCGAGCATGGCCCGCAGCGCCCGCGTCGCATGCCGTTCGGCGTGATGGAGCGCAGAAAACTGCCGCACCGGCATTGAAAAATCGGCGACATGCAGTCGGCCGGAAGAAGAATGAGGTTGGGCAGCGCGGCTCGAAATCACGGTCGCGGCAAGGCCTGCCTCGGCTGCGGCCATGGCCGCTTCGTTCGACGGCAGTTCAAGCACGACGGACAGGGATTGCGGCTCGATGCCGAGATTGACGAGCAGCGCTTCGAAGGCCGAACGCGTCCCGGACCCTTTTTCGCGCATGATCCAGTTGGTCTCAAGGAAATCGCCGGACCGTATCTTTCTCCCGTCGGCCCAGGGATGACGGCGGCCGACGACCAGCACCAGCCGGTCTTCTGCCACCTTGCGACGCTTGAGGCCGGGCAGCAGGACTTCGCCTTCCACCACCGCAAGCTCGGCCGCTCCAGCGAGCACTGCTTCCGCAGCGCTCTGCGTATTGCCCACGGTCAGCTGCACGTCGACGCGCGGAAAGCGCTCATGATAACCGACGAGCCGCGCCGGCAGCCAGTAGCTCGCCACCGTCTGGCTGGCGTGAACGCGCAGCACCCCCGAAGCCGAACCTCCGAGATCGGCAAGCATGTGCTCTGCCGTCCGGGCACGCTCCAGCACCGCCCGTGCCTCCGGCACGAAGAGCCGCCCCGCTTCCGTCAACTCGATCCGGCGTCCGACGCGGTTGAACAGGATGACGGAATGCCGCGCTTCCAGCGCCGAGACCGCCGCACTCACGGCGGATTGGGTAAGGTTCAACGCCTCCGCCGCCCGCGTGACGTGTTCGCGCTCTGCTACTTCGAGAAATATCCTGAGCTGTTCAAGGGTCATGCTAGCCAAACCATTCGATTTTTAAGAACGGTATCACAAGACTTATCAATTGGATTTGTGTTTCTTCTCCATGGAGAATGATTTTCCATCATCGCCTCACGCTTTGGAAAAATCATGAAGCAGATCCAACCGGCAGCAGAACACTCCTCCGCCTCTTCGTTCCGCTTCGCCGCTGTCGCCCCTGTTCTTCCCGGCCTCGTTCTGACGGCCGCGATCGCCGCGACGGCGATTGCCATCCGCAATCTGACCGGATGGATGGCGCTGAGCCCGCTTATTCTCTCGATCCTCATCGGCATACTGATCCGCAACGGCGCCACGGTTCCAGCCGCGACGCAAGCCGGAATCACCTTTTCGCTGAAGCGTATTCTGCGCTTCGGCATCATTCTGCTTGGCCTGCAGGTGACTGCAGCACAGATCTTGTCCCTTGGCGGCGGTGGTCTTGCGATGGTCGCGCTGACCCTCGCCGCGACCTTCGTCGCGATCCGCATCGCCGGCCGGATGATGGGTGTCGACCGCTCGCTGACCGATCTGATTGCCGCCGGCACCTCGGTCTGCGGTGCGTCGGCAGTCATCGCGGCCAACACCGTGATTCGCGGAAAGCAGGAACACGTCGCCTATGCGGTTGCCTGCGTCACGCTGTTCGGCTCACTGTCGATGCTTGTTTATCCTCTGCTGGCCGCCCCTCTTGGCCTCGATGCTCGCGGTTTCGGCCTCTGGACGGGCACCACGATCCATGAAGTGGCACAGGTGGTGGCGGCGGCCTTCCAGGGCGGCGATGTCGCTGGCCAGTTCGGGACGATCTCGAAGCTCGCCCGCGTCGTCATGCTGGCGCCGCTGGTCATGACGCTGGCGCTCGCCATGCGCTCCGGTCCGGCGGGCGCCGCAAAGGGTGCCATACCGATGCCATGGTTCGTGCTGGGGTTTGTCGGCATGATGCTGTTCAACAGTGCCGTCCCCATCCCTGCCGGCATCAGCCAGGCGCTCGCGACAGCGACTGCCTTTCTTCTCTCCATGGCCCTCGCTGCCATGGGGCTGCATACGGATATCGGAAACTTGAAAGCGGAGGGCTGGCGCCCCCTCGCGCTCGGCGCCTTCGGATGGCTGTTCATCGCAATCTTCGGATATGCGATGCTCAAGCTATTTGCTTTTTGATAAGTCGGGAGAAAAAGGCAAAGCTCCGCCGGAAAGGCAAAGCCTCTCCATAAGCGCTCAGCAGGGCTTCGGGCGCTCGTTGGTCTTTGAGGTCGAATCCTTGACCGCTTCGTCGTGATACCAGCACGTGTCGACAACGTTGCCGGCGATCTCCAGATCGCTGCTCGGTGCCGTAGCACCGTTATCGAGCCGCCGCCGGGGACGGATGGGGAACTGGTAGATTCTGGCCGTTTCACGATGGATGTCAGTGGTCATCCTATCGTCTCCTAAACCGAATGGTGCATATAGATACACACCAGCACAAATTGCACATTTTTTGTGCTGATTGCACGATTTTATATCACTTCAATCTCGGGCGCTAGGCACTAATTTAGCCGCTTGTGCCTGCCGAAGCTAAATTTGCTCTTTTCGAGCGCCCGCAAGGCAAACGTCTTTCGTCTCCGGCAGTTCCAGACGAGGTGCCGGAGAGGCGCAAAAGCCGCCATTTTCATGAGCGAGCGCTTATTTATGGGACGCAGCCGCCCGGTCGGATAGGCCGGCATCTCTCGCCTTCACACTTTTTTAAGAAAAAATGACACCCGGCCTTCAAACTGGCACGGGATATGCACTCCCCTTGTTCATGCCCGAGGCGCGGCCCATTCAGGCGCCGCTTCCTCAGGATGGCTCAACCATGAACACCACGGCCTGAGAGATAAAAAATGACGAAGTATAAGCTCGAGTACATCTGGCTCGACGGTTACACCCCGACCCCGAACCTGCGTGGCAAGACGCAGATCAAGGAATTCGACAGCTTCCCGACGCTCGAGCAGCTTCCGCTCTGGGGCTTTGACGGTTCGTCGACCATGCAGGCCGAAGGCCGCAGCTCCGATTGCGTGCTGAAGCCCGTCGCGCTTTATCCTGACCCAGCCCGCACCAACGGCGTGCTGGTAATGTGTGAAGTGATGATGCCCGATGGCGTCACGCCGCATCCGTCGAACAGCCGCGCAACCATCCTCGACGACGAGGACGCGTGGTTCGGTTTCGAGCAGGAATATTTCTTCTACGAAAACGGCCGCCCGCTCGGCTTCCCGGAATCCGGCTTCCCGGCTCCCCAGGGTCCGTATTATACCGGCGTCGGCTACAAGAACGTCGGTTCAATCGCCCGCGAAATCGTTGAAGAGCACCTAGACCTCTGCCTCGCTGCCGGCATCAACCACGAAGGCATCAATGCCGAAGTGGCAAAGGGCCAGTGGGAATTCCAGGTTTTCGGCAAGGGCTCCAAGAAGGCCGCCGACCAGATCTGGATGGCGCGCTACCTGCTTCTCCGCCTCTGCGAAAAGTACGGCATCGACATCGAGTTCCACTGCAAGCCGCTCGGCGACACGGACTGGAACGGTTCGGGCATGCACTGCAACTTCTCCACCAAGTTCATGCGCGAAGTCGGCGGCAAGGCCTATTTCGAGGCGTTGATGGCCCAGTTCGAAAAGAATCTCATGGACCACATCAACGTCTATGGCCCGGACAACGACAAGCGCCTGACCGGCAAGCACGAAACGGCTCCGTGGAACAAGTTCTCCTACGGCGTTGCCGACCGCGGCGCTTCGATCCGCGTTCCGCATTCCTTCGTCAAGAACGACTACAGGGGCTATCTGGAAGACCGCCGCCCGAACTCCCAGGGCGACCCCTACCAGATCGCTTCGCAGGTTCTGAAGACGATCTCGGAAGTCCCGACCGCCGGTTTCGCCTCGGCCGCCGCCTGATCCCATACCCCCAAGACTGCAACGCCGGCCCCAGGCCGGCGTTTTTTCTTTTCTGCCGAATATATTGGACAGTCAGTCCGCCCCAACCCGCAGTCCATTCATGTAGAGCTGTTCCAGAAACCGGGCGGCATCTTCGAAACGGCCTTCGCCTGCGGCCTCCTGTCCGAGGACTGCCCGCACCTGGACGTCGAAATCCGCATAATGCTGCGTCGTCGCCCAGATCGAGAAGATCAGGTGATAAGGATCGCATGCGGCAATCTTGCCGGCCCGCGCCCAGGCGCGGATGACCTCCGCCTTCTCGTCTACGAGCTCCTTGAGCGGCCCCTTCAGCTCGTCCTCGATATGCGGTGCTCCCTGCAGGATCTCGTTGGCGAAAAGCCGGCTCTCGCGGGGGAAGTCGCGGGCCATCTCGAGTTTTCGGCGGATGTAGGAGCGGATTTCCGCTTCGGGATCGCCTTCGGCATCGAAGGCACGCAAAGGCTCCAGCCAGGTGAACAGCACCCGGTCGATGAGCTGGCGGTGGATCGCCTCCTTGGTGCGGAAATAATAGAGGAGGTTCGGTTTCGACATGCCGGCCGCATCGGCGATCTGGTCGATAGTCGAGCCACGGAAACCACTGGAGGAAAAAACGTCGAGCGCCGCCTCGAGAATGCGTTCCTCCTTTTCCTCCTGGATGCGCGTGCGCCGCTGCGTCTTTGCAGCCCTCGGAATGGCCATCCTGTTCCCTCCCCTGTCCGCTTCGCTTCGCCGATCACATTTCTCTGGATTTTTGCTGATTTTCGGCTTGAGTGATGCTGCGGAAATTGTAATGTTTTACCAATCGGTCAAATTATCGGCGACAAGCAAAACAAAGGCAATGCCGATCTTCCAACGCCATGCGGATGAAGGACCATTGGGAACAAAAAGCATGCCGCCCGCGGCAAAAGCGGACGCGTGAAAAACAGGTGAGGACAATCTGATGGTGGCAGCACCAGGCGAGAACTTGCGCGTCAACGGCGACCGTCTCTGGGACATGCTGATGGAGATGGCGAAGATTGGCCCCGGTATTGCCGGCGGCAACAATCGCCAGACGCTGACGGATGACGACAAGGAAGGCCGCAATCTCTTCAAGACATGGTGTGATGAAGCAGGGCTGACACTCGGCGTCGACAGGATGGGCACGATGTTTGCCACCCGCGCCGGCACCGATCCCGATGCGCTGCCGGTCTATGTCGGCTCCCACCTCGATACCCAGCCGACCGGCGGCAAGTTTGACGGCGTGCTCGGCGTTCTTGGAGCGCTGGAGGTGGTGCGCACCATGAACGACCTCGGCATCAGGACGAAACATCCGATCGTCGTCACCAACTGGACGAATGAGGAAGGCGCCCGCTTCGCGCCGGCCATGCTTGCGTCGGGCGTCTTCGCCGGCGTGCATTCGATCGACTACGCCTATTCCCGCAAGGATCCGGAAGGAAAGAGTTTCGGCGACGAATTGAAGCGCATCGGTTGGGTGGGCGACGAAGAGGTCGGCGCGAGAAAGATGCACGCCTATTTCGAATACCACATCGAGCAGGGGCCGATCCTGGAGGCCGAAAACAAGCAGATCGGCGTCGTCACCCATTGTCAGGGCCTCTGGTGGCTGGAATTCACACTGACCGGTCGGGAGGCCCATACCGGCTCGACGCCGATGAATATGCGCGTCAATGCGGGGCTCGCCATGGGCCGCATCCTGGAAATGGTGCAGGACGTCGCGATGAGCGAACAGCCGGGTGCCGTCGGCGGCGTCGGCCAGGTCTTTTTCTCGCCGAACTCGCGAAATGTTCTGCCAGGCAAGGTCGTCTTCACCGTCGATATCCGCACCCCCTCACAGGAAAAGCTCGACCGCATGCGGGCGAAGATCGAGGCGGAAGCGGCAAAGATTTGCGAGGCGCTCGGCGTCGGCTGTTCCGTCGAAGCTGTCGGCCATTTCGATCCGGTGACTTTCGACCCAGTTCTGGTCGGGCGCGTGCGCGAGGCCGCGGAAAAACTCGGCTACAGTCACATGAACATCATCTCCGGCGCTGGCCACGACGCGTGCTGGGCGGCCAAAGTCGCGCCCGCGACGATGATCATGTGCCCCTGCGTCGGCGGCCTTTCGCACAACGAAGCAGAAGACATTTCCAAGGAATGGGCGGCTGCGGGAGCGGACGTGCTGTTCCACGCCGTGCTGGAGACGGCGGAGATCGTGGAGTGATGGCAAGCACCGAGGCCTTGGCCCCCTCATCCGCCCGTTGGGCACCTTCTCCCCGATGGGAGAAGGGAGGGCGTGCCGCAGCCTCAACTTTTCCCTTCTCCCCAGCGGGGAGAAGGTGGCCCGAAGGGTCGGATAAGGGGGAGCGGCAGCTGCCCAAGGACGATGTTACCAAGCGCCGTCCGGGAAAAACTTCGCAAGCCCGGCAGCTCCGTCAAAATGAAACGGAAGAGGAATACCATCTCTGGAGCGACCTGCGCGCTCGCAGGCTCAATGGTTACAAGTTCGCACGCCAAGTACCATTAGGTCCCTACATCGTGGATTTCCTTTGCCGCGAGCACAGCCTCGTCGTTGAAGTTGATGGCGCTCAACATGCAGACAACGCTTATGATGGCAGGCGGACCGGCTGGCTGAACGCTCAAGGGTACGCAGTGCTGCGTTTTTGGAATCACGAAGTTTCGCGTGCACGCCCCTCCGTACTCGAGACAATTCTCGCAGCGCTAAGCGGCCACCTTGAGGCAGACCCGGCCTCCGGCTTTTATTCACCGGCCTCATTCAAAAAAGAGAATAAGGAACGAAAACCATGACCACAGTCATCAAGGGTGGAACCATCGTCACCGCCGACCTGACCTACAAGGCGGACGTCAAGATCGACGGCGGCAGGATCATCGAGATCGGACCGAATCTTTCGGGCGACACGACGTTGGACGCTGCAGGCTGTTATGTCATGCCGGGCGGCATCGACCCGCATGTGCATCTGGAAATGCCCTTCATGGGCACCTACTCCTCCGACGATTTCGAGAGCGGAACCCGCGCCGCGCTCGCCGGCGGCACCACCATGGTGGTGGACTTCTGTCTGCCCGAACCGGGTCAGTCTCTGCTCGATGCGCTGAAGCGCTGGGACAACAAGGCGACCCGCGCCAATTGCGATTACTCCTTCCATATGTCAGTCACCTGGTGGGGCGAGCAGGTCTTCAACGAGATGAAGGCCGTCGTGCTGCATCACGGCATCAACACTTTCAAGCACTTCATGGCCTACAAGGGCGCGCTGATGGTGAATGACGACGAGATGTTCGCCTCGTTCCAGCGCTGCGCCGAACTCGGCGCCCTGCCCCTCGTCCATGCCGAAAACGGCGACGTGGTCGCAGCCATGCAGCAGAAGCTCATGGACGAAGGCAATAACGGGCCGGAGGCGCATGCCTATTCCCGACCGGCCTCCGTCGAGGGTGAGGCGACCAACCGCGCCATCATCATCGCCGACATGGCGGGCGTGCCGCTCTATGTCGTCCACACATCCTGCGAACAGGCGCATGAGGCAATCCGCCGTGCCCGCCAGAACGGCATGCGCGTTTATGGCGAACCGCTGATCCAGCACCTGACGCTCGACGAAAGCGAATATTTTAACAAGGACTGGGACCATGCCGCCCGCCGCGTCATGAGCCCGCCCTTCCGCAACAAGCAGCATCAGGACAGTCTCTGGGCGGGCCTTGCATCGGGCTCGCTGCAGGTGGTGGCGACCGATCACTGCGCCTTCACCACAGAACAGAAGCGTACCGGCGCCGGCGATTTCCGGAAAATCCCGAACGGCACCGGCGGCCTCGAAGACCGCATGCCGATGCTCTGGACCTATGGCGTCAATACCGGCCGCATCACCATGAACGAATTCGTGGCCGTCACCTCCACTAATATCGCCAAGATACTCAATATCTATCCGCGAAAGGGCGCCATCCTCGTAGGCGCCGATGCGGATATCGTCGTCTGGGATCCGAAGCGCTCAAAGACGATTTTGGCCGGAAACCAGCAGTCGGCGATCGATTACAACGTCTTCGAAGGTAAGCAGGTGATGGGTCTGCCCCGCTACACGCTCACCCGCGGCGTGGTCGCCATCGAGGAGGCCACCGTCAAGACCCAGGAAGGCCATGGCCAGTTCGTCAAGCGCGAACCGTTCCAGGCGGTCAACAGGGCGCTTTCCACCTGGAAGGAGCTGACCGCGCCGCGCAAGGTGGAACGGACAGGCATTCCGGCAAGCGGGGTGTAATGTGAGGGCGATGCAGCAGGCCGGCAATGAACAGTCAGGCTGGAATCTCCACCAACCCATCCAGCTCCGGCAAAAGCACGACGCTTTCCTGCTCGTTGGGATCGGTGCGGGCGATCACCGCCGTGCAGGGCGTGTTCGACAGATTGGCCGGCAGATGCGGCACTCCGGCAGGAATATACATCAGCTCGCCGGCATGCAGCACGACATAGTTCTCCAGCCGGTCGCCGTACCAGGTGTGGGCCGAACCGGAGAGCATGTAGATCGCCGTTTCGTGCGTTTCATGCAGATGCGCTTTTGCCTTCACGCCCGGCGGGATGGTGAGCAGATGCATGCAGATGCCCCTGGAGCCGACGGTCTCGGCGGCAATGCCTTGAAAGTAGCTCAGTCCCTGCTTCCCGTCATAGGTGGCATCGGGTTTCACGATACGGCAGGTGGGTTTTGAAACAGTGTCCATTGCGTTCTTCCTCCAGACGACGGCATCGTCTTCAAACTTACCATGATCCGATGCCTTTTGGTGATACGCCTTCCCTTCAGAATACGCCCGGCCTCCCGGACGATATCCAGCATGGACTTTATATCCAATGTCAGTGACTTCCCTCTCCGTCGTTTCCGCCAGAAAACTAGGCCTGACCTTTGAAACCGGCGACGGCCCCGTCCATGCGCTCTCGAATGTGGACCTGGAAGTCAGCAAGGGCGATTTCGTCTCCTTCATCGGGCCGTCAGGCTGCGGCAAGACTACATTCCTCAGGGTCATCGCCGATCTGGAAAAAAACACCGATGGCGAGATCACCGTCAACGGCATGACGCCCGAAGAGGCGCGTAAATCCCGCTCCTACGGCTACGTCTTTCAGGCGCCGGCCCTTTATCCGTGGCGGACGATCGAAAAGAACATCGCACTGCCGCTGGAGATCATGGGACATTCGGCAGCCGAACGCGGAAAGCGCATCGAACGCACGCTCGATCTCGTCAACCTGTCGGGCTTCGGCAAGAAATATCCCTGGCAGCTGTCCGGCGGCATGCAGCAGCGTGCCTCGATCGCTCGCGCGCTTGCCTTCGATGCTGATCTTCTGCTGATGGACGAACCCTTCGGCGCGCTGGACGAAATCGTCCGCGACCATCTGAACGAGCAGCTTCTGAAACTCTGGGCGCGAACCGAAAAGACAATCTGTTTCGTGACCCACTCCATTCCGGAAGCCGTCTATCTGTCGACCCGGATCGTCGTCATGTCGCCCCGCCCGGGCCGAGTGACCGATATCATCGAATCGACGCTGCCGAAGGAACGGCCGCTCGAAATCCGCGAAACGCCGGAATTCCTGGAGATTGCCCACCGGGTGCGCGAAGGTTTGAGGGCGGGGCACAGCTATGAGGAATAACGCCTTGTTGCGTGGGTATGCTCCCCTCTGTCCTGCCGGACATCTCCCCCTCAAGGGGGGAGATCGGATAGCAGCATGGCTCAGACCTCAAGTCGGATCCGAGATTGCCGCGCCTACCGCCAAGGCGCTGAATATTTCGCAAAGGTGGTCCGTCTGGCCGATCTCCCCCCTTGAGGGGGAGATGTCCGGCAGGACAGAGGGGGGTGGCCACGATCCGCAGCCTCGGGGAGCCATCGCATGAAGCCCGACTCCCTCAAGAACCGCACCCTCCCCGTCCTCACCATCCTCGTGGTGATCGTCGCCGTCTGGTACGTCGGCGCCTATTTCATGAACGCGCCGTTCCAGCGCGATCTCGATCGGCGGGGCAATGTCACATCGACAGCGATGGAGTTCGTCGGCAAGACCATGGCACAGCCGAAACCGGTGCTGCCGGCGCCGCATCAGGTGGCGCAGAACCTTTTCGAAAACACCTTCCTGCGCCGCGTCACGTCCAACCGCAGCCTCGTCTATCATGCCTGGGTGACACTGTCCTCGACGGTCGCCGGCTTCACAATGGGCACGTTGCTCGGCATACTGATCGCGGTCGGCATCGTGCATGTGAAGGCGCTCGACCGCAGCCTGATGCCCTGGATCATCGCCTCGCAGACGATTCCGATCCTGGCAATCGCCCCGATGGTGATCGTGGTGCTGGCGGCGGTCAACATCACCGGCCTGCTCCCCAAGGCGCTGATCTCCACCTACCTCTCCTTTTTTCCCGTCGCGGTCGGCATGGTGAAAGGCCTGCGCTCGCCGGAACTCATCCAGCTCGATCTGATGCGGACCTATAATGCCAGCGCCACCCAGACATTTTGGAAGCTGCGCGTGCCCGCCTCGATCCCCTTCCTATTCACGTCGATGAAAGTGGCGATCGCCGCAAGCCTGGTCGGCGCGATTGTCGGCGAACTGCCGACGGGTGCCGTCGCCGGCATCGGCTCCAAGCTCCTGGCCGGCGCCTATTACAGCCAGACGATCGACATCTGGGCGGCGTTGATCGCCGGCTCCGTGCTGGCCGCCCTCCTGGTCACGATCGTGGGGATCGTCGCCAGGATCGTCGATCGCTCCATGGGCGGGAGGCCGGCATGAGGCGGTTGAAGCGCAATTGGCAGCCGCTGCTTGCGGGCCTGCTGACGGCTCTGGCCGCAGCCCGGCTGCCGCTCACCCTCCCCGACGCGCCGGCTCCCATAGAGGGCGGCATGACGATAGCTTTGATAATTCTTGCCGCAGCACTCAATGTCGTGCTGACGCTGGGAGATCGCGGGCATGCAATGCGTGCCGGTGTTCTCTTCGTCGGAGCCCATATTCCCGCCGCCATGTTGCTTTCCAGGCTGGACGGAAATGAGGGGCAGATGTCCGCCTCCTTTTTCCTGATGATCGCGGCGAGCTGGCTCCTCGCCTGGGGCACCGTTTCCGAACTCGCGCAGATCGAGCCCCGGTCTTCCACGGCCCGCTCCTTCCTGCGCCTGCTGATCCCGGCGATCTTCGGCATCTGGATCCTGATCCTCTGGGAGGCCGTCACCCGAGGGGCCGGAATCCCCTTCATCCTGCTTCCGCCACCCTCCGCGATCGGCGCCCGCATCGCCGGCTCGGTTTCCGTCCTCTGGGCCGATGTCCAGCAGACCATCTTCAAGGCCGTACTGTTCGGTTATGTGGTCGGTTGCGCATCGGGGTTCGCCGTCGCGATCCTGGCCGACCGCTTCGCTTTCCTGCGCCGCGGCCTTATTCCCATCGGCAACATGGTCTCGGCCCTGCCGATCATCGGCGTGGCGCCGATCATGGTCATGTGGTTCGGCTTCGACTGGCAGTCGAAGGCGGCGGTCGTCATCATCATGACCTTCTTCCCGATGCTGGTGAACACGGTGGCGGGTCTCGGTGTGGCGGGCGCTATGGAACGGGACCTTATGCGCTCCTACGCATCCGACTACTGGCAGACGCTGATAAAGCTGCGCCTGCCCGCCGCCATGCCCTTCATCTTCAACGCACTGAAGATCAACTCGACGCTGGCGCTGATCGGCGCGATCGTCGCCGAGTTCTTCGGCACGCCGATCGTCGGCATGGGCTTTCGCATCTCGACCGAGATCGGCCGCATGAATGTCGATATGGTTTGGGCCGAAATCGCTGTTGCAGCGCTGATCGGTTCGGTTTTTTATGGCGTCGTGGCGCTTGTCGAGAGGGCGACGACGTTCTGGCATCCGTCTAACCGTGGTGGCTAGACGCTGATATCCGGCTCGGGCCAACGGGGCCGGCAAACACAGAGGGAAACGACAATGAAAAAGATCATGATGGCATTGATGGCAGGCGCCATGTCGCTTGCCGCAGCCCAGGCGATCGCCGCCGACAAGGTGACCCTGCAGTTGAAATGGGTGGCGCAGGGCCAGTTCGGCGGCTATTTCGTCGCCAAGGACAAGGGCTATTACGAGGAAGAAGGCCTCGACGTGACGATCAAGCCGGGCGGTCCGGACATCGCTCCGGAACAGGTGATCGCCGGCGGCGGCGCCGACGTCATCGTCGACTGGATGGGCGGCGCGTTGGTTGCCCGCGAAAAAGGCGTGCCGCTGGTCAATATCGCCCAGCCGTTCCAGAAATCCGGCCTGCAGCTGATCTGCCCCAAAGACGGCCCGGTGAAGACCGAAGCCGATTTCAAGGGTCACACGCTCGGCGTCTGGTTCTTCGGCAACGAATATCCCTTCTTTGCCTGGATGAACAAGCTCGGCCTCAAGACGGATGGCGGCAAGGACGGCGTAACGGTTCTGAAGCAAAGCTTCGACGTGCAGCCACTCGTTCAGAAACAGGCAAACTGCATTTCGGTGATGACCTACAACGAATACTGGCAGGCGATCGACGCCGGCTTCAAGCCGGAAGACCTGGTCGTCTTCAACTACACCGCCATGGGCAACGACCTGCTCGAGGACGGCCTCTATGTCACGGAGACCAAGCTCAAGGATCCGAAGTTCAAGGAAAACATGGTCAAGTTCGTCCGCGCCTCCATGAAGGGCTGGAAATACGCGCTTGAAAACCCTGAGGAAGCAGCCGAAATCGTCATGGACAACGGCGGTCAGGACGAGAACCACCAGAAGCGCATGATGGGAGAAGTCGCCAAGCTGATCGGCGACGGCAAGCTGGACATGGCAACCTACGACCGCACGGTGAAGGCATTGCTGGACCAGAAGATCATCAGCAAGAAGCCGGAAGGCGCTTATACGACCGACATCACTGCCGCGGCGCTGAAATAAAAATCGGCTATCGGCCATATCAAGAGAACGCATGAACTATGCTTCATGCGTTCTCCGAAATTTTTTGACGTAAACCATAACCAAAAGTCATCCATTCCATAACGAGCATGGATTGATTTGTGCGACGCAAACACGTAAAAGTTCAGTCCTGATGAATCTTTCGCTGCCGGTCTTGTAACCGCTTTTGGCGTTTACCACCTAGATCCGGGATATCGCGCGCAGAGGGGGCGCAGCGAGACCGGGGAGGTTCCCAGCGAAATATTTGCCCCTTTTTTAATTCAGGTCGGACATAAACACATGTTTCGCAAGTTCTCGAAGTCTGCCGGCATTTCGGCGATCCTCCTCTCGCTTGCCGCGGGTTCCGCCCTGTCACAGGAGGCCCAACCCGCAGCCGCATCGCAGCCGAAGCTGCCTTCCATCGTTGTTACAGAGACCGTAACCAAGCCGCTCGTCGACCGGATCATCGCAACCGGCACGATCAAGCCCGTCCAGGAAGTCTATGTCCAGCCTCTGGTAGAGGGACTGTCGATTAAGATGCTCAACGCCGATATCGGCGACGAGGTGAAGGCCGATAGTGTGCTGGCGACGCTGAACGAAGACGCATTGCTCCTCGAAAAGAGTCAGCTCGAAGCCAACAAGGCAAAGGCCGAGGCAGGTCTTGCCCAATACAAGGCGCAGGTGATCGAAGCCGAAGCCAATCTGGCGGATGCCACACGCCAACGCGATCGCACCAAGCGGCTCAGCCAAAGCGGCACCAGCACGGTTTCGCAGGTCGAACAGGCAGAAGCATTGGTCGAAGTACGGCAGGCACAGTTGAACGCCGCCAAACAGTCCGTTGCCGTGGGTGATTCCGACATCAAGGTCGTAGAGGCCCAGATCGAGGATATCGATCTGAAGCTCGCCCGGACCGGCGTGAAGGCGCCCGTGTCCGGCGTTGTTTCGGCCCGTAGCGCCAAGGTCGGCGCGATTGCCAGCGGCACCGGCGAACCGCTGTTCACGATCATCCGGGATGGCGCGATCGAACTCGTGGCGGATCTCTCCGAGACCGACATCCAGAAGATCAAGGTCGGGCAGAAGGCGCTTGTCTCGGTTGCCGGCGGCAAGACAAAGATCGAGGGCAAGGTGCGCCTGGTCTCCCCGACCGTCGACGCGGCGACAAGGCTTGGTGCCGTTCATATTGTCATCAATGATGAAAGCGGCGCCCGGGCCGGCATGTATGCCAGTGCGGAGATCGTCGTTACCGAGACCAGCGCGCTGGCGCTCCCGCTGTCTGCCGTCATTACTGGCCGCGACGGCTCCAGTGCCCGCAAGGTTGAAGACAATGTGGTCAAACAGGTGAAGATTGAAACCGGCATCCAGGATGGCGGTTTCGTTCAGGTGGTCAGCGGTCTCGAAGCCGGTGATCTGGTTGTTGCCAAGGCTGGTGCTTTCGTGCGGGACGGCGACAAGATCGCCCCGGTCCCGGCCGAGCCCGCGGCTGTTGCGAACTGAGCTGAGGTTGACTCATGAATTTTTCCGCCTGGTCGATCCGTAATCCGATCGCGCCGCTGCTCGGCTTCGCGCTGTTGCTCTATCTGGGGTTCCAGTCGTTCTTCACGCTGCCGATCACCCGTTTCCCGAACATCGACGTCCCGGTTGTTTCGATCACCGTAACCCAGAGCGGGGCTTCGCCTGCCGAACTGGAGATGCAGGTGACCAAGGAGATCGAAGACGCCGTCGCATCGATCAGCGGCATCGACGAGATCCAGTCCACCGTGACGGATGGCCAGTCACAGACGGTGGTGATGTTCCGCATCGAAAAGCCCACCGAAGAAGCGGTGCAGGACACCAAGGATGCCATCGATAAGATCCGCAGCGATCTGCCGGCCGGCATCGAAGAGCCCGTCGTCTCCAAGATCGACGTCGAAGGCCAGGCCATTCAGACCTTTGCCGTTTCTTCGCCCAACATGACGCTCGAAGAGCTGTCGTGGTTCGTGGACGATACCGTGAAGCGCTCGCTGCAGGGCCAGCCGGGCATCGGCCGTATCGACCGTTACGGCGGCGCTGACCGTGAAATCCGCGTGTCGCTGAATGCAGCGAAGCTCGATGCCTATGGCATCACCGCAGCGGATGTGAACCAGCAGCTTCGCGGCACAAACGTGGACCTCGGTTCAGGCCGTGGGCAGGTAGCCGGCAACGAGCAGACCATCCGCACGCTGGGCGACGCCCGCGACGTGGCCCAGCTTTCCGATACGTCGATATCGCTTTCCAACGGTCGTTTCGTGAAGCTGTCGCAGCTCGGCACGATCACCGACACCTATGAAGAGCCGAAATCCTTCGGCCGCTTCAAGGGAACGCCGTCCGTCACCTTCGCGGTCTTCCGCGCCAAGGGCGCAAGCGAGGTCTCGGTTGCGGAAACGGTCGCGGAAAGCCTCAACGAGGTGCGTAAGGCCAATCCTGATGTGACCATCGAGATGGTCGACGACGCCGTCTACTACACCTATGGCAACTACGAGGCGGCTCTCCACACGCTCATCGAAGGTGCGATCCTCGCCGTTATCGTCGTGCTGCTCTTCCTGCGCAACTGGCGTGCGACCCTGATCGCCGCCGTGGCACTGCCGCTGTCGGCGATCCCGACCTTCTGGATCATGGACATCATGGGGTTCTCGCTGAACCTCGTGAGCTTCCTGGCGCTGACGCTCGCCACCGGTATCCTGGTGGATGATGCGATCGTCGAGATCGAGAACATCGCCCGCCATATCAAGATGGGCAAGACGCCCTACCGGGCGGCGCTGGAAGCCGCCGACGAAATCGGTCTTGCGGTTATCGCGACGAGCTTCACGATCATCGCGGTCTTCGTGCCGGTGTCCTTCATGCCGGGCATTCCGGGTCAGTACTTCATCCAGTTCGGCCTGACGGTCGCCTTCTCGGTCTTCTTCTCGCTGATGGTGGCGCGCCTCATCACGCCGCTGATGGCCGCCTATTTCATGCGCGCCGAAGACGCGATGGACGACCACCACGACAACGACAGCCGTCTAATGAAGGCCTATACGCGCCTTATCAGCGGCACGACCCGCAAATGGTACTGGCGTTATACGACGCTGCTTGCGGCAATCGCCTTCCTGGTCGGCTCGGTCATGCTGCTCGCCCAGGTTCCCGGCAGTTTCATACCGCCGGAAGACGCCTCGCGCGTCGTGCTGTCGGTGGAACTGCCACCGAACGCCACGCTCGACGAGACCGACGCGACGACGACGCAGATCTACGAGGCGATCCGCGATATCGAGGGCGTCGAAAGCGTCTTCGTGCTGGGCGGCGCATCGCCCAAGGGCGACCTCGAACTCCGCCGCGCCACCGTACGCGTCATCCTCGGCAATATCGAACATTCGCTCGTCAAGACCCTGGTTAACAAAGGGCTCGGCTCAATCCCGATCCTCGGCGATTACCTGCCGAAGATGGAGGTGAAGGGCCGCGTCAAGCCACAATGGGATATCGAGAAGGAGATCCTCGCGAAGCTGCAATCCATTCCGGATGTTCGCGTCGCCAAGCTCAACGACCGCGCCGAACGCGATCTTTCGTTCAACTTCCTCTCCACCAACGAGGCGGACCTGAACGACGCCGTCAGTCTGCTGGAGTCACGCCTGCGTGCCTCGCCGATCCTTGCCAATGTCAGTTCGGAAGGTGCCCTGCCCCGTCCGGAACTGCAGATCCGGCCGCGCATGGACGAGGCTTCACGGCTCGGCATCACGCCGCAGCAGATTTCGGAAACCGTCCGTGTCGCGACGATCGGCGATGTCGATGCGAATCTGGCGAAGATTTCGCTCGATGACCGGCAGATCCCGATCCGCGTACAGGCTTCGCTTGATGTCCGAAGGGATCTGGCCGCCATCCGCGCTCTGAAGATCAAGACCGCGAGCGGCCAGAGCGTGCCCCTCTACAGTGTCGCCGATATCGACTATTCGGAGGGTCCGAGCTCGATCAAGCGCAACGACCGCAGCCGCGTCGTCTCGATCGGTTCGGATGTGCCCTTCGGCACCGCGCTCGACACGGCAAGTGCCGAATTCAAGCGAATCGTCGAAGAGACCAAGCTTCCCCCGAGCGTACGGCTTGCGGAAAGCGGGGACGCCAAAATCCAGGCCGAGATGACGCAGAGCTTCGGCAACGCGATGCTGCTTGGCCTGATGCTGGTGCTGGTGGTGCTGATCCTCCTCTTCAAGGATGTGATCCAGCCCTTCACCATCCTGTTCTCCCTGCCGCTTGCCATCGGCGGTGTGGCGGTCGCGCTGATCCTGACACAGAATGCCATGTCCATGCCGGTGCTGATCGGCATCCTGATGCTGATGGGCATCGTCACAAAGAACGCCATCCTCTTGGTGGATTTCGCGATCGAAATGCGCCGCCACGGGATGGAGCGCGTTCACGCCATGGTCGAGGCCGGCCGCAAGCGCGCCCGGCCGATCATCATGACCTCGATCGCCATGTCGGCAGGCATGCTGCCTTCGGCGCTCGGCATCGGCGAAGGCGGTTCGTTCCGCGCGCCAATGGCGATTGCGGTGATCGGCGGGATCATCGTCTCGACGGTGCTCTCGTTGGTGGTCGTGCCGTCCTTCTTCCTGATCATGGACGACCTCTCCCTTCTGCTTGGCAAGCTCTTCGGCCGGTTCGTCGGCAAGAAGGAAGCCGAAGATCTCGGTCTTTCACCGGAAGAGCTCACGCAGGAAGCACGCAGGAATGCGCAGTCGATCGCCTCGCTGGAAGAACGCCTCAACCAGATCGAGCGCCAGACCGGCGCCAACGACGACCGGGCCGCACCGGGTGCGCAGGCCGGCAGCAAGGTACTGCGCCTGCCTCCGATGGCCGCCGAATAAGCGCCATTCGCCAATGCTTCAAGAAACGCCGGGCCTTTGGGTCCGGCGTTTTTCGTTGAAGAAGAAATGGCGAGAAAAATACGGCATATTTGATCGGCGTCAAAAACCGCTTTCATGAAACTGTTATTTTGGTGCCATCGTGAGTGCGCAGCGGCCGACGTCATGGAACAGACGATGGAAATGATCAACACCAATATCAAGCTCAACAGCCGAGACCGGGCGGTGCTGATGAGGGCGCCCTTCTTGAGCGGCCTGAGCGGCAATTCGCTTGCGCGGATGCTCGGCAGCATGGCGGTGCTGAGCCTGCCTGCACGTAAATCCGTCTTCCGCGAAGGGGAAGATGCCGGCGCCTTCTACTGCGTGCTCAGCGGTTATGTCAGGCTCTACCGGTTGAATCGGGAGGGGCGCGAAGCGGATATCCGCATCTGCGCACCGGGTGACACCTTCGCCGAGTGCCTTCTCTATGGCGACAAGAAATACCCGTTTCATGCACAGACCGCCGAAGCCGCGACGCTCGCCCGTTTCGATGCGCAGACCGTCCGGGAACTTGCCGAACAGGAAAGCGATGTCGCCAAGGCGGTGATGATCTCCCTGTCCCAACACCTTCTGACGGCCATGGACTGCGTCGCCAACGACCGGCTGCATACGGCGCCGCAACGGGTGGCGAATTACATCCTGACGCGCTGTCCGGTGGATGGTGGCCCGGCCTCCATTCGCCTCCCTTTCCAGAAGAGCCTGCTGGCGGGTATGCTGGGCCTCGCCCCGGAAGCCCTTTCCCGCGCATTTTCCACCTTGCGGAAGACCGGCGTCACCGTGCGAGGCCGTGTGATCCAGGTGGGCGATGTGCAAGCGCTTCGGGAAATGAACGTTCATCACGGTTGACGCGAGGGAGGTCCCGCCTGGCAAGGCCGGCTTCCCGAAAGCATGCCGTACACGGGCGGTGGCGGCGGCATGCGATAGGCTGGTGGCTTTCGAGGCCGCCGCCTTCTTTTTCCAAGGCAGCGCTTACAGCCCGCCCTGCTCCTTCAGGAACCGGACCACGTGGTCCACTCCTTCGCCGCGTTTCAGATCGGTGAAGAGATGCGGTTTCGCCTCGCGCATGCGATGGGCGTCGCGGTCCATCACATCGAGATCGACGCCGACATAGGGTGCCAGATCCTTTTTGTTGATGACGAGCAGGTCGGAGCGGGTGATTCCCGGGCCGCCCTTGCGGGGTATTTCTTCGCCCTGGCAGGTTGAGATGACATAGATGGTGATGTCGGCAAGATCCGGGGAAAAGGTCGCCGCAAGATTGTCGCCGCCGGATTCGATGAAGACCACGTCAAGATCGGGGATGCGCTCGTTGAGACCCGCAATCGCCTGGAGATTGATCGTCGCATCCTCGCGGATCGCGGTATGCGGACAACCGCCGGTCTCGACGCCGACGATCCGGTCGGAGGAAAGCGCCTGCATCCTGACGAGCGCCTCGGCGTCTTCCTTCGTATAGATGTCGTTGGTGACAACAGCGACGGAATAACTCTCCCGCATCGCCTTGCAGAGTTTTTCCGTCAAAGCCGTCTTGCCGGAGCCGACAGGGCCGCCGATGCCGACGCGCAAGGGGCCGTTCGTCGATTTCATGTGACTTCCTTTCATAAATCCCAAGTCAGCTTAAGCCGCCCTCACGAGCGGAAAAGCCGTGAATTTTGTGTTTCGTGCCGGAGCGAGGCGATTTCCGCCTGCACCGCCGCGCTGCCGAGATCATCGAGGGTGGCCCGCACCGCGCACTGTGAAATCTCTTCAATCAGCACCTCGAGGGAGGCCAGGACCTTCACCCCTTCCGACTGTCCGCAGACACCAAGCCTGATGGCCGCCGAGACCGATTGGGAGACGGCGGCATGCAGATAGGCGGCCAGCGCCTTGCCGGCAGGAATGTGATGCGCTGCCGAGACTGCTCCGACTGCGACGGGAAAAGGCACATCGCGCGGCAGGCGATCCAGCACCGGATTTGGCCAGGCAGAAGCCGCCACGACGAATGCCTTCCCGAGCGACAACGCCTCCATGAACCGCTCGGCAGAGCCGCTCAGGGCGAGGCTCAGTTCCGCGACCTCACTCAGTTCCGCCTCGTTCTCCACCTGCCGCCAGGCTTCGGAAAACAGAACCGCGTCGTTCCAGAGACTGCCACGCCGGAGCAGCGTCGATATCCACTCCTCAAGGCCTGCGGCGTCCGTCACCAGACCATCAAAAACTGCCCGCTCAAGACCGCCGGAATAGGCAAAGCCGCCAATCGGAAAGGCGGGAGACAGCCAGGCCATCAACCTCAGAAGCGCCTGCGTATCGAGGGCCTGGCTCATGCAGGCTCAATCATGATGGTGATGATGGTCATGGTTATCATGTCCATGCGCATGGCTGCCATGCGAATGCCCCCCATGTGAATGATAGGCACCGCGCGCCGGCTGGAACGGCTCCTCGATCTCCGCGACCGTGGCGCCAAGCCCTTCGAGCATGGCGCGGATCACGTGGTCGCGCAGGATCAGGATGCGGCCTTCTTCGATCTGCGCCGAAAGATGCCGGTTGCCGAGATGCCAGGCAAGCTCGATCAGATGCAGTGTGTCACGCGCCCTGACCTCGAAAAGCTTCTCCGGCGCCGCACGCACCTCGACGGTATCGCCGCTGTCGAGCACCAGCCGGTCACCGTGATGGAAGAGCACCGCTTCCTTAAGGTCGAGCATCACCATGTCGCCATTCGAAAGATGCAGCAGCTTGCGGCGCAGATGACGCAGGTCATGCGGCAACGTGACGATATCGACCGGCGGATCGGTGATGACGCCGGCGGGGCGGTAGGAATGGATATGCTGCATGGAACCACTCGTCTGTCTGCGAAAACCGCATCATTGCGGAGCTTGACTCAACGAGCAAGGCCTTTGAACAATCAACAAAAAACCCGGACTGGCGTCCGGGTTCCGGATGGCGCGGAATGCACCAAATCAAGCCGCGATCTTGGCCGACTTCAGATTCTCCAGGATATTCTGCGGAGAAGAAACGCCATAGGGGTCGGAGTCGCAGTTGTCGGAATAACCTTCCTCTTCAAACCACTGCTCGACGATGCCGTCATTGATGATGGCGGCATAACGCCAGGAGCGCATCCCGAAGCCGAGATTGTCCTTGGCGACCAGCATGCCCATCTTGCGGGTGAATTCACCCGAACCATCCGGAATGAGCTTGACGTTCTCAAGGTTCTGGCTTTTGCCCCAGGCGTTCATGACAAAAGCATCGTTGACGGAAATGCAATAGATTTCGTCGATGCCCTGTGCCTTGAACTCACCGGTAAGCTTTTCGAAATCCGGCAGCTGATAAGTCGAGCAGGTTGGCGTGAAGGCACCAGGTAGCGAAAAGAGGACGACACGCTTGCCGGAAAAATAGTCCCTGGTCGTCTTGTCTTCCCAGCGGAAGGGATTCGGGCCGCCGATCGACTCGTCGCGTACGCGGGTCCGGAACGTCACATCGGGAATACGTTTTCCAATAAGCATGGTTTCAACTCTCCTGAAATCGCGGAAAATCGACGGCTTGGGCGACCGCCTGAATGAGATGACGAAAACTAACGTAAAATATCTTGCAGTGCAGCATCAAAGGTCTGCGGCATAACAGCCATGCGCTCTACGCATACATGGGTAACGCGCCGATCGGCGGCCGCCTGATTGCCGCTTACCTCCGGATTTGGGTGTCAGAACAGAAAATAACGCTGCGCCATCGGCAGCACCGTCGCCGGCTCGCAAGTGAGCAGCTCGCCGTCGGCACGCACCTCGTAGGTTTCCGGATCGACCTCCACATGCGGCGTTGCCGAATTATGGATCATCGAGGCTTTCGAAATGCCGCCGCGGACGTTCCTGACCGCCAGCAGCTTCTTGGCGACGCCGAGCTTGTGGGCGAGACCCGCATCGAGCGAGGCCTGGGATACGAACGTGACGGAGGAATTGGTCCGAAGCTTGCCGTAGGCCGCAAACATTGGCCGGTAATGCATCGGCTGCGGGGTGGGTATCGAGGCGTTCGGGTCGCCCATCGGCGCGGCTGCGATCGAGCCGCCGAGCAGCACCATGTCCGGCTTCACGCCGAAGAAGGCCGGATTCCAGAGTACGAGGTCGGCCCGCTTGCCGACTTCCACCGAACCGATTTCATGGGAAACGCCATGGGCGATCGCCGGGTTGATTGTATATTTGGCGATATAGCGCTTGACGCGGAAATTGTCGTTATCGCCGGTTTCTTCCTTCAGCTGACCGCGCTGACGCTTCATCTTGTCGGCCGTCTGCCAGGTGCGGATCGCCACCTCACCGACGCGGCCCATGGCTTGGCTATCGGAAGAAATGATCGAGAAGGCGCCGATATCGTGGAGAATATCTTCCGCCGCGATGGTTTCCTTGCGGATGCGGCTTTCGGCAAAGGCGATGTCTTCCGGGATCGACGGCGACAGGTGATGGCAGACCATCAGCATGTCGAGGTGTTCCGCGAGCGTGTTGACCGTATAAGGCCGCGTCGGGTTGGTCGAGGACGGGATGACGTTCGGATTGCCGCAGACCTTGATGATGTCGGGCGCGTGCCCGCCGCCAGCCCCTTCCGTGTGGAAGGCATGGATGGTGCGGCCCCGGATGGCCGCGACCGTATCCTCCACGAAACCACTTTCGTTCAGCGTATCGGTGTGGATCATCACCTGCACGTCGAACTGGTCCGCAACCGTCAGGCAATTGTCGATGGCCGCTGGCGTCGTGCCCCAGTCCTCATGCAGCTTGAGCGATGAGGCGCCGGCAAGAATCATTTCCTCCAGCGGCGCCGGCAGCGAGGCATTGCCCTTGCCGGCAAGCGCGAGGTTCATCGGGAACGCATCGAAGCTTTCGATCATCCGTTCGATATGCCAGGCACCGGTGCAGGTGGTGGCGAGCGTGCCATGCGCCGGCCCAGTGCCGCCGCCCAGCATGCAGGTGACGCCCGACATCAGCGCTTCCTCGATCTGCTGCGGGCAGATGTAGTGGATATGCGCGTCCATGCCGCCGGCGGTCAGGATCTTGCCCTCGCCTGCAATCGCCTCGGTCGACGGGCCGACGATGATCGTGACACCTGGCTGCGTATCCGGATTTCCGGCCTTGCCAATTGCATGGATGCGTCCGTCCTTCAGGCCGACATCCGCCTTGTAGATGCCAGAATGGTCGACGATCAGCGCATTGGTGATGACAGTGTCGACCGCGCCCTCCGCCCGCGTCGCCTGGCTCTGGCCCATGCCGTCGCGGATGACCTTGCCGCCGCCGAATTTCACCTCTTCGCCATAGACGGTGAAATCCTTCTCCACCTCGATGAAGAGCTCCGTATCCGCAAGCCGCACCTTGTCGCCCACGGTCGGACCGAACATCGAGGCATAGGCGGCGCGGGACATCTTGTGTGGCATGGACGGTCTACCTCTGGAATTCGAGTAATTTGGGAATGGAATTTTGACCGATAGGGAACTCAGTTCCCCATGATCTCGGTCAGCTCTTTCAGTTCGGCCGTCCGCTTGCGGGTGAGGTCTGCCTGGCAACCGTAGATGAGCTGGGGCTCCATCGAGCCGCCGCGGGCCTGATAACCGTAGGAGGCGCATTGAGCATCGCGATAGGCGACCCAAGCGCGCTGCGCCTTGACGAGCGCATCTTCGGCCCCTTTCAGATTGGCCTCCGCGTCGGCATCCCATGTCTTCATGGCCTTGCGGGCCTTCTGGTACTCCACGTTGAGGATCTTGTCGGCAGCGTTCAATTCCTGCTCTTCACAATAGGTCATTTCCATCTGCGTGATGGGGTTCTTGCAGTTGGGCTTCGGCTCCTGCGCAAGCGCAGGCAGGGCGAAAACCAACAGAACGGCGGCGGCTATCGTCAATTTCACAGGGCACCCATGATCTTTTGCTGGAAACCGTAGACTTCCCGTTTGCCCGAAAGCGGGATTAGCGTGACTTGCCGGGTCTGCCCGGGCTCGAAGCGCACTGCCGTGCCGGCCGGGATATCGAGCCGCATGCCGCGGGCTTTCTCGCGGTCGAACGAAAGGCCGTTGTTGGTCTCGAAGAAATGATAATGGCTGCCCACCTGCACTGGCCGGTCGCCGGTGTTGGAGACCTCCACCGTCACCGTCGGAGCGCCGGAGTTGAGCTCGATTTCGCCTGCAGCGGCAATGACTTCGCCAGGAATCATGACTCTCCTCCTCAAGCAGCCTTGGGCGCACAGCCCTCGGCCTTCAAAACGCGTTTCGTGGATGCGGGGTACTTGGCGAGCTTCCCCGCCGGGCGCACCGGGCGGCGCACCAGTTCGCCGCCGCAATTCGGACAAGTGCCGGCCAGGATGGCGGTCGCACAGTCGGCGCAGAATGTGCATTCGAAGGTGCAGATCATCGCCTCCCGGCTTTCGGGCGGCAGGTCCTTGTCGCAGCATTCGCAATTGGGGCGTAGCTCCAGCATGGCGCCCTCCTCACCTTATGGGTTCGTGCACAGTGACGAGCTTGGTGCCGTCGGGAAAGGTCGCCTCCACCTGCACATCGTGAATCATTTCGGCAATGCCTTCCATTACCTGGTCGCGGCTGACGACATGCGCACCCGCTTCCATGAGATCGGCGACGGAACGACCGTCACGGGCACCCTCGACGACGAAATCGGTAATCAGCGCGATAGCTTCCGGATAATTCAGCTTGACGCCCCGCTCGAGCCGGCGGCGCGCAACGATCGCCGCCATTGATATCAGCAGCTTGTCTTTTTCTCTGGGCGTCAGGTTCATGGGAATCCCGTGATAAAAATCAGATGTTCCAGACTTTCGGCACTGGCGCGCCGTTACGCAATACGGAAATTGCCGGTGTCAGGATTTTTCTCATCTCGAAACCGGTCGGCGCCGCAAGCCGCGCAATCAGCTTGCCGTTCCAGTGGCTGGCTCCGCCAGTCCACGGGCTGGCTCCGCCGGCGGTATCGTCAAGACAGGCGCGGAGCTTGGAAAAAAGCACCTCGGCAAGCGGCCCGGTATAAAACAGGGTGGCGAAGGCGACCTGACCGGAGAGGACCCCTGCCGACTGCGTCATCCGCTCGATCGCGCCGTCGAACCGCAGCTCTTCGGCATGAATGAGCCTGCCGGAGCGGCGCACCCGCCACCGGTCGCGAAAAAAGCCCTCGGCAACGGCCTCGCCCATCGCCTTCCGCCCGAGCAGCACCGCCTCGACCGCTAGAAATTCGGCAGTTTCGGCAAGGTCGACATCAAGCCGGCGGGTCAACGAGGCCTGGTCGAACAGAATGGTTTCCTGGGGAAGCCAGTGGACGGAGGCGTCCTTGCCGACAGTTATGTGGGTGGAAACGGAAGCCGTGTCGGCGGCGGCTTTATAAATCTTCTCGTTTGCCTGGGTGGTAACCGAAAGTCTGGTGGAATCAGCAGCGGCGACGGACCATTCGATCATGTCGCCGCCGGTCAGTCCCCCTGACGTATTGATGAGGATCGCCTCCATTTCAGGCGAAAATGTTTCCGGAAGACGAATTTTTGCGCAGCCTTCCTGGTAGAACTCGGCGAGCCGGGTGCGCCCGCCGGAAGCCTTGGTTACAAGGCGTCCTGCACCCCTTGCCCGCTGCGGCGCATATTGATCGGCTGGGTGCTGCTGCACGTCGTCCCCTGAAGATCGGTATCGGTCGCGCAATCCGATGCAACGCCCGTGCCAGATTTCCCCTTTGCGGGCGCGGCGGTGGCGATCACATCGGTGCTGTCGGCCTTGCCGAAAAACTCCCACATCCGCGATGCCGGATCAATATTCGCATCGAAAGCCGGCTTGGCGTCGGCAACGGTGGCGACCTTGGTGACGCCTGCAGCGCCATCCTTGGCAGCGGCAATGACCGCTTCCGTCGCCGGTGCCGGTTTCGGCCAGGCATGGGTGCCATTGGCAAAGACGTAGGATGCGACACGGGCACCGTTCTTGCAGGTGCCGTAGAGGCTGAAGGTCACGTCGTCGACGGTCTTCGGATCGCCGTTGCCCTTGCAGCCGTCGAGCTCGGTCCATCTCTGTATCGCGGTCTTGAAGCCGTATTGCCAGTAGGCCTTGCCGCCGCCGGCATAGGGATTGGCGTCGTCCTTCTCGCCGGCAAAGGCCATGATGGAGATCGGCCTTGCTGGCGAGCAGTTTTCCGCATCGGGCCTCCACTTGCCGTCGATCTCGACCGGTCGGCCGGCGCGCAGCGAATGCACGAAGCCTGCGGCCGCGAAATCGTCGTGCCCAGCGCAAAGATAGGCCGAAAGCATACGCCCGCCGCCGGAATAACCGGAGGCGTAGATGCGTGCCGGATCGGTGCAGAAGGTCTCCTTCACCGTCTCGAGCGCCTGCGTGATATAGGCAACTTCATTGAGGCCGCCGGGTTGGGTCGTTACGTAAGGCACATTCCAGGCATAGGTGCCGGCCGAACTGCCGGGCAGGCTCCCCTGCAGCGCCATGACGATGAAGCCGTTCTTTTCGGCAACTTTGTCCCAGGAACTCCTGTTCAGCTGACCTTGAGGATTGCTGTGGCTGCCATGAAAGTCGAAAACGACCGGGACTTTCTGGCTGCCGGTATAGGAAGAGGGAATGAAGTAGACGGCCGAACGCGAAACCCCTTCGCTTTCGATGGTGATGGGATGACGGCCCGGTTCCAGGGGCTGGCCGCAGCCGGCATAGGCACCGCTCGCAGCCAAGAAAAAAGCCCCTACTGCGGTCGCGCGAGTAAGAGCGGGGTTGGAAAAGGTACCGGCAACGCGAGCAAAATCCATCAGCGCCTCATCATGGGTGCGGGAAGTGGTGTCAACAATGTGCAAGGTCCGCCTCAGAGTGTTCCAAGCTTACATGGAACGCTCCCTACGCCGCCTAGGTAACACATATCCGCTGATGACGAAACGCACGAAGTGCTGCGACGCGATACAAACATTCACCATGGAAATACTAGGACTACACAGTCAGGTGCCGCCTCGCTTCTGCCGTATCCAATGTTTCGGCCGCACCCTCATGCACAATTTCGCCACGATCCATGATGTAAACCTGATCGGCAAGCTCTCGGCAGAAATCCAGATACTGTTCGACCAGCAGGATGGCCATGCCGGTCGAGTCGCGGAGATAGCGGATCGCCCGGCCGATATCCTTGATGATCGAAGGCTGAATGCCTTCGGTGGGTTCGTCGAGCACGAGAATCTTCGGACGGGTGACCATGGCGCGGCCGATCGCCAGCTGCTGCTGCTGGCCACCGGACAGGTCGCCACCGCGTCGTCCGAGCATGGTTTTCAAAACCGGAAACAACGAAAAGATTTCATCCGGAATGGAGCGATCCTTCCGGGCGAGCGGCGCATAACCGCTTTCAAGGTTTTCCTGCACGGTGAGCAGCGGGAAGATTTCGCGCCCCTGTGGCACGTAGCCGATGCCGTGCTTGGCGCGGGCATAGGGTTGCAGGCCGTTCAGCACTTCGTTTTGGAAGCTGATCGTACCGGCGCTGACCGCGTGCTGGCCGGTAACGGCTCGGAGAAGAGAGCTCTTCCCCACGCCGTTGCGCCCCAGCACGCAGGTGATCTTGCCCATTTCGGCGGTGATCGAGACGCCACGCAACGCCTGTGCCGCGCCGTAGTGAAGATTGATGTTGTTGACCGTCAGCATAATCACCGCCCCAGATAGTTCTCGATCACCTTCGGATCGTTGGACACGAAATCGATCGAGCCCTCGGCGAGCACGGAGCCTTCCGCCAGGCACGTCACCTTGACGCCGAGCTCGCGGATGAAGCCCATGTCGTGTTCGACCACGACGACTGATCGCGTCTTGGCGATTTCCTTGAGGAGTTCGGCGGTTTCGGCCGTTTCCGCGTCCGTCATGCCGGCGACAGGTTCGTCGACGAGCAGGAGTTTGGGCTCCTGGGCAAGCAGCATGCCGATCTCCAGCCATTGCTTCTGGCCGTGCGAAAGATTGGCTGCGAGCTCGTCCTTGCGATGGGTCAGGCGGATGGTCGAAAGGATTTCCTCGATGCGCGCCTCGTCTTCGGTCGACAGCGTGTAGAAGAGCGTGGCAAACACCCCGCGGTCGCGGTTGAGCGCCAGTTCCAGATTGTCCCAGACGGTGTGGCTTTCGAAGACAGTCGGCTTCTGGAATTTGCGGCCGATGCCGAGCTGGGCGATATCGGCCTCGTCCTTTTTCGTCAGATCGATCGCATCCTCGAACAACACCGTGCCGGTGTCCGGCCTCGTCTTGCCGGTGATGATATCCATCATCGTCGTCTTACCGGCGCCATTCGGACCGATGATGGCGCGCAGCTCGCCGGGTTCGACCACGAAGGACAGCGAGTTCAGCGCCTTGAAACCGTCGAAGGAGACGGAGACGTTTTCGAGATAGAGCAGGCTTTTTTGTCTTGTTTCGGCAATCATATTCATCGTTTTCACTCCGCCGCCTGCGCCTGCGTGACGGGCACTGCCTCGTCCCTGCCCTTTTCCGCCTCCGCGGCAGCCTTCATCGCCTTGCGCGAATTCCAACCCTGCTGAACCGTGCCCACGATGCCCTTCGGCAGGAAGAGCGTCACGGCGATAAAGAGGCCGCCGAGCGCATAGAGCCAGATTTCCGGGAAGGCGCCGGTGAAGAAGCTTTTGCCAGCATTAACGAGCACCGCGCCGATGACCGGCCCGATCAGCGTGCCGCGCCCACCGACCGCCGTCCAGACGACCACCTCGATGGAGTTGGCAGGCGCGAATTCGCCCGGATTGATGATGCCGACCTGCGGTACGAAAAGCGCACCTGCAATGCCCGCCATCATCGCCGAGACGACGAAGGTGAAGAGCTTGATGTTCTCCACCCGGAAGCCGAGGAAACGCACCCGGCTTTCCGCATCGCGCACGCCGACCAGAACCTTGCCGAACTTCGATCGGACGATGGCCGACGCAACGAGGAGGCAGAGCGCCAGCATGATTGCCGACATGGCGAAGAGAACCGCACGCGTGCCGTCCGCCTGGACCGGGAAGCCCAGGATATCCTTGAAGTCGGTCAGGCCGTTATTGCCGCCGAAGCCCATGTCGTTGCGGAAGAAGGCGAGCATCAGCGCATAGGTCATCGCCTGGGTGATGATCGACAGATAGACGCCGTTGACGCGGGAGCGGAAGGCGAACCAGCCGAAGACGAAGGCAAGCAGGCCGGGCACGACCAGCACCATCGCCATGGCGAAGACGAACCAGTCGAAACCATGCCAGAACCAGGGAAGCTCCTTCCAGTTGAGGAACACCATGAAGTCCGGCAGGATCGGGTTGCCGTATACGCCTCTACTGCCGATCTGGCGCATCAGATACATGCCCATCGCATAACCGCCGAGTGCGAAGAAGGCACCGTGGCCGAGCGAGAGAATGCCGCAGTAACCCCAGACGAGATCGAGCGCGAGCGCCAGCAGCGCATAGCAGAGATATTTGCCGAAGAGCGACACGGCATAGGTCGGAATATGCAGCGCGCTGTCCGGCGGGGTCATCAGGTTGAGCGCCGGCACGAGCAGGGCGACGCCAAGCAAAATGGCGACGGCAACGACAATCCTGCCGTCGAGAGCCCGAAAGACAAAGCCGGAAATCATGCTTCCACCGCCCTTCCCTTGAGCGCGAAGAGACCGCGCGGACGTTTCTGGATGAAGAGGATGATCAGCACCAGAACCAGGATCTTGCCGAGCACGGCACCGACCGAAGGTTCGAGGAACTTGTTCAGCACGCCGAGCGACAGTGCGCCGACCAGCGTCCCCCAGAGATTGCCGACGCCACCGAAGACCACGACCATGAAGCTGTCGATGATGTAGCTCTGGCCGAGATTCGGCGAGACGTTGTCGATCTGGGAAAGCGCGACACCCGCGATACCGGCAATGCCCGAGCCCAGCGCGAAGGTGAAGGCATCGACCCACGGCGTCTTGATGCCCATAGACGACGCCATGCGGCGGTTCTGGGTGACGGCCCGCATATTGAGGCCGAAGGCCGATTTCTTCAGCACCACCAGCAGCGCCACGAAGATCGACATGGAGAAAAGGATGATCCACATGCGGTTCCAGGTGATCGTCATGCCGCCCACGGGGAACGAACCCGACATCCAGGACGGGTTGCCGACTTCCTGGTTTGTCGGCCCGAAGATCGAGCGGATCGTCTGCTGCAGGATGAGCGAGACGCCCCAGGTGGCGAGCAGTGTTTCAAGCGGGCGACCGTAAAGAAAACGAATGACGCCGCGCTCGATCACCAGACCGACGGCACCGGTGACGAGGAAGGCGACGGGCAGCGCGATCGCCAGAGACCAGTCGAACAGGTTTGGTGCATTGTCGCGAATCACCTCCTGCACCACGAAGGTGGAATAGGCGCCGAGCATGACCATTTCGCCATGCGCCATGTTGATGATTCCCATGACGCCGAATGTGATCGCAAGGCCGATTGCGGCGAGCAGCAGCACGGAGCCGAGCGACAGGCCATACCAGACGTTCTGCGCCATGTCCCAGAGCTGCTGTTCGCTCTCGATCGAAGCGATGGCCGCATCCAAGTCACCCTTGAGCCCGACTTCGATCGAACCGGAAACGGAATTCAGGATGCCGAGCGAATTGCGGCCTCCGAGATTCTTGATGGTTTCGATTGCGGAGCGCTTTTCATCGATGGAGCGGTCGGAGGAGAGGACCGAAACCGCCCGCGCTTCCTCCATGCGCGCCTTGACCTCCCCATCGGTCTCCTTGGCAAGGGCTGCCTCGACCAGATCGAGGTTTTCCGGGCTTGGCGAGCGCAGCACCGCCTCGGCGGCCTGCAGCCGCACGGCGCGATCCGGGCTCAAAAGCGTGAGGCCGCCCATGGCGGAGCGGATGACGCGGCGCAGATTGTTGTTGACCTTGATCTTGGTGACGGCGTTCTTCGCCGCCTGCCCGGCCGCGGCACCTGTCAACGGATCGATCAACTCGAAACCGGAACCGGCGGCCTTAGCGATGAAAACGAGATTGTCGGATTTGCGGAAATAGAGATCGCCCTCGGCAAAGGCATTAAGCGCCGGCACGACGCGGGCATCGCCGGTTGCGGCGATCTGGCCGAGCAGTTTTTCGGCCTCGTTGAAATCAGCTTTGGCCAATGCATCGATCAAAGGTTTGGGGTCGCTCTGCGCGAAAGACGGCGCGGCGAAGGAAAGGATCAGACAGGCAAGCAAAGCCTGGAGAAAAGATTTCAAGGTCATGATATCGCCCCTGTCGGCCGGCCGGAACGCCCCTCGCCTGAAACCCTGAGGCCGAAGGAACAACTGGCGGCGACGCCGCAATTCCCTCTCCCCGACCTGGTTCAGGTCGGGGAGAGGGTCTGACCGGGGGCTCACCCCCCAGCCCTCAGGTTTCACCAGTTAGAATCAGCTGCCCTTGCCGCCGCACTTGCCGGAAGCAACGTTGAAGTTGCCGCAGGACATCGGCTTGCGCCAATCGGAGATCAGGTTCTTGGAGTCCGGCAGATAATCGGACCATTCGTCACCAACGACGGCAGGTGTTTCCTGGACGATTTCGAACTGGCCGTCCGCCTGGATTTCACCGATCAGCACCGGCTTGGTGATGTGATGGTTCGGCATGACGGTGGATGTGCCGCCCGAAAGGTTCGGAACGGAAACGCCGATGATCGAGTCCAGAACCTTGTCGGTATCGGTGGTGCCAGCGGCTTCGACGGCCTTTACCCAGGCGTTGAAGCCGATATAGGCGGCTTCCATCGGGTCGTTGGTGACGCGCTTGTCGTTCTTGGTGAAGGCCTTCCATTCCTTGATGAAATCGGCATTGACCTCGGCGTCGACGGACTGGAAGTAGTTCCAGGCGGCGAGATGGCCGACGAGCGGCTTGGTGTCGAGACCGGCAAGCTCTTCTTCACCGACCGAGAAGGCCACGACCGGAATGTCTTCGGCCTTGATGCCCTGGTTGCCGAGTTCCTTGTAGAAGGGAACGTTGGCATCGCCGTTGATGGTGGAGACGACGGCGGTCTTCTTGCCGGCGGAGCCGAACTTCTTGATGTCGGAGACGATGGTCTGCCAGTCGGAGTGACCGAATGGCGTATAGTTCACCATGATGTCGGATTCGGCAACGCCCTTCGACATCAGATAGGCCTTGAGGATCTTGTTGGTGGTCTGCGGATAGACATAATCGGTGCCGGCCAGAACCCAGCGCTGCACGCCTTCGCTTTCAGCCAGGTAGTCGACAGCCGGGATGGCCTGCTGGTTAGGCGCGGCACCCGTGTAGAAGATGTTGCGCGAGGATTCTTCACCCTCGTACTGGACCGGGTAGAAGAGGATCGAATTGAGCTCCTCGAAGACCGGTAGGACGGACTTGCGCGAAGACGAAGTCCAGCAGCCGAAGACGGCAGCCACCTTGTCCTGGGAGATGAGCTGGCGGGCCTTTTCGGCAAACAGCGGCCAGTCGGATGCCGGGTCGACAACGACGGCTTCGAGCTTCTTGCCCAGCACGCCGCCCTTCTTGTTCTGCTCCTCGACGAGCATCAGCATGACATCCTTGAGGGTGGTCTCGGAGATGGCCATGGTGCCCGAAAGCGAGTGCAGAACGCCGATCTTGATGGTGTCGTCTGCGGCGAAGGCGCCGGAAAGCGCCGTCGTCGACATGACGGTGGCGAGCAATGCGCCAGCAAACTTTGCTTTGAAAGTCATTGGTTCGAACCCCTCTTCTCGTTCGTCCGCAACGAAAACCTTAACCGTTGCTTAAGCGACTATCGGGCGCTGCATCGCAAAACCACATACGTAAAATGACGTACCGCAGGGGGAGAAGCGGGAAGGGTGTGAGCCACCGTTATGACCTCGGAGGTAATCGACCTGCCGTTCCTGCAAGGCTATTCCGGTCGTAGAAAAAAGAAAGGATCAGCCATGCCTGTCACCTATGTCATCCGTTTCGATATTCTTCCGGGCGAGCGCGAGCGCTTCATGACGCTGCTCGACGGCGTGCTGGACGCGATGCGGCACGAGCCGATGTTTCACCAGGCGGTGCTGCATGCCGATCCAGAAAACGAAAACCGGATGATGCTTTACGAGACATGGGAGGATCATCAGGACGTATTGGACGTGCAATTGCAGCGCCCCTATCGGGAGGCATGGCACGCGGCCCTTCCCGAACTCCTCGCCGGTCCTCGCGATATTTCGATCTGGCATCCGATCCGCAGCGACCGCGCGGGGTGAATTCACTCCGCAGTACGAGTTTGCGATCCCTCATCCGCCGTATGGATATCTTGATGGCGGCTGTCTCCAGGCTCATTGTCCGGTGACCATCCGTGCTTCGGGAGCATCGAAATGAAGCGCGCCTTCTTTCTTGGCATAGTTGCCGCCGCCGGTGTGCTCGTCGGCACCGCAGGCTTCATCGCCAGCCAGACCAAAGTCCCGCCGGAAGCGATCCAATCCTCGGTCATCCGTGTTCCGGAACTGATCGAGACCGCCTGGAAGCTGCCTGTGGCGGCAACATTTGATCGGAATATCGCCTGGCAAACAAATGCATCGCGGTGCGGGCCGGCGAGCATCGCCAACACGTTCCGTTCCGTCGGCGAAGAGGAAAAGACCGAGGCCGAGGTTCTGGATGGAACCGGCCTGTGCTGGACCGGGCTTTGCATAATGGGGCTGACGCTGGATGAGCTCGCTGGTCTTGCGAAGATGAAAACACAGCGGAAGGTCACGGTTCTGCGCAACCTGACGGCCGACGAGTTTCGCGAGCATATGAAGCGGGCAAACGACCCCGCCCGCCGCTACATCGTCAACTTCACGCGAGAGAAAATCTTCGGCGCAGGTGCCGGCCATCATTCTCCGGTTGGAGGATATCTTGAGGCGCAAGACATGGTGTTCGTTCTCGATGTCAACGAGAACTACAAGCCTTGGCTGGTCGAGACGGAACGTCTGTTTTCGGCGATGAACACGTTTGACGGCGACAGCAAGCGGGGCCTACTTTTGATCGAATAGGCGCGTTCGATCCCCCAGCGATTGAGAGGACGGGGCCATAAGGCCCGCTTTCATGCGGCATTGGTCCTACGCCTGGAACAATTCCCGCGCTGAGCAATTGCCCTCCCCGAACCAGCCCATTCGAGGAGCGCACCGTGATCAACGATCTCTGGTACAAGAACGCCGTCATCTATTGCCTTTCCGTTGAGACCTTCATGGACGCCAATGGCGACGGTGTTGGGGACTTCGAGGGGCTGGAGCGGCGCCTCGACTACCTTGCCGGCCTCGGCGTCAATGCCATCTGGCTGATGCCGTTCCAGACCTCGCCTGGACTGGATGATGGCTACGACGTCTCGGACTACTACAACGTCGACCCCCGCTACGGCACGCTCGGTGACTTCGTTGAATTCACCCACGGCGCCAAGCAGCGCGGCATCCGGGTGCTGATCGACCTCGTCGTCAACCACACATCGGACCAGCATCCCTGGTTCCAGCAGGCGCGAAGCAGCCCGGACTCGCCTTTCCGCGACTGGTATATCTGGTCGAACAAAAAGCCGGGCAATGCCGACGAGGGCATGGTCTTTCCGGGCGTGCAGGAAACCACCTGGACCTATGACGAGAAGGCGAAGCAATATTATTTCCATCGCTTCTACCATTTTCAGCCCGACCTCAACACGTCCAATCCGGAGGTTCAGGCGGAAATCCTGAAGATCATGGGCTTCTGGATTCAGCTTGGCGTCTCCGGTTTCCGGGTCGATGCCGTGCCCTTCGTGATCGCCCAGAAGGGAGCGGAGGTGAAGCGGCCTCAGCCGCAATACGAGATGCTGCGCGGCTTCCGCGAATTCCTGCAGTGGCGGCTTGGGGATTCGATTTTCCTGGCGGAAGCGAATGTCGTGCCGAAGACCAATCTCCAGTATTTCGGCCACGACAGCGACCGCATGCAGATGATGTTCAACTTTCACGTCAACCAGGCGCTGTTTTATGCCATGGCCAGTGGAGACTCGCGCCCGCTTGCCAAGGCGTTGGATGCGACGCGTGAGAAACCCGCCACAGCCCAATGGGGCATCTTCCTGCGCAATCACGACGAACTCGATCTGGGCAGGCTGACGGAGAAGCAGCGGGAAAAGGTCTTTGAGGAATTCGGACCCGAGAAGGAGATGCAGCTTTATCACCGGGGCATAAGACGCCGGCTCGCGCCGATGCTGGAGGGCGATCGCCGCCGGCTCGAACTCGCCTACAGCCTGATGTTCTCACTTCCGGCCACGCCGGTCATCCGTTACGGCGACGAGATCGGCATGGGAGACGACCTTAGCCTGCCCGAGCGCAACTGCGCCCGCACGCCGATGCAATGGTCCCCGGAACCGCACGGAGGCTTCACCAAGAGCGACAAACCGATACTGCCCGTCATCAAGGAAGGTCCCTTCGGATACTGCTATGTCAACGTCGCCGATCAGAAGCGGGAGGCCGAGTCCATGCTCAACTGGACCGAGCGGCTGATCCGCATGCGCAAGGAGACGCCCGAAATCGGCTGGGGCGAATGCACGGTGGTGGATACCGGCGACGACGGCGTGCTGGCGCTCCGATTTGACTGGCGCAACAACTCGGTTCTGACGGTGCATAACCTCTTGTCGAGGCCAGCAGAAATTCACTTCGACGCGGGCATCGGAGCGGAAGGGCATCTGCTGATCGACATCGCCGATGGCGGCAACAGCCGCGCCGACGGGAAAGGCCGCCACCGCCTTCTGCTCGATGCCTATGACTACCGCTGGTTCCGGTTGGGCGGCCTGGACTATCTGCTGAAGCGCGAGGAAATCTGACGAACCGTCACTCGGCCATTCGCAGTTCACGCACTCCGCGACCGAGTTTCTGGCGCAGCAGCGCCCGAAGCGTCACGCCGTCGGCGTAACCCACCAGTGGAGCGATCTCATCCGGGCTCTTGCCGCTGGTTTTCAGGAGATGCACGGCGCGTTCGACACGCAGGTCCTGGAAATAGGAGAGCGGCGTTTTGCCGAGCACCTGCTCCAGGCGGCGGGCGAGCGTGCGCTTGCTGGCGCCGACGGCATCGGCCGCCTGGTCAAGCGAAAAGCCTTCCGAAAGCCGGGCGCGAGCCCAGCGCTCGAACTTCTCCACCAACGGGTCGGCATGCGCTAGATGGTCGGAAATGACATAGGTCGACTGCGCCGGCCGGTTGTCGACGATGAGGTAGCGGGCAACCAGGCCCGCAAGCTCGGGGCTCGCCTGCCGTACCAACCAGAGCGCCATGTCCAGATGGCCGAGCGCGGCACCTGCCGTCACGAGCGGACCGGACTTAACCAGCATGCTTCCGTCTTCCAGATTTACGGCGGGGTAACGCTGGCGAAAGAGCGGCGCGAGCCACCAGGTGGTCGTTGCCTTCTGTCCGTCAAGCAGCCCGGATTCGGCAAGCACGAACGTACCGATACAGGCGCCGGCAATGTTTACGCCACCGTCCCTCGCCTCGCGGAGCGCTGCGGTCGCATCCCGAACGTCCGGCCGCTCCAGCGCAGGCAGCAGCAGATCGGGCACCTTGTAACCGAGCGCAGGCACAACGAGCCACCCGCCTGCGGCTGTACAGACCGGATCGGAAATCGGCACGACGAAACCCTGCGAGGTCTGAACCTTCTTCCGCATCCCGACGACGGAGACCTCGAACGGCGGCACGTTCAGAGACAGCATCGCGGCAAGTTCGTTGGCGGTCGTGAAGACGTCGAGGATGGCCGAGAGCCCGGTATCGAAAACACCGTCCAAAGCAAGCACCTGCAGCTTCATGGCAAGATCCATATCCAGAATGTCAATATTGACAATAGCAGGAGATACCGCGTTCCGCCATGATGGCACAAAGGCATGGGGCACCGGCATGAGCATAGACGTCACCACGATCGGTTTCACCAAGACGACGGCCGAGGATTTTTTTGGCCGGATCAAAAGCGCCGGGGTAGAAAGAATGATCGACGTACGGCTTCACAACACCTCGCAACTTGCCGGTTTTGCCAAATCCGATGACCTCGCCTTCTTCCTGAGGACGATCTGCGGTGCGGCCTACAGGCACGAGCCCCTGCTTGCGCCGACCGAAGAGCTCATGACTTTCTTCAAGAAAGAGAAGGGTGACTGGAACATCTTCCAGAACGATTTCATGAGCTTGATGGCGGAACGCAAGGTGGAAAGTCACTTGAAGCCGGATGAGTTGGAAGGCTCCTGTCTGCTCTGTTCGGAGGACAAGCCGCATCACTGCCATCGGCGGCTCGTCTGCGACTACCTGAACGGCAAATGGGGCGGCAGGCTGAGCATCCGGCACCTCTGATCCGACCGATCTGCAATCCGAACCTTTGAACACCGCAGGGAGGCCCTCTCCCGCGACGGGAGCATTTTGCCATGACCTATGAGACCATGCTCGCAATCGGACTTTTCTCGCTTGTCGGCTCGGTGACGCCTGGACCGAGCAATTTCATGCTGCTCGCTTCAGGCACGAATTTCGGCTTCTGGCGAACGGTGCCGCAGATCCTCGGCATCACCATCGGCTTTTCCTCGGTATTGCTGGCGGTCGGTTTCGGACTGGGAGCGCTGATGACAGCCTATCCGCCGCTCGGCCTGGGGCTGAAGATAGCAGGGGGCGCCTACCTGCTCTATCTCGCTTGGCGCATCGGCATGTCGCGGGCCGTCTCAAACGGCAATGCGGAAGCCGCCCGGCCGCTCACGTTCCTGGAATCTGCCGCCTTCCAATGGGTGAACCCAAAGGCCTGGATCGCAGCGCTGACGGCCATGGCGGCCTACGCGAATGCGGCAAACCCGTTTCTCTCGGTGACGCTGGTTACGCTCGTGGTCGCGGTCGTCAACCTGCCGACCGTGTCCATCTGGGCGGGTTTCGGTGTGATGCTGCGACGCTTCCTGTCCGATCCCCAAAAACTCAAATGGTTCAACATCACGATGGGCCTGCTGCTCGCCGCGACGCTCTGGCCGCTGATGCGCTAGGTGGCAATGCCGCATGGACTACATACGGCATTGCCGAGATTCACGCGAGCTCGCTCAGTCTTTCGCGTCGGGGCGATTGCGCCATGCTTCCGCCTGGGCGTAGAACTTCTTTTCCCATTCCTTGTGGTTATCGAGGCCCTCCCTGATGAAGGGCGTGAAGATCGCCATGTGCATCAGCAGCCAGTTCACCAGCCGGGCAGGGAATTTCAGCGGCTTGACGAAGTCCACGAACAGCACCACCCGCGTCTTGTCCGTATGGTTCCACGCCTCATGTTCATAGGCGTCGTCAAAGATCAGCGCCTTGCCCTCTTCCCAATGGCAGACCTGGTCCTTGACGCGGATCGCCAGCTTGTCGCGCGGCTCGGGAACGATCAGGCCGAGATGCAGCCGCAGAACGCCGTTATACGGGCCGCGGTGCGGCGGCAGGTGCTTGCCCGGCTCGAAGATCGAGAACATCACGGTCGTCAGTCCGGGGATATTCTGCATCGCCTTCCAGGTTTCAGGGCAGGCCCGGATGTTCTGTTCGGATTTCACGCCGAAACCGAGCAGGAAGAAGGTCTTCCAGCCTCTGTCGGTGGAGATCGTCTTCACGTCGGTGGAAATGTCCTGGAAGGTCGGCAATTCGTCCTTGCGAACAAGGATCTGGTCGAGCTCGGCGCGGATCGCCGGCGCCGCCTTTTCGATTTCTGCAGCCCAGGGAAACGTGGCGTTGTCGTAAACCGGCGGATTGCCCAGTTTTGCGTACTTGAAATTCAATCGTTCCGCCCAGGCGACGATCGACATGAAGAAACGGGTGACCGGGCTCGGACGCTCCATCGGCGCAATGCCGGAGGTACCGAAACTCTGTTCAGGTTCAGGGATGGTGGTGGATGACGGTTTCACGGAAATGCGCCTGACAATTTGGTTGATGTAAAGCGTTAAAGGCACTTGCCGCCATACCTCTTCCGCCTGGGTTAACGTTTGTTGACATGGGATGTCATGTTCCAGCTTGCAAGCGTCTGTGTCGCAGTTGTGGCGGCCTGGAACATTATAGCTACGGCTGTGGCAGAAGGTCCGCAGTTCTCCTCACAATCAATAAACAAGTATCAGCACGTCCGAAAACAGCCGGTGGAAGTGAACCTAAGCTTCGCAAATGCGAAAGCCTGCTTGCAAAACGTTGCGCCACAGCTGAAAGTGCCTAATAGACAGTCTTCTCCCTCAAGGTGCTAGAAATTAGGCATGGCAGCGCGGCAACGCATCATCCCGGTCCGACGGGAATACAATCGTTGGGTCGCCAACCAGACGCTGGAAGACTATGCGCTGCGTTTCACCGCCAAAAGCGCCCGCCGCTTTTCCTCCAGCCGTATTTCGCAGACGGCGATCGGGGCGATTTCCTTTCTGGCGCTCGAGGCGATCGGCGGAGCGATCACCCTCTCCTACGGCACCACGAACGCCTTCTTCGCAATCGTCGCTGCCGCCATCGCCATGCTCGTCATCGGCCTTCCAATCAGCCGCTACGCGATCCGCCACGGGGTCGACATCGATCTTCTGACCCGCGGCGCGAGCTTCGGTTACATCGGCTCGACCATCACCTCGCTGATCTATGCGAGCTTCACCTTCATGCTGTTTGCGATCGAAGCCTCGATCATGACCGGCGCGCTCGATCTTGCCTTCGGCATTCCGCCCTGGATCGGCTACATGATCAGCGCCGCCGTGGTGATCCCGCTCGTCATCTACGGCGTGCAGCTGATCTCCCGCTTCCAGCTGCTGACGCAGCCCTTCTGGATCGTGCTGAACGTCCTGCCTTTCGTGTTCATCGCCTTTCTGGACTGGGAAAAGTTCGACCTCTGGCGCGCCTTTGCCGGAATTAATCATTCGAATGCCGAAGTTGGCGGGGCGGCGCCCTTCGACCTCCTCGAATTCGGAGCCGCCTCGGCCGTCATCCTCGCGCTGATGCCGCAGATCGGCGAGCAGGTCGACTTCCTCCGCTTCCTGCCCCCGGAAGGCTTGCGGAAATGGCGCCATCGGCTCGCTGTTTTCCTTGCAGGTTCCGGCTGGGTGGTCGTCGGGGTGCCGAAGCTCCTGGCGGGTTCCTTCCTGGCCGTCCTGACGCTCTCGACAGGCGTGCCGATCGGCGAGGCCGCCGACCCGGCCCATATGTATCTGGCGGCGTTCGGCTACATGATCCCGAACGAAACCGCGGCGCTGCTTTTGATGGCCGCCTTCGTGGTCGTCTCGCAGCTCAAGATCAACGTGATGAACGCCTATGCGGGCTCGCTCGCCTGGTCGAATTTCTTCTCGCGGCTGACCCACAGCCATCCGGGCCGCGTCGTCTGGCTTGTCTTCAACGTGCTGATCGCATTGTTGCTGATGGAGCTCGGCATCTACCGGCTGCTGGAAGCCACACTTGGCGTCTTTTCGATCGTCGCCATGGCCTGGCTCTGCACCATTTCGGCAGACCTCTTCATCAACAAGCCACTTGGTCTTGCGCCTCCGGGCATCGAGTTCAAGCGCGCCCATCTCTACGACGTCAATCCCGTCGGGCTCGGCGCAATGTTCGGCTCCGCCGGCGTGGCGCTGGCCGCCCATTTCGGCCTGTTCGGCGCGTTGATGGCCTCGCTCGCCACCTATGTGACGCTCATCGCATTCGTCATCTCTCCGGCAATCGCCTTCGCCACCCGCGGCAAGTTCTACCTCGCGAGAAAACCGCGGCAGAGCTGGAAAGCCATGGGCTCGATCACCTGCTCCATATGCGAGCATCCGTTCGAGCACGAGGATATGGCCTGGTGTCCGGCTTATGCGGCACCGATCTGCTCGCTCTGCTGCTCGCTCGACAGCCGCTGCCACGACATGTGCAAGCCGCGCGCCCGGCTCAATACCCAGATCGGCAGCGTCGCCCGCACGGTCCTGCCAGAAAGCGTCATCGCCCGGCTCACCACCCGCCTCGGGCGTTACGCAACCACCGCTGTGCTGTCCGTCTCTGCGATTGGCGCGATCCTGGCGATGATCGCCCACCAGGTCGGCCGGGCCACACCCGCCAATGCCGAGGTTATTTATGGGACGGTGACGATCGTCTTCTTCGTCTTCGCGATCATCGCCGGCATCGTTTCGTGGTTCTACGTGCTCGCCCATGACAGCCGGGTGGTGGCCGAGGAGGAATCCTCCCGTCAGAACACCTTGCTCCTCAAGGAAATCGCCGCCCACAAGAAGACGGACGCGGCACTTCAGGACGCCAAGGAGACGGCCGAGGCCGCCAACCGCGCCAAGAGCCGCTATGTCGTCGGTCTGTCCCACGAGTTGCGCACGCCGCTCAACGCCGTGCTGGGATATGCGCAGATCCTCGAACGCGACGAAACAATCCCCCCGCCGCGGCAATCGGCGATCAAGGTCATCAAGCGCTCCGCCGATCACCTTTCCGGCCTGATCGACGGGCTGCTCGACATATCCAAGATCGAGGCCGGCCGGCTGCAGGTCTATTCCAACGAGATCAATATCCAGGACTTTCTGGACCAGATCGTCGAGATGTTCGGGCTGCAGGCGCAGGCCAAGGGGCTGGAGTTCGAGCACGAGCGGGCGCGCTCCCTGCCGCAATATGTACGCACCGACGAAAAGCGGCTGAGGCAGATCCTGGTCAACCTGCTTTCCAATGCGATCAAGTTCACCGACGAAGGCAAGGTGAGATTCGAGGTCGCCTACCGCAGCCAGGTCGCGACCTTCACCGTTTCCGATACCGGCCGCGGCATAGCCGAGAAGGATCTCTCCCGCATCTACGAACCCTTCCAGCGCGGCGAGGCCGAAAGCATCCGCCCGATGCCGGGGCTTGGCCTCGGGCTTACGATCACCCAGCTCCTCACCAACACGCTGGGCGGCGAAATCGCCGTCGCCAGCACCAAGGGAGAAGGGTCTATCTTCAAGGTGAGGCTGATGCTGTCGGCGGTCGAGCGGCCCAACACGGCGCCGGCCGCGGAAAAGAAGATCGTCTCCTATACCGGCCCGCGGCGCACCATCGTGGTCGTCGACGACAACGAAGATCACCGCGACCTTATGCGCGAACTGCTCGTGCCGATGGATTTCGTGGTGCTGACGGCCAACAGCGGGCCGGATTGCCTGACGCTGATCGAGGGCGTGACGCCGGACCTCTTCCTGGTCGACATCTCCATGCCAGGCATGAGCGGCTGGCAGCTCGTCGGTCGGCTCCGCGAGATCGGCCAGACAGCTCCGATCGTCATGCTTTCGGCAAATATCGGCGACAGTTCCGGCGCAAGCTCCGGCGACGAAGGCCATAACGATGCGATCGCCAAGCCCGTCGACATCCGCCGTCTCGCAGACAAGCTGGCTGCCCATCTCGGCCTTGTCTGGGTTTATGAGAGCGATACTTCGCTTGCCGTTCCGACAAGCCTCAGGAAGCCGATCAAAAGTCCGGGGACGAACCATATCGAGGACCTTTTGCGGCTCGGCGAAATCGGCTACGTCCGCGGTATCGAAGCGAAGCTCGCCGATCTCGCCAAGCAGGAGGAACACAAATCCTTCGCGGAAGAACTCGGCACCTACGTGCAGGCCTTCGATCTTGCCGGCTACATGAATTTCCTGACACGCCTTGCCCCAGAAAGGACGAGTGATGGCTGAGACTGCCCTGCCGCGCGACATCGTCCTCCTGGTGGACGACAGCCCCGAAGCGCTCGGCTTCCTCACCGAAGCGCTGGAAAAGTCCGGCTTTTCGGTGCTGATCGCCACCTCCGGCCAGGCGGCGCTGAACATCGTCGAGCGCATCACGCCGGACCTGATCCTGCTCGATGCTGTCATGCCCGGCATGGATGGCTTCGAAACCTGCCGCAGGCTCAAGATCAACGGCGCCGTGGCTCAGGTGCCGGTCATCTTCATGACCGGCCTGACCGAAACCGAACATGTGGTCAACGCGCTCGATTCCGGCGGCGTGGATTACCTGACGAAGCCGATCAACATCGACGAACTGCGCGCCCGCATTCGCGTGCATCTGTCCAATGCCCGCTCGGCGCAGAGCGCCCGCGTGGCGCTCGACGCCGCCGGCCGCCACCTGCTCGCGGTCAAGGCCAATGGTGCCATCCATTGGTCGACGCCGCAGGCGACGCGGCTGATCAACGCCGCGACCGGCAGCGACGACGGCCTCGACATCGTTGCCCAGCGGATCAGCGCCTGGATGGCGGAACGGGACAGGCCGAGTTTTGCCCGCGATGCCGCTTTCTCCCTCATGGAGGACGGCCAGGCGAGCCTGCATTTCTCCTTCCTCGGCGCAATCGGAGCGGACGAACACCTCTTCCGTCTGACGGCCACCAACAAACGACCCGACGACGAAGTGCTGCGCCGGCATTTTCCGCTGACCCAGCGCGAGTCCGAAGTGCTGCTCTGGATCGCCAAGGGCAAGTCGAACCGGGACATCGGCGATATCCTCGGTCTTTCGTCCCGCACGGTGAACAAGCATCTGGAACAGATCTATGTGAAGCTCGGCGTCGAAAACCGCGCGTCGGCCGCGGTCAAGGCCGCGCATGTGCTGCACGGCGAGTAGGGCTTCGGCTCAAGGCAAGACAGAAAAAGGCAGCGTCCTGATAACGGCCGCCAACACGTTTAGCCACGCCGGCGGCGCCGGCATGGTTGGGAACGGGGCAGGCAGGAGTATGTGGGGTGTTAGGTAGATTTGGTCTGCCTGCCCCGGCCGCTTCGGTGATCGTTGGAGGATTTCCCAGCCCTCGTCAGACCACTTCATCGACCATCACCGGAACCGAGCCGAAAACCCGAGGAGAAGGAGGCCGGTTCGCGAACCCGGTTCCCATCCGATGACGGGACGATTGTCCCGCAAACGAAGGATGCGGGGACGAAAAGGGGCCATGACCTCTCTCATCGCATTGGAATACCTGCCGAAAAAATCTTCTGCAGACATGGATCGTCCCCGGAGCAGACGAAAGACCGGCCCATTGCCGGTTGCCGCAATCACCGGCCAAACGCAAGGAAGCCCGGCTTTTGGCCGGGCTTCCCCTGAAAATGCGGTTTGGCCGATAAGGGCTTAGCTGCCCTGCTGGAAGTAGCTGTACTTGCCGTCCGGACCCTTCTTCCACTCGTACATGACGTAGCCGGGAAGCTTCGGGTCGCCCTTTTCGTCGAAGGCGAGATCGCCGAGAACGGTCTTAAACGGACCCTTTTCGTGCAGCGTCTTGGCAACGGCTTCGGCGTCATCGGCCGAACCGGTGGCCTTGATGCCTTCAGCGATGACCTGAACGGCAGCGTAGGAGTAGAGCGTGTATGCTTCCGGGTTGAAGCCGGCAGCCTTGAACTTGGCAACCAGGTCCTTGTTTTCAGGGCGCAGCGTCGGATCCGGGCCGAAGGTGTTCAGCGTGCCTTCGACGGCGTCGCCGGCGATCGAGGCAAGTTCGTTCGAGACGATGCCGTCACCCGAAACGAGCGTTGCCTTGAGGCCGGCGTCCTTGGCCTGACGAATGATCAGGCCGGCTTCGGTGTGGAGACCGCCCCAGTAGATGATCGAAACGCCGGCTTCCTTCATCTTGGAAATGAGGGCCGAGAAGTCCTTGTCGCCGACATTGACGCCTTCGCGGATGACTTCCTTGACGCCCTTGGCGTTCATCGCCTTCTTGGTTTCTTCGGCAAGGCCCTGACCGTAAGGCGTCTTGTCGTCGATGATGGCGATCTTGGCAGTCTTGAACTTGTCGGCGAGGTATGCGCCGGCAACGCCGCCCTGCTGGTCGTCGCGGCCGCAGGTGCGGAAGACGTTCCACAGGCCGCGCTCGGTAAAGACCGGGTTGGTTGCAGCCGGGGTGATTTCCAGCATGCCGTTTTCGGCATAGACTTCCTGGGAAGCCGGGATCGATACACCCGAGTTGAAGTGGCCGACCACATACTTCACGCCGTCGGACGCGAACTTGTTGGCAACCGAGATACCCTGCTTCGGATCCGAAACGTCGTCACCGAGAACGATCTTGATCTTTTCGCCGTTGATGCCGCCGGCGGCATTGATGTCGGCTGCTGCCTGTTCGGCGCCCTTCTGGAGCTGCGCACCAAAGGCGGCGTTCGGGCCCGTGAGCGGACCGCCGACGCCGATAATGATGTCGGCCCATGCGCTACCGCTGAAGGCGACCATGGCCGTCAGCGCAACCGCAGAAAGAAGAGACTTCTTCATCGAGTTACTCCCAATTTTTTAGGTGAGCAGGTTTTTCGAAACCGGGCGCAATACCCACCATCACTGCGCCGGAATTGTTCCACTCTAGGTTACTTATTGTTTCAACCCGGGGCTAATCTGAGGACAGAAAAGAGCGGCTGTCAATCTTTCTTCTTGAAGGAGAAAGCCGAAGTCGGCTCATAGAGCCAATAGTAATTCTGCACCATCTGACGCGTCCGGCGAATGCGGTATCCGGCGCTCGAAAAGACGAGCAGGATGACCACGTCGAGGATGTAATAGAAGGCGTCGATGAATGGCCCCTGGAACAGCGCGAAATGCAGAAAACGCATCACCACGCCGAGCAGAAGCGTATAGACCACCACCGTCAGATAGTTGTTCCAGCCCTCGGCGGCCGCCTTCCCGGCCCGCCAGGCGGTCCAGAAGCCGATGACCAGCACGAGGAAACGCAAAAGGTACCGGACGCCGGTATCGCTTTCGAAAAACAGTCCCTGCATCTTAAATTCCCCCGGCTGTCGAAATAACAACCTCTGCGATCAATGCCGTCCGCCTTCAAGATAGGCGGCGCGCACTTCCGGATTGGCAAGAAGTTCCTTGCCGGAACCGCTCATCGTCACCTTGCCGTTGACCATCACATAGGCGCGGTCTGAAAGTTTGAGCGCTGCGAAAGCGTTCTGTTCGACGAGGAAGACGGTGAGCCCCTCTTCCTGGTTTAACTTCTTGATCGCCTCGAAAATGCCCTTGACGATCAAGGGCGCCAGGCCGAGCGACGGTTCGTCGAGCAAAAGCAGCTTCGGCCGTGCCATCAGCGCACGCCCGATCGACAGCATCTGCTGTTCGCCGCCCGAAAGCGTGCCGCCGCGCTGCGTCTGGCGTTCCTTCAGCCGCGGGAAGAGCGTGAAGATCTTCTCGACATCCTCATTGAAATATTTGAGGTTGTCGAGACCTGCCCCCATCTGGAGGTTTTCGTAGACGGTCATGCGCGGAAAGATGCGGCGGCCTTCGGGAGACTGGGCGATGCGGCGGCGTGCGATCAGATGCGTCGGCAGGCGGGTGATATCCTCGCCGTCGAAGATCACCTGTCCGCTGCGAGCCTGCGGACTGCCGCAGATGGTCATCATCAGCGTGGATTTACCGGCGCCGTTGGCACCGATCAGGCTGACGATCTCGCCCTTGTTGACTTCGACATCGACGCCTGCGAGCGCGCGGATATTGCCGTAATAGGTCTCGACAGCCTGGACCTTCAGAAGGGATTCAGCTGCCATCAGCGCGTGCCCCCATCGAGTTCTTCCGCAATCACTTCTTCCACCTCGTCATCCTCGACGCCGAGATAAGCGGCGATCACTCGTGGGTCGTTCTTTACATGGTCCGGCGAACCGTCGGAAATTTTCTGGCCGTATTCGAGCACCACGACATGGTCGGAAATCTCCATGACCACCGACATGTCGTGCTCGATCAGCAGGATCGACACGCCTTCGTCGCGGATCTGGTGCAGCAGCGTGTTGAGCGCCGCCGATTCGCGCGGGTTGAGGCCGGCGGCGGGTTCGTCGAGGCACAGCAGTTCCGGATTGGTGCACATTGCGCGGGCGATTTCGAGCCGCCGTTGTGCGCCATAGGGAAGATCGCCGGCAGGATCGTCGGCGCGATCGGTCAGATCGGCCTTGTCGAGCCAGTATTTCGCCTTCTCGATCGAGGCATCGACCGCCTTGCGATAAGCCGGCAGGCCAAGAAGACCGAGGATCGTATAGCCCGACGCCTTCATCAGCGCGTTGTGCTGTGCCACGAGCAGGTTCTCGAGAACCGTCAGCCCCGAGAACAGCCGGATGTTCTGGAAGGTGCGGGCGACGCCCGCCACTTTGGTGATCTCGAAGTCCCGCAGGCGTTCCAGCAGGTATTCCTTGCCGTCCTTGCGCTGCAGGGTGAGCATGCCCATTGTCGGCTTGTAAAAGCCGGTGATGCAGTTGAACACCGTGGTCTTGCCGGCGCCGTTCGGGCCGATCAGCGCGGTGATCTCGCCGCGCCGGGCCTCCAGCGACAGGTCGTTGATCGCCATCAGGCCGCCGAACTTCATCGACAGGTGTTCGACCTTGAGGATCGTGTCATTCGTCATTGTCGTCGTTCCGAGAGCCATCAGCCGTGGCCCTCCTTGGTGAAGCTACCCGAGACGGCTCTGCGCTCCTTGAGGAAGGCGGTCGGTTCTCGAGATCCGACGAAGCCGCGCGGCTTGAACAGCATGACGATGATCATCGCCAGACCGAACAGCAGCATGCGGTAGAGTTCCGGCGTGAAGTCAGGCCCGAACACAACCTTGAGGAAGGACATTTCGCGCAGCACTTCGGTGCCCCCCACCATCACCACCGCGGCGATTGCGATGCCGGTGAGCGAACCCATGCCGCCGAGAACGACAATTGCCAGAATGACCGCCGATTCCAGGAAGACGAAGCTTTCCGGTGATACGAAACCCTGGCGGGTGGCGAAGAAGGAGCCCGCGAAACCACCGAACATCGCGCCGGTCGCAAAGGCGGTCAGCTTGGTCGTGACCGTGTTGATGCCGAGCGAGCGGCAGGCGATCTCGTCTTCACGCAGGGCTTCCCAGGCCCGGCCGATCGGCATGCGCCGAAGCCGGATCGTGACATAGGCGGTCAGCATGCAGAGCGCCAGGATCACGTAGAACAGGAAGATCTTGTAATAGACCGAGGATGCCGACAGGCCCCACGCCTTAACGAAACTGTTGGCGCTGCCAGTATCAAACGACCAGATGCCGAAGAACGACGCTTTGGCGATGCCCGAGATCCCGAAGGTTCCCTTGGTCACGTCCGTCCAGTTGATCAGCACAAGGCGGATGATTTCCCCGAAGGCGAGCGTCACGATGGCGAGATAGTCTCCCCTTAGACGCAGAACCGGGAAGCCCAGGATGATGCCCCAGAGCGCGGCCAGAATGCCCGACATGGGCAAGAGCAGCCAGAAGGAGAAGCCGAAATAGGAGGACAGCAACGCGTAGGAATAGGCGCCGACCGCATAGAAGGCGACATAGCCGAGATCGAGCAGACCGGCGAGGCCGACGACGATATTAAGGCCCCAGGCGAGCATCACGTAGATGAGGATCTGGATGCCGAAATTGTCGACATATTTGAGGGATCCCTGCTTGCCGACGATCAGCAGCGACAGGAAGGGATAGACCAGCAGGAAGACCAGCGCGATCTTGAGAAAATGGCGGTGGAAGAAGCTCTTCTGCTCGGAGATTTCGAGAACGCCGCTCTTTGCCTTGGCGAGCTTGCGGCGATCGATATGCGGCTTGATGAAGCCGACGCTCAAGAAACGGCTGACCGCCGCCACCAGCACGAAGATGGCCAGAAGACCCCAGCGAGTGCGCCAGACCAGCGCGTTGTTGATGTCCTGATAGGTCTCGATGCCGACGAACAGCAGGAACATGAGGAAGGCGACGACGCCCGCGAACACGCCTTCCCGGACGGCCTTGCCAAGCACGTTCGGATGACCGGTTTCGGTGGAAGCTGCCATGTTACACCTTCTCCACTTCCGGCCGGCCGAGAATGCCGGTCGGCTTGAAGATCAGCACGAAAGCGAGGATCGCAAACGTGGCGACATCTTTGTAGGCGATGGAGAAATAGGCCGACCACAGCGATTCGATGAGGCCGATCAGCAGCCCGCCGAGAACCGCACCGGGCAGCGAGCCGATGCCGCCGAGAACGGCCGCGGTGAAGGCCTTGACGCCCGGAATGAAGCCGTCGTTGAACGAGGCGACGCCGTAATACATCAGATACATGGCACCGGCGACGGCTGCGAGAGCGGCCCCCATGATAAAGGTGATCGAAATCGTCCGGTCGACGTCGACGCCGAGCAGCGCCGCCATCTTGCGATCCTGTTCGGTCGCCCGCTGGGCGCGACCGAGCGGCGTCTTGTTGACGATGTACCAGAAGGCGAACAGCAGCACCGCCGTGATGACGACGATGAGGATCTGTTTTAATGAGACAGTAATGCCGCCGACGTGGAAAACATCGGTCACCAGCGGCGGGATCGGCTTGTTGCGCGGCCCCTGCGTCACCTGGATGAAGTTCGACAGGACGATCGACATGCCGATCGCTGTGATCAGCGGCGCGAGCCGGAATGAGCCGCGCAGCGGCCGGTAGGCCACGCGCTCGATCGTCCAGTTCCACAACCCCGTCATCAGCATGCCGATGACGAGCATCAGCAGCAGAAGCAACGCCACCGGAATGCCGGCGAAGAAGGACGTGAGGATCAGGAAAACGATGAGGGCAGCAAAGCCGCCGAGCATGAAAATATCGCCATGGGCGAAGTTGATCATGCCGATGATGCCATAAACCATCGTATAGCCGATTGCCACAAGGCCATAGATGGATCCAAGAGTCAGCCCGTTTATGAGCTGCTGGATAAAATACTCCATATACTTTCCCCCGGATGCGATCTTTAGACGGCCGCATCTCTTGTATTACGCCCCTTGCGGGTTCTTACGTTCTTGACCGCATTCCATACCGGTTTCGCAAGAAATGTGAAGACAAAAAGCCGTGGGCCGGTCAAAAACGCGGCACTTCTCAACAATTTGGCGCGGCAAAGACCAGATATTCCAAAAAACCGGCAGCTTCTGTCAAAAAATTAGCCAAACCCGACGCTTACCGCAATTTAACATCGTGATGCCGTTAACGTTAAAGCCGAAATCCTGCTCTCTCGATCCGGCATCTCTCCGGCGAGCCCGCATCTGCTTAGAAGCCTCCATTTAGGCCAGCCCGAAAAAGGCGCGGTCGGATGTGCGTCCGTGTGCCACTCAGTTGAAGAGAATGTCTGCCTCAAATCCAGGGACGACAGGAGAAATCTCTTGGGGACTCTCTTTTACACCTCCGAAGCTCCACGACGCGATGATGCTGCTAGTTCCAGGCAAGGATGACATGCAATCAGAGAGGGAAACAATGAGAAGAGGCACTCATGACGACGATCGGGTCAACATCCTATTATGGCTTAACGCTCAAGACCTATATCGAAGGTCTGCGGTCCGAGAGTAGCGATAAGGCTGCTGGCGGGGTGGCAAAAGATGTGGGGAGCCCGGCCGCCTCATCTGCTGTCGGAAACCTCAGCGTTTCGGAAGTTGAAGCGGTTTCCCAGGCCTTGGCTGCGGGGGATCATGATGACACCGACAGTTTTATCTACAACCGGGCAGGTAAATTGGCCGAACCGTCGACGGAGAAGCCTGGACCGACAGGCGCTCAGTTCAAAAGCGTCCATGAGGAAAACCAGTTTTGGCTTAATGCCACGCCAGAAGAACTCGCTGAAGTCTATGCTCCTGATACCGTGGCCTCCATCTTGCGCCAGAGAGAAACGCGAGATGAGGCGGCCGAAGTGACCCGCCAGATGATGGCGAGGATGAAACGGGAAAATCCCGAATTCGTCGCGAACTCCTTCAAGGGGCAGGCTCAGGATATCGTCGGGAGGATCAAGCAGACGGTCGAGCAGCTGAACATGTATCAGGAACGCGTGAACAGCACGCACGACAAGCCGGCTTGGCTTCAGGCTCTTAACGAGAGCTGGGTGGAGCGCTTCAAGGGCAACCTGCTCGACCTATCCGAAGGCCTGAACAGCATCGTTTCGGTGTCGGGAGATCTCGTAAAGCAGCGGGATGACGGGACGTATGCCTTGTCGAACTTCTCGCTCAGCTATGACGGCGTGGTCTTCTTGCAGCATCAGGAGTAGTGCACCCGGCGCCAGTTGCCTCGCGCCGGCTGATGCCGGATCGGCAAAAGAAATGAGGCACAACCGGCGATCGGGATCGAGCCTTATCAAGGCCTTGGGCCAATCCATCTCCCCACCCTCCCCCTAAAGCTTAAGCTCCGTTTCGAACGAGAACGGAGAGAGATTATGGCCGATACCACCGCCAACCTGGAAATGCCCTTCATCCTGCCTTCGCAGGCGCAGAAACACGTCACCCATAACGAAGCGCTGCTGAAACTGGACGCGCTCGTGCACCTGGCGATTGTCGCCGAACAGGCGATGCCGCCCGGTTCTCCGGCGGAAGGCGATTGTTATCTTGTCGCGGCCGCCCCGACCGGTGCCTGGACCGGCAGGCAGGCGCAGATCGCATCATGGCAGGACGGCTACTGGGCTTTCTCTCAACCGAAAATCGGATGGCGGGCATGGTTCGCCGTGAACTCGAGACTGAAGGTCTTCACCGGCGTCGAGTGGCAGGACATTCCTCTGCCGGCGAGCGGCAGCCTTGAGCAACTCGGCATCAGCACCACCCCGGACGGCACGAACAGGCTCGCTGTCTCTTCTCCGGCGAGCCTCTTCAACCATGCCGGCTCCGGCCATCAGATCAAGATCAACAAGGCCGCGGCGACCGATACCGCCTCGCTGCTCTTCCAGACCAACTGGGTTGGCCATGCCGAAATGGGCCTGGCCGGCAACGACGGCTTCTCGGTGAAGGTAAGTGACGGCAGCACCTGGAACACCGGCCTCACCATTTCCGCAGCCGGGCATGTCGCAAAGCCCAATCAGCCCGCTGCCCGAGCCCACCGCACCGGCACCAGCTTCTCTCCCTCCTCCGGGCAGCAGAGCGGATTCACGACTTTGGCGCTTGCGCAGGGCGGAGTAGCGCTCGGCGCCGCAGTGTCCGCCGGCGGCAACCGTGTGCTGGTCCCTGCCGCCGGCCTTTACCTGGTCGGTGTGAATATCGCAGTGCAGACCTCTTCGGGCCATACAACCAGCCTGATGCTCAACGGTTCACAGACCCTTATTTCCATTGCCGGTCTCGCGGGCGGAGCCCAAATGCAGTCTGCCTGTGGAGTTTTCTCCCTGTCGGCAGGCGATTATCTCACGCTCGGCCACGAGGGAAATGCAGAACTCGCGTTGGGGCCAGGAAAAACCGAGTTGTTTTTGACAATGCTTTGACACTGGAAAGCGAGAAAGGTTCTATTCATCGTTAACCAGATATTAACTTGGCGGATGACTCGCGCAGGAAGGTGTAATATTTAGAAACCCTAGTAACCGGCAGGGGGCTGCGGGGGTGAATATGCGGGCGAAGGGGTTGCGTGTTCCTGATCTGCATGGAGAAACCGCTTATGTGGGGGTAAGAGACCACGATGCGGGGAAGCTAGCGTCCGATCTTGGGACGGCCTCGTCTCCTCATGGACGGAATGCCGCCTTGCGACCCCAATTGGCAGTCAAGCGCGGGTTGGACATCGCCGTCTCTCTGACCTCCCTTGTCACGCTTCTGCCGCTCATGCTGATGGTGGCGCTCCTGATCCGGCTCGACAGCCCGGGCCCGGCACTGGTCACCCAGGTCCGCTGGGGCAAGGACCGTCGCAGGATCGGCGTCTACGAGTTTCGCTCGACGCGCACCGGTCTCGCCGACGCGACTGGCGTTGCCAAGACGGTCGGGGGCGATCCCCACGTCAGCCGGATAGGTTCAATCATCCGCAAGACCAATATCAATGAGCTGCCGCAGCTCCTCAACGTCCTGAAAGGCGAGATGTCCCTGGTTGGTCCTGGCTGCCACGCCATCGCCATGCTGGCGGCCGGCATTCCCTATGAGGAGCTGGTTTCGGACTACCACCGTCGCCACCTGGTCAAGCCCGGCATGACCGGTTTGGCACAGATGCGCGGCCTTCGCGGGCCAGCGGACAGTCCCGGGAAAGCCCGCGCCCGCATTGTCTGCGATCTCCATTATATTGATAATTTTTCGCTGCTGCTCGACCTGCGCATCATCTTCGGCACCATCCTCGCCGAGGTCCGCGGCGGCAAAGCATGTTGATTTTGCTCATCCTTTTTCTCCGCCCGCGAGGTGGTAACGGCGCTTGACGCGCGCTCCTTTCCGGCGCCTGACAGATCCAGCCGCGCCGGAAAATGCGCGCCAGCACGCCTTTTGACGTCTAGGAACAAATGCGCGCGGCTGTTTAGTCAAATGTTAAAACTGCGGCGCTAGGCTCTCCGACGTGGTCTTGTGTTGTGTAGAGAGTCCAATGACCGAAATGATCCGTCCCCGAGTAAAATATGTCATCGGCCCCGATGGCAGCCCGCTTACGATTGCGGACCTTCCGCCGGCCAATACGCGCCGCTGGGTGATCCGTCGCAAGGCTGAGGTTGTCGCGGCGGTTCGCGGTGGCCTGTTGAGCTTGGAAGAAGCCTGCGAGCGTTACACCCTGACCGTCGAGGAATTTTTGTCCTGGCAGTCTTCCATCAATGATCATGGCTTGGCGGGCCTGCGGACGACCCGCATCCAGCAATACCGCCACTAGAAGAATTCGTTTTACCGCGCCGAAAACAAGGTGCCGCTGCAAGAGATGCAACGGCACCTTTCAGTTTGTTCGGCGCGCGACGCTTTTCTTGCCGGTCCCGGCCAAAGTGGGCAGCAGACCGGCAATGACGGCGGAAGCTGCGTAGAACCACAGGCCGGGTTGGGAAACCGCCGTTGCCAGACCACTGCTTTTCGCCGCGAAAACGACGATCGCCACCAGCATCACATCCATCATGGACCACTTGGAGAGATGCGGCATCGCGCGGCGGAAAAGCCCGGCCTCCCCGGCCCGGCTCAAAAGCTGCACTGCGAGACCGATCAGCTTCACGATCGGGAAAACGATCGAAAACAGGCCGACCACCAGAAACAGCACAATATCTCCCTCTCGAAAAAGCGCCGCCACCAGCTCGATCAGCGAAGGTGCCTCGCTGAAGAAGTAGAGCTTATCGAAACGGATGATCGGCAGAAAAAGGCCGAGCGCCAGAAAGCTGGCCGCCAGGATTAGAAGAAGCGACCGCAGCCAAATCATCCCATGCTCCGGTTGACGGTGCGTCTCCCTTTCGGAGCGCGAACCGCTGTTTCCCTCTCATCTCCTGCGTATTACATCATGCGTTGCAAGGAAAAAACGGAGCCAGCATGAATATCGCACATGAGGAAACACGATCGGGCGGGCGTTACATCGCCGAACTCGGCGGCCATTACGCCGAAATGAGCTATTCCCGTGCCTCGCCCCAACTGATCATCATCGATCACACCGGCGTACCCGATAAGTTACGAGGCAAGGGTGTCGGGCAGGCCCTGGCGCTGCATGCGGTCGAAGAGGCCCGCAAGGGCGGATGGAAAATCATTCCGCTCTGCCCGTTTTTCAAGAGCCAGGTGGAGCGCCATCCGGATTGGCAGGATATCCTGCGATAGGCCCTGCAGTGCGGGGACCGTCTCTGAACGAGATTACAAACGGAAATGGGGCACAGGCGCCAAGGCGCCGCCCCTTTTACAAACTCCGCGACGGGACGCCCGGCTGATCAGGCCCGGGCGCGCATGCCGCCATCGCGCTCTTCAAGCGCCGAGGCCTTGGCGAGTTCTGCTTCCGCCTCCTCGAGCGCCAGTTCGGCAGCTTCCTGCTGAACCTTCAACTCGCGAATCGAAACCTGAAGATTGTCCGCACGCTGGCGGGCGGCCTTCGCGAAGGTTGGATAGGCGAAGTGATTCGGGTCGGCGATCCCGGATTTTTTCTCTTCGACCGTGATCTGATGCTCGAGCTCTTTAGACATTCGCTCGAATTCGGCCATCATCATCTGCAATTGCTGCAGCTGACGACGTTTTTCGTTAACCTGAAATCCTTTCAGGCGAACCAGACTGTCACGCGACTTCATACGCAATACTCCGTGGATAGCGAGACCCAGGCCCGTGTATCCGCTCTGTTACACTCCGGACCAAAAAATTTCCGCGGCGTTAATAAATTCGCCGCCGCGTTAACCTTTCGTTTACGGGCATCATTAATGATAATCCCGATCGTTTAAGGGTCGGTAAATGCCAGGGCCTGATTTGGCCGCGACGATGTAAGAGTCGTATGAATCACTTAGCGGAATTTCCTCATCCGTTGATTCAAGTTTGGTGATGGCCAATCCATAAGGGAAAACAGGCTGCTACTAATTTTGCTTAACGAATTGATGTACCTTGCCATAGGGAATCATAATTTGTTAACCATTTAGTGGCAGCTTCCAAATCAGGCTCAGTCTGGATCCGTAACGAGTAAGGGGGCAATCAGGTACCTTACGCGGCGGTAAAGGGGAAAAATATGCGGGTTCTACTCATCGAAGATGACAGCGCGACGGCCCAGTCCATCGAGCTGATGCTGAAATCGGAAAGCTTCAACGTTTACACCACCGATCTCGGTGAAGAGGGTGTCGACCTCGGCAAACTCTACGACTACGACATCATCCTTCTCGACCTCAATCTCCCCGACATGTCGGGTTACGAAGTGCTCCGCACTTTGAGGCTTTCAAAGGTCAAGACTCCCATCCTCATCCTGTCCGGCATGGCCGGAATCGAGGACAAGGTCCGCGGGCTGGGCTTCGGCGCCGATGACTACATGACCAAGCCGTTCCACAAGGACGAACTGGTCGCTCGTATCCACGCCATCGTCCGCCGCTCCAAGGGCCATGCTCAATCGATCATCGTCACCGGCGAACTGATCGTGAACCTCGACGCCAAGACCGTCGAAGTCGGCGGCCAGCGTGTCCACCTGACGGGCAAGGAATACCAGATGCTGGAGCTTCTCTCGCTCCGCAAGGGCACCACCCTCACCAAGGAAATGTTCCTGAACCACCTCTACGGCGGCATGGACGAGCCGGAACTGAAGATCATCGACGTCTTCATCTGCAAGCTGCGCAAGAAGCTCGCCAATGCCGCAGGCGGCGCCAACTACATCGAAACCGTCTGGGGCCGAGGCTATGTGCTGCGCGAGCCGGACAGCACCGAATACGCCGAGACCGCCTGACAGACTGACCTTCCCCTTTTCGAGAACGCCCGCCGGCCCGTCCGGCGGGCGCTTTTTTATGCCGCTGACGTCAACGAACGGGAGCCAGCTCTGCGAAAAATCAGAACGGTCACAAAAGGCGGATTTGGGATCAGGCGGCCTGGGCGAAGCCGGAGAAGACCGAGGTCAATATCTTGCGGTCGAACGGCTTCAGGAGGAAGTCATCCGCACCGGCGCGCTTGCCTGCCATCATCCTCTTGAGGTCCGCTTCGATGACGCAATAGAAGATGCGCACGCTCTTCCCGTTCGGCATTGCCCTGACGGAAGCGATCAAGCCAAGCGCATCATCGAGTGTCGCGTCGACGATGAGGAAATTCGGCAAATCGGTCTGGCAGCGAAGCACCGCTTCGCGAGCGCTGCCAGCTTCGGCGACGAGAAAACCCAATTCCGAAAGGATCCGTTTGCCGACTTTGCGGACGACGTCCGACGAATCAGCAATCATCAAACGCTGCATCGTGCTTCCCTTGATGCTGCAGCCTCGCTGGGCTGTGAGCAATTATCATTACGGGCACGGCGCTAATGAATGGTTACCTGGAACAGCGATTTTTGGGGGATCGTCTCAGGCCGCCACAGCTTCGGCGATGAAGACGATTTTGTCTTCCGATACCACATGCTTCAGATCCATACCGCATTCTTCGGCAAGCAGGACCGTGTAGTAGGGCTGGACCGTATGGGCGTCGATCGGCTCTTCCAGAGTACCGTTGGCGATCTCGACGAACTTTGCCGGCACGCGCATCATGCGGCCCTTAATCGTGATGACGAACTTTGCATCATATTCCGGGTTTTCCAGCGTAACATCGACCGAACCGCCGCGCGGAATGCCTGCATAGGCGACGAGGAAGAGGTTGAGCAGCAGCTTGACCCGGTTCTTGGCGATGATCGCCCTGGGGCCATTCCAGGAGACTTCGGTCTTCTTTTCGGCGATGGCAAAATCCTTTGCCGCCTTCTCCGCCTCACCGGTATCGATGGACGCTCCCACCGAACCGGAGGCGCCGAAGGCAAGGCGCGCAAACTTGAGGCGGACGGAAGCGTTGACGGCAGAGGTACGGATGAGATCGAGCGCATCGCTGTCGCCGGCGCCCTCGTCCAGCAATTCGAGACCGTTGTTGATGGCGCCGACCGGTGAGATGACGTCGTGGCAGACACGGCTGCACAGAAGCGCCGCCAGATCTGGCCCACTCAGGGTGAGATTCGGATTCTTCGGCATGGGAGTCTCCTGATTTGCGATCTGCGCCGAGGTTGCTCTGCCACGCCAAGATTGCGCGGAGATGGTGCTATGATGGCGGCCATAATGACACCATATTTGGTAAACCGATTATTAAGACCATGCCTCCAAAATAGCCAAGCCTTAAGCATGATGTAAAAGGCCCGACCCCGTACGATACAATCGATGGATCTGACTATGCGCATCCGCACATCCTCCGCCTTCGCACAGTTTGCCGCGACGCTGTTTGCGATGATCGCAGCCGTGCTCTTCTCAACCTGCACCGCGTCCGCCCAGCAGGGTTCGAACCAGTATACGGCGCAGGAGATCATCGATGCCGGCCATGGCTTCTTCGGCTCCGCCAGCGGCGGGCTTGCCAAAGTCGTCGAAAACGCCTTCCAGAAATACGGCCTTCCGAACGGCTATATCCTGGGCCAGGAAGGTTCGGGCGCCTTCATCGCCGGCCTGACTTACGGAGAGGGCGAGCTCTACACGAAGAATGCCGGCCAGCACCCGGCCTTCTGGCAAGGCCCTTCGCTCGGCATCGACTACGGCGGACAGGGGACGCGGGCGATGATGCTCGTCTACGACCTCCCCTCGGTGGACGCGCTCTATGCCCGCTTCGGCGGCGTTTCGGGCTCGGCCTTCGTGGTGGCTGGCGTCGGCATGACCGTTCTGCGCAACAACAACGTGATCCTGGTGCCGATCCGCACCGGGCTCGGCGCCCGCCTCGGCATCAATGTCGGGTATTTGAAGCTTACGCGCGCACCCACCTGGAACCCATTCTGAGGCCGGGCATTCTTCCCTCCGGAGATCGGAGGGACTTTCATGGAATCGACCAGAGCGACCGATGGATCGGGCAATCGCCCAAAGGGTGCTTGCCGGTTGCATCCGTGCATGCTTAAACATCGTCATTCCCGTCCAGCCTGCGAAACGGCCTCGTCGTGATCGAATTTGCTCTCCTGTTCGGCTTGGGTTTTCTGAGCGCCGCACTTCTCGCAATGCTCGTCGCGCCGGCGATCCATGGGCGGATCGTGCGCTATACGGAAAACCGCATCAAGGCGACACTGCCGATCAGCCCGCAGGAAGTGCGCGCCCAGCGCGACATGGCACGCGCCGTCTATGCGGCCGAAAACGCACGGACACAGCAGGAGCTGGTTCATGAGCGAGAGAAGGCGATTTCGCTGCAGCTTCGGAACGACTCCCTGTCAGAAGAGGTGAAACGCCTGCAGGGCGAGGCAATCGAACTGCGCATCCAGATCGAGAACCTGGACGTCGAGGCAGCCGAGGCGCGCTCCCGTCTTCGCCAGGAAGACAGCTATATCCAGCAGCTGAAGGCGGCAATGGAGGCGGCAGAAGAAAAGATCGCGGCCAGGGATCTGGAAATCGACAATCTTCAGCAGCGCCAACTGCTGCAGATCGCCGAAGCCGACAATTTCCGGATTGACCTGTCGACCCGGGATACGGAAGTGGAGAACCTTAAATTCCGGATCACCGCATTGCGAGACGAGCGCGATACGCTGCGCAACGATCTGAAAGCGCAGGCGGCCCGAGCCAGGGACGCCGAAAACCGGCTGGGCCAGGAAGAGCATCGCGTCCAGCGGCTGGAAGAAAAGCTGGCGCGCGAGATCGCCGACCGCGCCGACAAGGAAAATGCGCTCGAACGGCGGCTCGCCGAAATCAGCCGCCTGCGGGAAAAACTGAAAGCTGCAAATGCGGAGGCTCGAGGCGCAAGCCGGGCGCTTCGCGATGCAGCCCTGACCCAATCAGAGATGAAACCACCCGTTCCCAAGAAGAAGATAACGGCGCAGGACGTCGTTCTGCGCGAACTGCCCCACGCACCGATGCCGGGACAATCCCTGCTCGCGCAGGACGCGGACGCCGACCCGATGATCGCAGATATGGCCGAAGACGTACGCAATCACGCAACGGCCTTGTCGGAGCGGCTTCAGAGCGACAAAGGCGGCAGCGATCAGGCCATTCGCGACGAGCTTGCCTCGATCGCCGCCGATATGGTGGCGCTGACGGCACTGAGCGAAGGTTCGTCGTCGCCCATCCACAAGATCCTCTCCGGCAAGTCGGGCAACGGCAACCGGGAGAGCCTCGCGGCAAAATCGAAGAAGAGATTGGCGGCCGCGCAGGACGCGGCCGGCTAGCCGGAGCAAAACGTCTATAGCCGGCCTTGCGCCATGGCGATCTCGTAGAGCGCGATGCCGGTCGCCGTCGCCGCGTTCAGACTGTCGAGGCCCGGCGTTTGGGCAATCCTTGCGGTATGGATGCGCGAGAGCACATCCGCCGGCAGGCCCTCACCTTCCGTGCCCGTAATCAGGGCCATGCGATCGGAAGCCGGAACAGACCGCATTTCCACGGCACCGGCCGGGGAAAGCCCCCACACGGCGCAACCGTTTTCCATGAGGGCTGCCAGGACTTCGGCCATGCTGCCGCTGCGGGCATAGGGCACGGAGAGCACGGAGCCGACCGAGACCCTGAGCGCCTTGCGGTAAAGCGGATCGCAGCAGCTTTGGTCGAGGAGCACCGCGTCCGCACCGAAAGCAGCGGCATTGCGGAAGATGGAGCCGATATTGTCGTGGTTGGAAATGCCGAATGCCGCGACCACCAGCGCCTTTTCCGGCAGGGCGGCCATCAACTCTGCTGCGGAGGGATCGCGCTGCCGCCTGCCGAGCGCCAGCACCCCGCGATGCAGATGGAAGCCTGCGATCTCGTCAAGCACGGTGCCGGACGCGACATAGACGGGAATGTCCCGGGGAAAAGCGGAAAGGATGTCGGCGAGCCCCGCCACCCGGTTTTCCAGCAGCAGGATCTTTTCGGCAACGAACGCCCCTCCTTGGCGGTGGGCGGCTGCGAGCATCCTGAGGACCACCGTCCCCTCCGCAATGAACCGCCCCTCCCGGCCCGTCAGGTCGCGATCACGGATAAACCGGAACTCGGCGATCCGCGGATCGTCCGCATCGCCGATTCGGATCGGCGCCACTATCGGGGGACGCCGACCGCCACGTCGGCAACGATGCGGCCGGCCGAGAGATCGAAGATGAATATCTTCTGGTCGCCGTCGAGAAGACCGTAGAACAGGATCTGGCCGCCGGAAAGCGATACCGACTGAATGTTGAAACCCGCCGGCAGTTCGGCCGTCGCTGCAAGCGGCTGGCCCGCGGGAACGGCAAAGCCGCCTGCCGAGGTCGCCGGCGCCGGGGTATCGGGCCGTTGCGCTACCTTGTAGACAACCGCTGCAAGGACGGCCATAAAGCAGACGAACAAGATCCCGCCCGAAACGAGTTGCAGAAGCACCATCTTCCGGCGGATTCTCTCCATTGCCGGATCAAGCGGCTCTTCCTGTTCCTCGATATCGGGCTGGGGCATGGGGAGTTCCTTGCGTCGGATTGCTACCGGAAAGATTAAATGAACGATCCCTTTAACGAGATAGAGCGCCCGAGGAAAGTCCTCACTGCCGGAGATGAGGCCGAAGGGCGGCTCGACGCCTGGTTGACCACCGTCCTGGAAGGTGAGTTTTCACGAAGCCGCATCAAGGCGCTGATCGAACAGGGCGCTGTGCTTCTGAACGGCAAACCGGTGACGGAGCCGAAGAAGAAGATCCATATGGGGGACACGGTGGAAATCACGCTTCCCGAGCCGGAGGATCCCGAACCCAAGGGCGAGGACATTCCGCTTGAGGTCCTCTACGAGGATGACGACCTGATCGTCATCGCCAAGCCCGCCGGTCTGGTCGTGCATCCCGGCGCCGGCAACTGGACCGGCACCCTGGTGAATGCACTGATCCATCATTGCGGCGACAGCCTCTCCGGCATCGGCGGCGTCCGCCGTCCCGGCATCGTCCATCGTCTCGACAAGGATACCAGCGGTGTGATGGTCGTCGCCAAGAACGACATCGCCCACCGCCATCTTGCCGAGCAGTTCGCCGACCATGGCCGCTCCGGTCCGCTGGAGCGCGCCTATCAGGCCGTGGTCTGGGGCCGCCCCGCCATGCTGCGGGGCACGATCGATGCTCCGCTCGGCCGCTCCGGTGCCGATCGCACCAAGCGGGCGGTGAAGCGCGAGGACAGCGACGACGCCCGCGAGGCAGTTACCCATTACGAGGTGATCGAGCGCTTCCACGAAAAACCGGACGCCACGGCGCTGGCATCCCTGATCGAATGCCGGCTGGAAACCGGCCGGACCCACCAGATCCGCGTCCACATGGCGCATGTCGGCAACCCGCTGATCGGCGACCCGGATTATTCCGCGGGTTTCAGGACCAAGGCGAACCTTTTGCCCGAAGCGGCAAAGACCGTCGTCAACAGTTTCCCGCGCCAGGCGCTGCACGCCTATCTGCTGGTCTTCGAACATCCCCGCACCGGCGAGGTGATGGAATTCGAGGCGGCGATGCCGGAGGACATGCAGGAACTGGTCGAGGCGCTGCGGGCTTAAGGGCCGACTTCGATCCCGACTTGACGCCGACGCAGATCCCACAGCACGTGGAAGAGGACCCCCGCCATGACGATGCTGCCGCCGATCACGGTTGCCTCGTCCAGGCTTTCGCCGAGAAACAGCCAGACCCAGAGGGGTGCGAGCGGCGCGTCGAGTGCGCCGATCAGCGCCGTCTCGACGGGTGGCAGAAGACGGGATCCATGAAGCAGCAGGCCGATGCCGAGCGCGAACCCCAGGATGCCGAAGAAGGCGACGATCGCGATATCTCCCAGCGAAGCTGAGAACGGCGATGCAAATGACAATGCGGCGAGCGCACTGAGGAAGGCTGCGAGCCCGGCAGAGGGAAGAACCGGTTGAGCCGGGTAACGGCGCATCAGTACGGTCATCAGGGCCACGCAAACGGTCATCCCCAGAGCCAGGAAATCTCCGAAAAGGCTGCCGGCCTCCCCTGTCCCGACCATCACGACAACCCCGCCCACGGCCGCCACGCTGGCCGCCACCGCGCTCCGCCCCGGCCGTTCCCCGAGTAGGAGGAAACCGAGGCCAGCCGAGACGAACGGGCATGTCGCGAAAATGATCGAGACATGCGCAACGCTCGTCTCAAGCAGCGCCGCAATGAACAGAACCATGCCGGCCGCGGAGACGACGGCAATCGCGATCCCCGGCCAGCCCAGGCGACCAAGTCCATGAAGCTTGCGCTGCGGCGACGTGATCAGGAAGAACAGGAATAGGGCTGCGCCCCCGGCAAGACCACGCCAGACGAGGATCGTCGCACTGTCCAGCGATACCAGTCGCGCCATCAGTCCCGCCGTGCTGAGGGCGATGGTGGAAAACAGGATGATGACAAGGCCGGCGACATAGGGCGAAGATTTCATTGGCTGTCCCGAAGGCTGGGTGCGATTGAAGCCGGACTAACAGATTGGTGCTGACAGCAGCCTGTCAGCAGTGTTCAATCGCCTGAGATCACCTTGGAGTGCAATGATGGCGCGTTCGAGCCGCATGTTCGAGATCATCCAGATGTTGCGCGCCTCCCGATCGCCGCTGACGGCCGAAGCGATTGCCTCCCGTCTGGAGGTGACGAAACGGACGGTCTATCGGGATATTGCGGCACTGCAGGCGACCCGCGTGCCGATCGAGGGTGCCGCCGGCATCGGTTATGTGATGCGGCGCGGCTTCGATCTCCCTCCCCTGATGTTCACTCCGGAGGAGATGGAAGCGATAACCGTCGGCCTGTCGCTCATCGGGCGCACCGGCGATCGCAGCCTGGAAGATGCGGGCAGCGCCGCGATGGCCAAGATCAATTCGGTCCTGCCTTCCTCCCAGCCGCCGATCGGCGAAACCCATCTTCTGGTCTCCTCCTGGCATGCGATACCGGATTCGACGGTCGACATGCGCCTGTTGCGTCGTGCCATCCGCGAAGAACGCAAGCTGAGCTTCTGTTACCGCGATGGAACCGGTCATGAGACAAAGAGGACGGTCTGCCCTCTTGCCGTCGTCTACTATATCGACGGCGTGCTGCTTGCCGGGTTTTGCGAACTGCGCCAGGATTTTCGCCACTTCCGCCACGACCGTATTTCCAAATGCGAAACTCTCGATGCGGAGTTCAGGGGCCGAAGTGCCGCCTTGCGCCGGATGTGGCGCAGCTCGCATGAGCTTTTCCATTACGAGGACGGAGAAAACTCGCCCTAAGACGCGGCAGCCGCCTCCTGCGCAGGTGTCGAAACGGGTGGCTGTCGGGGCCGTCAAGGCTTATATTGCGTTCAACAGATGAGAGGCACATGAGCCAGTTCGCCGTCAAAAAACTGCTCGATACCGGCCTGATCACGGTCCGCGACGTCATGTGCAATGGCGAGTGCCGTCACCGCAGCGGCGAGGAGTGCTCGCATGCGACAAGCCTCGTCTTTCCCTATCGCGGCGTGTTCATGCGCCACGTCGGCCGCGACGACACGGTGGCCGAAGCCAATCAGGTGCTCTTCTTCAACTGCGACGAGGGCTATCAGATCAGCCATCCGGTCGAAGGCGGCGATGCCTGTCTCAGCATGGATGTTCCCGAATCCATGCTGGAAGAACTGGTCCCCAGCGAACATCGGAATCCGAAAGGCTCCCGCTTCGTCTTCAACAAGCAGCGCCTCCGGATAGACGCCCGCGCCCAGGCGCTTGTGGCGCTGCTGCGCCACAGCCTGCTTCGCGGCACTGCCGAGACGCTGGAGGCGGAAACGCTGGGCTTGACGCTGGTGCGCCGGGCGGTAGGCGAACGAACCGCCCATGCCGCGAGCGCAAGCGCGGGACGGCAGAAGCTGGTGGACCGCGCCAAGCTTGCCCTTTCCGCAGATCTGACCCGCCGCTGGACGCTGGCAGAAATAGCGAGGGAGGCGGGCGTTTCGCCCGTTTACCTCACTCAAGTCTTCCAGCAGGTCGAGGGCACCCCGCTCTACCGTTACCAGCTTCGCCTCCGGCTCGCCCGCGCGCTCGATCTGCTCGGCAGTTATGACGACCTGACCCAGCTCGGGCTGGAACTGGGCTTCTCAAGCCATAGCCATTTCTCGTCCGCCTTCCGTCAGGCCTATGGCCGCACACCCGCCGAATTCCAGCGCTTTGCGGGATTGCGGTAGAGCACCCTTTCCGAAAGTCGCTAAAGATTCTGACAGCGGCCGGTCGGCCGACATGGTTTCCTTCTCCCGTAAAAAGCCAACATCGGGAGATGACACCATGAAAGAGAACACCTGCGCCGCCTGCGATTGCGAACTCGATTCAACGCGCATTGCCGTGAAGATCGGCGGCAAGACGGTCGAGGTCTGCTGCGAGGAATGTGCCGAAGCCCTTCGCGAGGCCGAAGCGGCAGCACGCACCGCGCAAGCCGGCGCCAAGTAGCCGGTCGGACCGCGAGGCGGATGATAGCCCGCCTCGCATCCTGCCGGGCACCGGCAGACAATTACAAGGAGAACAGCAATGAAGAACGAGAACCGGGCGGTCTTCGACCGCATGCCGGAGCCATGCGACTTTGCCTTTCAACTGCCGCACCGGGACGACGGCAAGCCTCTGGAGGATACAGACAACGCCTCAACACATCGTCTCGGATTGATGCTTTCACGGCTCATCATGCTGGTCGTCAGAAAATTCCGTGAGCATCGAAACCGGATGGCACTCCTGGAGTTGACGGATGATCAACTGAAGGATGTCGGCCTTTCGAGGAGCCAGGCCTATGGCGACTACAGCCGATATCGCCGGAGCGGTTCGCACCCTCTAGAACGAAAATGCCTGTAGGCATTATGCGAGACGAGGTCCAGACGTCGCCAATATAGTTCGAGCTGGAAGTGAGCATTGCGCATAGATCAATCGGATTAGGCTCTCGTCAAATTTTTGCTCCATTTGTCTTACTTGTTGCAATGCAAAATATCGTCCGGCGAAATTCAACCAGGGCGGGAGATGTACATCGCGTGATCTCAAAACGTCGGCTCGACAACTACAGACCGAGGAACGAGCAAGGCATGAACTCAACCCTCCGGAAGTTCATTTTCCACGACCTTCAGACAGTCGAGGGATATATCGACCCGCCGGACGCGCTGGTCTTCCTCTCGCTTCTGCAGGCCCAGAAGCGAGAGGGGATGGAGGGAGGACTTGCCGAGATCGGGGTGTTTTACGGGCGTTCTTATTTTCTGCTGAAGAAGATCTGCGAAGACGGGGACAAAGTTCTCGGGATCGATCTTTTCGATATCGGCCAGGTAGCGGACGGCTCTGCCACGCAATACCGACGCTTCATCGAAAACGGTCAGCGGCTCGGCGTTCCCGTCGATGAGGACCTGATCATCAAGGCAGACAGCACCGGGTTGCAGGCGGAAGACATCATCGCCAGGATCGGCCGGCCGCGCTTCTTCAGCATCGACGGCGGCCACATGCTCGATCACATCACCGCAGACAGCACGCTCGCGATGGATACGCTCGCCGACCACGGCGTCATTGCCTTCGACGACACGTTCAATCCGGCCTGGCCGGAGGTGACGGTCGGCGTCGCCGATTTCCTGCGGCAGCAGAAGAGCGCGTTCTCGACCTTCTGCATGACAAAATACAAGACCTATGTGTGCCGCAGGCAGTTCCATGAATTCTACTACAATGCGATCACCGAGGCTTCGGATCTGCTCGCCTTCCGTCACGTGGAGACTGAATTCCTCGGCTCGAAGGTGGCAAGACTGCACAATCCCATGAGCCGCCGGATGGTATATGAATTGATGATCCGGTCCGGAATGCGGAAGTTTTCCGAGCGCGTATATCGCTGAGAAGCCCGGGAACATTACCACATTGTAATGATATAACGCCGCCGTGATCACTTGAACCACGGTTCTGCCGTACTTATTTGTTACGTGGGTTGGTGCGGGGTCGGAAATGACCCGTGCGGCCTTGGCTCGCCTCAGCATGCATTAACACCTTGAAGATTGCCACACGTAAGAGGGAGCCGACAACGATCGGAAAGGGGTGCTTTATGGCCCGCAATACTCTGCCTTCAATTACCGCCGGCGAAGCCGGTCTCAACCGTTATCTCGATGAAATTCGCAAGTTTCCGATGCTGGAGCCCCAGCAGGAATACATGCTGGCGAAACGTTACGCCGAACATGGCGACCGCAATGCCGCCCATAAGCTTGTGACGAGCCATCTGCGCCTCGTCGCAAAGATTGCCATGGGCTATCGCGGTTATGGTCTGCCGATCGGCGAAGTCGTGTCCGAGGGCAATGTCGGCCTCATGCAGGCCGTCAAGAAGTTCGACCCGGAACGCGGTTTCCGCCTGGCAACCTATGCCATGTGGTGGATCAAGGCCTCGATCCAGGAATATATCCTGCGCTCCTGGTCGCTCGTTAAAATGGGCACCACCGCCAACCAGAAGCGGCTTTTCTTCAACCTGCGCCGGCTCAAAGGTCGGATCCAGGCGATCGACGAAGGCGATCTGAAGCCGGATCAGGTTGCTGAAATCGCCACCAAGCTCAATGTGTCCGAGGAGGAAGTGGTTTCCATGAACCGCCGCCTGTCCGGCGACGCTTCGCTAAATGCGCCGATCCGCGCCAGCGAAGGTGAAGCGGGACAGTGGCAGGATTGGCTGGTGGACGACCGCGACAGCCAGGAAGAAGTGCTGATCGAGCAGGACGAACTGGATACGCGCCGCCGGATGCTCTCCAAGGCCCTGAGCGTACTGAACGACCGCGAACGCCGCATCTTCGAAGCACGCCGCCTCGCCGACGAGCCGGTCACCCTGGAAGAGCTGTCGTCGGAGTTCGACATCAGCCGCGAACGCGTGCGCCAGATCGAGGTCCGCGCCTTCGAGAAGGTGCAGGAGGCCGTCCAGAAGGAAGCGCTTGCCCAGGCAAACGCCCTGCGCGTGGTCGACGCTTAACAGCAGCCGGACCGGCGCCACCGAAATAAATACAAAAAAGGCCCGGCGTCGTTGCCGGGCCTTTTCGTTTTAAGCCGAAAATCCTTACTGCCCGGTGGCGGGTGCCCCGAGCGTGGCCCATTCCCTGATAGCTTCGGCGAAGATCCGCTCGCCTTCCGGCCCCTTCTGGAGGGTGAAAAGCGCGCGGCGGCCGTTGCGATAGGCAACGGGAATGTCGATCCAGTTGCGACTGCGCAAGAGCTCCAGATTGGTGGTGCGGGCGTCGGGGAAATCGTTGAGCGCGATCATGTGGAAGTCATCGGTGATCTTGGCCGGCACGGCGATGAGCGCATTGCCGCGATCCTGTTCCGTCTGCTTCATGGCGATGCGCTGCACGCTGTCGATCGCGCCGCCTTCGAAATCCGGCGGCACCGCGAAGACGATCTCCACGAGATGGCTGGCTGGCAGCGATGGATCGCCGTTGCGTTTGACGGTGACGAGCGCCGTCAGGCCGCGGCCCGGAATGTTGATCCGTCCCTGGATAACCGGCTCCGGTCGGCCGTTCGCGCCCGGCTCGCGCTGGAGCGACCATGAGACCGCGCCTTCGATCGCCGTGGGCGCCGTCTGGCCGATCCGCTCCTCGTAGAGGAACATCTTTTCCCCGGCGAGCGCCGGGGCGTCGGATGGATTGGCGGACGGTGCGGCAGCACCCTGATCCGGCGTAGCCTGCGGGGTTTCGGTTGGTCCGGCACCCGGAGCAGGTGCGGCACCTGCGGGTGCGCCGGGCTCGGGCGTCGCGGCCTGAGCGGCCGGCGGCGTATTGAGCTGAGCGACCGACTGCCCCTCTGCATTCTGCGCAAGACCGCCCGTGCCGCCCGGCCCATCGTCGACTTCGCTGCCGTCTGCCATCAGGCGCTGGGTAAATTTCGTCGTCGTGGTGGATCCGTCCGCCGGAGCGGGAGTGGCGGGAGTGGCTGGCGTCGCGGGAGTGGCGGGCGCTGCGGCATTGGTCTGCGGTGCCGGCGGAGGCGTTTGGCTCGGTGCCGGGGTCGCGGGTGCGGGAGCCGGCGTCTGCTCTGCGGTCTGCGTCGTCGGCGCGCTCGACTGGAACAGCCCATCCACCATATCGTTCAGCGAATCTCGGTTCAGCCAGATCGCGTAACCGCCGGCACCCACGAGAGCCAGGCCGACGATGGCAAGGATGATGCCCGCATAATTCCGCTTGCGCACCGGGGTCACCCGATAGGGCCGGGCCGGCGCAGGCATCAGATCGTCCGCATCCGCCTCGCTGTGCAGAGTGCTGCTGCGGGAGGTGCCTCCCGGTAGAGGAGCGTCCTTGTTGAAGCCGATCAGTTCTTCCAGATCGGCCCAGGGATCGCTTTCCGCGGTCTTCTCTCCCGGCTTCGACTGCGGATCGAGATAGTCTGCGATCGGGTCCTTGGCTGCCGCTGCGACCGCCGCATTCGCCACGGGGAGGTCGGAGACCGGAGGCATCCGGACCGTATCGGCCGAAACGTGGGTTTCCGAATCGAAATGCGCCTCGACCGGTGTAGCCGTCAATTCGTGGCCGGCAGGACCGGCTGGCACGAGTTCGGGAACTTCATTCCATACGGCAGCGACATTCGCGGCGGCACCGGCGGCCGGCGCAGCCTCAGGCTGGGACGGTGCCCATCCCCAATCTTCTTCAGCCTTCGGAGGTTCTTCCGCGGCCTGCTCCGGTTCCAGGGGATGCGGCTCGCCGGCCCATTCCTGAGCGAATTCAGGCTCGTTCGGACGCTGGTCTTCTCCGCTCCGGGTGGGATATGGAAAATCGTCTTCGGCGGCGACGGGCTCGGCGGCCGCCGGCTCCGACAGGGGCTCAGGCTCCAGTGGAGGCGGCTCGTCAGGCCAGACAGCGGGCTGCACCGCCTCAGTCGCCGGCTCGTCGTAATCGAAAACCGTCGGGGCTGAAGGAGCCCCTTCCGGTGGCATGTCGTCGCGCCAATCGCCGTATTGGTGGCCTGCGGCCGGCTCGTCAGCTGGTGCAGCCGCGACTTCCTGCTCTTCATGGAAGCTGGGCTGCTCGACAACCGGCGCCGTCTCTTCCACGGCCTGCTGTTCTGTCTCGGCTGGTGCCGGCTCCTCTACGACGGTAACCGTTTCGGGCGCCTGGTAGTCGTCCTCCCGGAAAACCGGTGCCGATTCGTATTCGGCCGGTGCCGGTGCAGGCTCGGCGGCCTCCTCCACAGCGATCTGCTGTTCTTGCGCATATTGTTCGGGAGAGACAGCCTCTCCTTCGACAGTCTCGGCAACTTGCGCAGCAGGTTCTTCGCCGGCTTCGGCCACCGGCTCGGCGGCGACCGGTTCGACAACGGCTTCTTCGGCTGGATGCCCCGCCGGGGCCTCGTCGACGACGGGCGCCAGCGCTTCGGCATGCTCACTCTCGACATCGACGATCGCGGCCTCGAGCTTCTCCATCTGCCGGCGCAGCATGTCTTCCGGTGGGCGCGGCTTCATGTTCTCGAGCTGCCGCTGCACGGCGCCACGAGCCTTATCATACACCTTCGCGCGCATCTCCGGCGTATTGCTCGCCAGTCCGTCAACCGCGCGGCGGATAACCGCAACAAAATCAGCCATCAGCACTTTCTCATGATCGCCAATCCGAAGATCAGCCGAATGGTAACCAATTTTTGACTTTAATCTTCAAATGGGTCGGTCACAAGTATGGTGTCTTCCCGCTCAGGACTGGTGGAAAGTAGCGCGACGGGCGCGCCAATCAATTCCTCCACCTGGCGGACATACTTGATGGCCTGGGCCGGGAGATCGGCCCATTTGCGGGCGCCGACCGTCGATTCCTTCCAGCCTTCCAGCGTGACGTAAACCGGCTCGACACGAGCCTGCGCGCCCTGGCTTGCCGGGAGATGATCGATCTGAACGCCGTCAAGCTTGTAGCCAACGCAGATCTTTAATTCGTCCAGGCCGTCGAGCACATCGAGCTTGGTCAGCGCAATTCCGGTGATCCCGTTGGTCGCGACCGACTGGCGCACAAGCGCGGCATCGAACCAGCCGCAGCGGCGCTTACGGCCGGTAACCGTTCCAAATTCATGGCCTTTTTCCCCAAGAAATTGACCGATCTCATCCTTGAGTTCGGTCGGAAACGGGCCTTCGCCGACGCGAGTCGTGTAAGCCTTGGTGATCCCGAGGATATAGCCGAGCGTACCCGGCCCCATGCCGGAGCCGGCCGAAGCCTGGCCGGCGACGGTGTTGGATGAGGTCACGAAGGGATAGGTGCCGTGGTCGATATCGAGCAGCGACCCTTGAGCGCCTTCGAAGAGGATGCGGGCGCCCTTGCGACGTTCCTTGTCGAGCAGTTCCCAGACGGTTTCCCGGAAAGGCAGTACGCGCGCGGCGACCGAGGTGAGTTCCTGCATGATCGCCTCGTGCGAGATCTCCTTTTCGCCGAGGCCGCGCCGAAGCGCATTGTGGTGGGTGAGGATACGGTCGACCTTGCCGGGCAGCGTGTCCATGTCGGCCAGGTCCATGACACGGATGGCACGGCGGCCTACCTTGTCCTCATAGGCAGGACCGATGCCGCGGCGGGTGGTGCCGATCTTGGTGCCGCTGTTGGAGGCGGCATCTTCGCGAAGACCGTCGAGTTCGCGGTGCAGGGAGAGAATGAGCGTCGCATTGTCGGCGATGCGGAGATTTTCCGGCGTGACCTTCACACCCTGTCCGGCGAGTTTGTCGATCTCGGCAACCAGAGCATGCGGATCAAGAACGACGCCGTTGCCGATCACGGAGATCTTGCCGCCCCGCACGATCCCGGACGGGAGAAGCGAAAGCTTGTAACTGACGCCATCGATAACGAGCGTATGGCCGGCATTGTGACCGCCTTGGAAGCGCACGACGATATCGGCGCGTTCGGAAAGCCAGTCGACAATCTTGCCCTTGCCTTCGTCACCCCATTGCGAACCAACCACGACTACGTTCGTCATCTCTACTTCCTGTACTGCGGGCAAAGCCCCACACGACCATACGCGCACCTACCGTAGATCGTTTTTGACCTACGGGTCGATGCGCCACTTAGATTTAGGCTCCGTTTCCGGATAAGGATATCCGCGAACAGTGCAAACGCGCGCATCTATAATGCCTTGGCCGAAGGAAAGCGACCTGTTTGTGACTCGCTCGCGGTTTTTACGTGACAAATGCGTGAGCGGCGGGCTATTTCCCGGCCCCGACTGTTGATACCGGCGCCCTACGGCCGGTGCCGGAGAATTGTTTTGCACAAAAAGGCCTATCTTTCCCTCGTCATTGCCACCTTGTGCTGGGGCGGCAATGCGGTGGCCGGCAAGCTCGCCGTCGGCCATGTCAGCCCGATGATGCTGACCTTCTGGCGCTGGTTCGCCGCCGTTGCAATCATTTTCGCGATCTCGGTGCCGCAACTGGTGAAGGACTGGCCGATCGTCAGGAAGAACCTGCCGATTCTCATCTTCCTGGGCGTCATAGGTTATGTCGTTTTCAACGCCGCGCTCTATACCGCCGTCAACTACACGACGGCGATCAACGTAACGGTTGAGCAGGCTGTCATCCCCATGCTGATCTTCGTCATCAACTTCCTGCTGTTCCGCATGAAGGTTTCCTGGGCACAGATCCTCGGCTTCACCCTCACCTTGTTCGGAGGCGTGATTACCGCCGTCCACGGAGATCTCGGCACGCTGGTGACGCTCACCGTCAATTTCGGCGACGCAATCATGATGATCGCCGTCATGGCTTACGCCATCTACACCGTTGCGCTCAGATGGCGGCCGCAGGTCAATTGGCGCACCCTGATGGCATTCCCCGCCCTCTTTGCGCTCATCTTCACGACACCGCTCGTCTTCTGGGAATATTCCGCCGACCGGCTGATCTGGCCCGATACGAGGGGCTGGCTGATCGTGCTCTATACGGGCATCTTCGCCTCGCTGATCGCACAGGTTCTCTATATCGTCGGCGTCCAGAAGATCGGCGCCAACAGGGCCGGCCTGTTCATCAATCTCGTTCCCGTCTTCGGGACGCTGCTCTCGGTCGCCATTCTCGGCGAAGCCCTGCAGGTCTTCCACATCGTCGCGCTGGCGCTCGCCCTCGGCGGGATCGCAATCGCCGAATGGGGAAAACCCGTCTCCGCATAATGGTGGAGACGGGCAAGTCGGTTGCCGGTAGTTGAGGCTGTCGAAATCAGATGTTGTGGTAAACTGCGGGAGGCAGTTGGCCTTGCGCGGCCCGGCTGTCCGACGGATCGAAGATCAATGCCTCGTCCACCATACGCTCCTCAGTTCCCATCGACCGGCTTTCGACAGCCGGAACCTGAACGACAGGCACGGAAGAGAGCGCCCGGGCAAAACCACCCGCACCGGCGGCTTTGGCTTCCTTGCCGGAAATGAGGGCCGTCAGAACGACCGCGGAAATAATGAGCTTCTTGATCATTGCGCTGCACCCCGTTTGTCGAGCGGCTTGGTCGCCGTCTTGTCTCTTATGGCACAACCATATGCGGCAGGGCTCTCGGCGCGATTAAGCGGATAGATGCAATTTTATTGAAATCCGCCTTTTTCTTGCCATGGCACAGCCGGCCTCCCTGTCTGCGCTCAAAAAGGCAACGCGCTGGGCGGAAATTGATGCTTTTCGAGACGTGCCCGATCTCCTAACCCTGTCACAAACATCAGGAAAGGCAGGGGCAGCATGGGCAAGCCGTTTTACTGGAACGAACTCAATACCCTCGATTTCGCGCAGCTTTCGCCCGAAAAAACCATCGCCATTCTGCCGATCGCCTCGACCGAGCAGCACGGTCCGCACCTTCCGATCGCCACCGACGTGGTGATCGCCAACGGTATGCTTGCGGAACTGAAGGCGCAGCGGCCGGAGGATCTCGATTTCCTGATCCTGCCCACCCAGGAAATCGGCAAGGCCAACGAACACGTCTATGGTCCAGGCACCCTCTCCTTCGGTGCCGAACTCCTCATTCCGATGTGGACGGCCATCGGCGCCAAGGTAGCAGAAGCCGGCGTGAAGAAGCTCGTCATCGTCAATTCCCATGGCGGCAATGTCGATATCATGAGCATTGTCGGTCGCGAGTTGCGCGTCCGCTACCAGATGGCGGTGATCGGCACGCAGTGGGGCCGCTTCGGCAATCCGGAAGGGCTGATCGGCGAGCATGAGCAGAAATTTGGCATCCATGGCGGCGAAGTCGAAACCTCGCTGATGCTGCATTTCCGCCCGGATCTGGTGCGGATGGACAAGGCTCAGAATTTCGTTTCCAAGGCGGAATGGATGAAGTCTCAATCGAAATTCATCCAGCCGACGCCCCCGCATGCGCTCGCATGGCTTGCCCATGACCTCAATCCGAACGGCGTGGTGGGCGACGCATCGAAAGGCACGGCCGAAAAGGGCGCTTCGATCTGCCGCCATCAGGTTGCCCGTTTTATCGAGATGCTGCGCGATTTCGCAGCATATTCGCTCGACAATCTCTACTCGCGCTGATCCTGCTCCCGCTGGACATCCCTCGCCTGTGGCTGAGGCGGCACATGCCCCTTCGCCTGCAGCTCTCCGACGAGGCCTGAGAGTTCCGACAAGAGAAATTCGACGAATAGGCTGGTGGCGGTATCGAGCGTGGCGCGCGAGCGGGCAAAGAGCTTCATCGGCTGATGACGTGCATGCGGATTGGCGAGCGGCCGGAAAACCAGTTCGCCGCGCCGGCATTCCTGAAGCACGTCGAGTGGATTGAGGAGCGTCAACCCGGTGCCTGCCTTCACGAGCTGCTTCAGCATTTCCGAGGCATTGGTTTCCACGATCGGCTCGACCGGAATCGAGAAGGGCGAAAGCGCCAGATTGATGACGTTGCGCAGGCTCGTGCCCGGCTGCGAAAGCACCAGCGGCTCCTGCACCACCTCGGCCAGATCGACCGCGCCCTCGCCCGCCAGCCTGTGTCCCGGCGGCATAACCACCCCGATCGGAATATCGAAATTGGCGAGCGTCCGGATGCCGGGCGTCGCCGGGATGTTGAAACCAATACCGATGTCGACCTCGCCGTTTACCACCGGCTGAATGGTGTTCGAAGGGCCGTCGTTCCTCAAGTGTATGCGCACACGCGGGTGCTCGGCGACGAACCGCGCGATGATATCAGGCAATGGTCCCGCCGCCAGTCCCACCGTCGCCACCAGCGCCACCTTGCCGGCCTGCGGCATCTTGAGACCGCGGATGCGCGATTCCATCCGCTCATAGGTTTTGAGAACTTCGCGGATGTGTTCAATGCACAATTCTCCGGCAGCGGTGAGCTTCAGCCCGCGAGGCATGCGCTCGAAAATCGGCACCCCTAACTCCTCCTCCAGCGCCAGGATCTGCCGGTTGATCGCCGACGATGCAACATTCAGACGGGTTGCCGCCTTGCGGATCGATCCGCAACGGGCGATCTCATCGATATAAAGCAGCTTTCGCGAATGCAGCATTTTACATCACCCCCGTTGCATCATTTTTGACCATGCCGCACAATTTGGCATGTCATTTTTCGACCGATGCCGGAAAGGCATCAATGCGGACGAAATTTGATGCTTTTCAAAGAGCAACGCAACCGTACAAATGCTGGAAAAGAAATACTCTCACGATGCCGCAGGGTTTAACAGGGGAACGAAACCACATGTCCAATTCATTGACTATGAAGAGTTTTCTGGCGGCGCTCGGCCTCTCTGCGATGGTGCTCGCAGCGGCTCCGGCAGCGGCGCTCGATGAAGTATCCTACGGCACCAACTGGCTGGCCCAGGCAGAGCACGGCGGCTTCTACCAGGCCGTGGCCGATGGGACCTATGAGAAGCATGGCCTGAAGGTGACGATCATCCAGGGCGGCCCGCACGCTGCCAACCGCGCGCTTCTGATCGCCGGCAAGGTGGATTTCTACATGGGCGGGCCGCTCGGGGACATGGATGCCGTCAAGCAGGGCATTCCGCTGGTCAGCGTCGCCTCGATCTTCCAGAAGGACCCGCAGGTCCTGCTCGCCCATCCCGACGCGGGCGTCGAAAAGTTCGAGGACCTTGCCAATCTCGATACGATCTTCATGGGTAAGGAAGGCTATGTCACGTATTTCGAGTGGATGAAGAAGAACTTCAAGGGCTTCCGCGATGAACAGTACAAGCCCTATACCTTCAATCCGGCTCCCTTCATCGCCGACAAGAAGTCCGCACAGCAGGGTTATCTGACCTCCGAGCCCTATGAGATCGAAAAACAGGCTGGCTGGGCGCCGAAAGTGTTCCTCATCGCCGATGCCGGCTACGGCCCCTATTCGACGATGATCACCACGACGCAGCCGATGCTCGACAAGAAGCCTGAGGTCGTGCAGCGTTTCGTCGATGCGTCGATCGAAGGATGGTACAACTATCTCTACGGCGACAACAAAGCCGCCAACGATCTGATCAAGAAGGACAATCCGGAAATGACGGACGGTCAGATCGCCTATTCCATCGCCAAGATGAAGGAATACGGAATAGTGGTTTCCGGCGATGCCGAGACCAAGGGCATCGGCTGCATCACCGACGAGCGCTACAAGAAGTTCTTCGACTCGATGGTGGCAATCAACGTCCAGCCTGCCGACCTCGACTACAAGAAGGCCTATTCGACCAAATTCGTCTGCAAGGGCGTCGGAATGGCGCTTAAGAAGTAGAGTAGACGGTGCGGCATACTTAATCCTCCCTCGCGGGGAGGGTGCCGGCAGGCGGGAGGGTTTTCCGCGCAAGAGCCCCCTCTCCAACCGTTCCCCACAAGGGGGACTTAACCTCGCGCGCCGCCGGGCACCCAGCGGCGAATGCCGCCCTTCTGATCGAGTGAAGCATGACCACGTCCCAAGCCCCGTTGATGCCTGCTCCCGGAGACAGCCGCAAACGCCCGCTGGTCGTGATGCGCAGCGTCTCCAAGATGTTTTCGAGCGGCACGCTCGCATTGTCCGACATGTCGCTGACTGTCGAGGGCGGTGAGTTCGTGAGCCTGCTTGGTCCCTCCGGTTGCGGCAAGTCGACGGCACTCAGGATCATCGCGGGGCTCGGCGATGTCTCGGCCGGCACGATCGACTGGCCGAGTTCCCGCATCAATTCCAAGGGTCTGCCCGAAGGCGACATATCCTTCGTCTTTCAGGAACCGACGCTGATGCCGTGGCAGACGGTATTCGGCAATGTTCACCTGCCGCTTAAGCTGCGCGGGGTTTCGAAAACCGCCGCCCGCGACGAGATCATGGAGACGCTTGCAACCGTCGGCCTTCAGGATTTCGCCGATGCTTATCCCCGCGAGCTTTCCGGCGGCATGAAGATGCGCGTCTCGATCGCCCGCGCGCTGGTCACCAAGCCGAAGCTGTTGCTGATGGACGAGCCCTTTGCGGCATTGGACGAAATCACCCGCCAGAAACTCAATGACGATGTGTTGAGGCTCTGGCACGAAACGGGCATCACCGTGATCTTCGTCACCCACTCCGTCTTCGAATCCGCCTACCTCTCGAACCGCATCGTGGTGATGAAGGCACGGCCGGGCCGGGTTCATGCGGACTTCCCGCTGAAGACGAGCATGTCGCGCGATGCGCATTACCGCACGTCGGAAGAATACCGGCAGGCCTGTGAAAAGGTTTCCAACATGCTCCTGGAAGCGATCGGCGGGGAGGAACACTGATGGCAGATGATCCGATCCTTACGCCTCTGAAGCCGGGCCTCTTCGCTCGCAACCGGGAGACGCTGCTGCGCACGCTGATCCCCATTTGCGTGGTGGTCGGCCTGATCCTGCTCTGGCAGTTCATCATCAGCGTCAACGGCATTCCGCAGTATATTCTGCCCGGGCCGCTGGCGGTGGCGAACTCGCTCTATAACGACTGGGGCACGCTTTGGCCCGCCCTCTGGGTCACGACGCAGATCACCCTGCAGGCGCTGGCGCTGGCGCTGATCGGCGGCGTCGGCATCGCCATTTTCCTCGTCCAGTCGAAATGGATCGAGACGGCCTTCTATCCGATTACCGTCATCCTGCAGGTGACGCCGATCGTGGCGATCGCGCCGCTGATCCTGATCTACGCGCCGACGACCCAGGTCGCGCTTCTGATCTGCGCATTCCTCGTCGCCTTCTTTCCAATCCTGTCGAACATGGTGCAGGGTTTGAAGAGCGTCGACCATAACCTGCTCAACCTCTTCGACCTCTACGGCGCCTCGCGCTGGCAGACGCTGCTTTACCTGAAGCTCCCCTCCTCGCTTCCCTATTTCATGACAGGATTGAGGATCGGCGGCGGACTGGCGCTGATCGCAGCCGTGGTGGCGGAATTTGCGGCGGGTTCCGCGGGCGCTGGCTCCGGTCTCGCCTTCCGCCTGCTGGAGTCCCAGTATCGTCTCAACATTCCGCGTCTTTTTGCAGCGCTGATCCTGCTTTCGGTGCTGGGCGTGGTGATCTTCATGATTACCTCCTTCATCGCCTGGGCTTTCCTGCATCGCTGGCATGAGAGCAGCCTCAAGAGAGAAAACTGATGCCTGGCGAATTCATGACGCTTCCCGATGCCCGTCGTTTTGCGCTCGTCAACGCCACCCTGCCGGCGGTCCTCGTCAAAGGTTTTTCCGCACCGGCAAAGGAAGGCTTGATAGGGGCGGATCTGATCATCTCGGACGGCAGGATCGAAAGGATACTTCCGGCCGCCACCGCACCTGCCGATCTGGTGAAGGTGGACATGCGCGGCGGCATGGTCTGGCCTTGCTTTGTCGACATGCACACGCATCTCGACAAGGGCCATTTCTGGGACCGCAGACCGAACCCGGACGGCACGTTCGAAGGCGCACTGATGAACGTGCGCGAGGACCGCATCGCCAACTGGACGGCGGAGGACGTCCGCACCCGCTTCGAATTCTCGCTGAAGAGCGCCTATGCCCACGGCACGAAGCTGATCCGCACCCATCTCGACAGCATACCGCCGCAGCCGGATATCTCGTTCCCGCTGTTTGCCGAACTGCGCGAGGAGTGGAAAGACCGGATCGCGCTGCAGGCGGTAGCTCTCCTGCCGCTGGAATGCGTGCCCGACCAGGCGGTCTTCAACGGCATCGTCGCGACGGTGAGACGTTATGGCGGGCTGCTTGGCGGTGCCACACGCATTCTCCCGGACTTCGAAAACATCCTCGATAGCCTCTTCCGGGCAGCCTCCGACAACGGCCTCGACATCGACCTGCATGTGGATGAGACCGAGGACAAACAGGTCCTGACGCTCGAAACCATCGCCGACGCCAAACGCCGCAACCGCTTCGAAGGTTCGGTCACCGTCGGCCATTGCTGTTCGCTCGCCCGCCAGGATGACGACACCGCCAAACGCGTTGTCGACAAAGTCGCGGAAGCCGGGATTTCAGTCGTCTCGCTGCCGATGTGCAACATGTATCTGCAGGATCGCCACGCCGGCCGCACCCCCCGCTGGCGCGGCGTCACGCTATTCCACGAATTGGCCGCGGCCGGCGTGAAAACGGCCGTCTCCTCGGATAATACCCGTGACCCTTTCTACGCCTATGGCGACATGGATCCGGTCGAGGTGTTCCGGGAGGCCGTACGCATCCTGCATCTCGACCACCCGCTCGACACCTCCGCCCGCGTCGTCACCTCGACGCCAGCGGAAATCCTCGGCCGGCCCGATATCGGCGTCATCGCCGAAGGTGGCCCCGCCGATCTCGTGCTCTTCAGCGCCCGCCGCTGGAGCGAATTCCTCTCCCGTCCGCAGGCCGACCGCATCGTGATGCGGAATGGCATGGGCATCGACCGTCGCCTGCCGGATTACCGTGACCTGGACCCGATTCTGGAAAGATAAGATGGCAGATTACGCACAGATCAAGAAAGAGCTCGAAGGCATTGCGGTGGAGGACAATCCGGCGCTGGTGCGCCAGAAGAGCCGCGATTTCTACTGGTATTCCCCAATCCTGAAAGAGGAACTCGACACCGTCACCGCCGATCTCGTCGTCTCGCCGAAGACCGAGGAAGAGGTCATTCAGGTTCTAAAAGTCGCTTTCGCGCACGGCGTGCCGATCACCCCGCGCGGCGCCGGCACCGGCAATTACGGACAGGCCATGCCGCTCTCCGGCGGTATTGTGCTGAACCTCATCAACATGAACAAGATCAAGGAGATTCATCCCGGCCGCGTCATTGCCGAACCCGGCATCGTGATCGCCGAACTCGACCGCCAGACCAAGGCCCATTCCGGTCAGGAACTGCGCTTCCACCCCTCGACTGCCCAGACGGCGACGATCGGCGGCTTCATCGCCGGCGGTTCGGGCGGTGTCGGCTCGATCCACTGGGGCGGCCTGCGCGACCTCGGCAATATCCTGCGCCTGCGCGTCGTCACCATGGAAGCCGAGCCGCGCGTGCTCGACCTCACCGCATGGGACCTGCAGAAGGTGACCCATGCCTACGGCACCAACGGCATCATCGTCGAGGTGGAGATGCCGCTCGCACCGGCTTATGATTGGGTCGACGTGCTGGTCGGATACGACGACTTCATGGATGCCGTGCGCTTCGGCGATCAAATCGCCCATAAGAACGGCATCCTCGTCAAGGAAATCGCGCCGATCGCCGCGCCGATCCCCTACGACTTCTTCCCGCGCCACAAGCCTTTCATCCGCCATCGCGGCCAGTCGATCTGCGTGCTGATGGTGGCGCCGCATTCCATGGATGCCTTCACTGCCTTTACCGAACGCCAGAAGGGCGAAATCCTCTTCCGTTCCGACAGGGTGGAAAGCATGAAGGGCATCCCGCATGCCTATGAGCTTGCCTGGAACCATACGACGCTCCGCGCGCTGAAGGTCGATCCGAACTTCACCTATCTGCAGGTCCAGTATCCGGGACCCGACCATGTTGCCAAGGTCGAGAAAATGGTGAAGATTTTCGGTGATGAAGTGCCGGGCCACCTGGAATTCATCAAGTTCGACGGTCGCATGCAGTGCTCCGGCCTGCCGCTGGTGCGCTATACGACCAGGAAGCGTCTGGAGGAGATCATCAAGATACATCAGGACAATGGCTGCCCGATCTTTAACCCGCACCGCTATACGCTGGAAGAAGGCGGCATGAAGCAGACGGACGTGGTGCAGCTCGCCTTCAAAAAAGAGACCGATCCGAAGGGCCTGCTCAACCCCGGAAAGATGATCGCCTGGGAGAATCCGGACTTCGATTTTTCGGCGGGCAAGAACTACCTCTTCCCCGGCCTTGCCGTCGCGGGGGGCTGATGAAGGTTCTGCTTCTTCACTCGCATCCGGTCGAATCGAGCTACGGCGCTGCCCTGCATGCCGCAACCCGCGAAAGCCTCCAGAGGGCTGGCCACGATGTGGATGACTGCAATCTCTATGCCGAAAACTTCAATCCGGTCCTCTCGCGCGAAGAGCGGATCGGCTATCACGACGTGCCGGACAATATCGAGCCGGTCCGTTCCTATGTGGAGAGGCTGCAGGCTGCCGAAGCGCTGGTGATCGTCACCCCGATCTGGAACTTCGGCTGGCCTGCCATTCTGAAGGGTTATTTCGACCGCGTCTGGCTGCCGGGCGTAACCTTCGATCTGGCGGACGGCGTGCTCACCCGCAAGCTCACCAATATTCGCAAGGTCGGCGTGGTATTGACCTACGGCGCCACCCGTTGGCGGGCCTTCATGGCCGGCAATCCGCCAAAAAAGATTGCTACGCGCGTGCTCCGGGTCACCACCAATCCGGCTCGCAGGGTGATGTTCCTTGCTCACTACGACATGAACAATTGCACGCCGGAAACCCGAGCCGCATTCCTTGCCAAGGTGAAGCGGGAGATGGAGCGGTTTTAGGGGTTCGGCTGGACGTGGTCGTCCTTGTGGCTTTTGCGGATACGCCTGACCAGCAGCCAGACCGCGATCACTACGATCGGAACCGCAGCGCCGGTCAGCGTTTCCGGGGCGATATGGACCCCGATATTGTGGGCAAACTTCGCGAGATAGCCCACAAGCCCGATCACGTAATAGGAAATGGCGGCAACCGAGAGGCCTTCGACGGTCTGCTGCAGGCGAAGCTGCAGATGGGCGCGCTGGTTCATGGAATCCAGAAGCTTGGTATTGAACTTCTGCAGATCGACGTCGATCCAGCTTCTGAGAAGCGCGGTCGCCCGCGCCAGCTTGCGCGAAAGGTTCGCCTGCCGCTCTTCGACCGACTGGCAGGTCCGCATCGCCGGGGCGAGCCGCCTCTGAAGGAACGAACCGAGCGACTCGTTGCCCGACACCGGCTTTTCAGCCAGCATCGCGACGCGTTCGAGAACGATATTGTAATAAGCCCGGCTCGCGCCGAACCGGTAGAGGCTGAGCGCCGCATTGGCTTCAAGCTCGGCCGCCAGCCGGGTGATCTCCGCAAGCATCGCGTCGGCCTCCTGCCGGGCATGCTGCTTCATGCGTTGCGTCACGGCCGTAAGGCCGGTTTCGATCCGGCGGATCTCGGGCGACAGGGTCAGCGCAAGGGGCAATCCCATCATAGCCAATGTCCGATAGGTCTCGATGTCGAGAATGCGCTGGACCAGGGCGCCACGACCGCCGTCGGTCATTCCGTTGTCAAGGATGAGAAATTTGGTAAGCCCGTCGCCGTCTTGACGGAAATCGGTCACGACGGTTGCCTGGCCATCGGCGACGATGCTTCGACAGAGGCTGGTCGGATCGAAACTGGCGATCACCTGGCTGAGGTCTTCGTTCGCCGGCCGAATCTCGATCCGGACACCGGAAATGAACGGACCTGGGGCCTTGAAGCTGGCGCCAAACGGGTTGACCGGAACGTCTCCGCCGAACAGGACAGGGGCCGGCGCGTCCCAGAAATAGGTGGAAAATTCGGTATGTTTTTCCCAGCGCAGCGTGCCGTTGCCCCAGTTCATCGTGTGATGGCTGGTGTCTGCGGCCGGTGGCGCCACCCCCTGCCCCAGCGACATATCCGCCAGGATCGCCCGATCGGCTTCAAAGTTCGCTTCCGTCAGGAAGGCGAGCTGGAAGATCACCCGCGGAAGCGAGACGAGAGTATAGGGACGCGAATGGACTTCTCCGAGCGCACGCGCTCGAATGTCGGCGGCTGGAAACGAAAAGCTGCGTCTCGTCATGCACCCTCTCCCCCGATGAGCGCTGCTGGCAAACTAGCTATTATCAAATGCCAGCCATAGCACGAAGCGACCGTTTGACGCAGACAGACGAAGAGAGAGGGGGGTACCGAATGGATTAGCGTGTGTCGGAGACCCATGAAGCGTCGCGAGGTTCATGCTTGCCATCGGATGGATCTGCCTTCAGAAAACGGGGGATCGGATTTTTCGGCTGGAGGGGCAAGATGAGCAACATGTATTCCTTGAAAGATCGCATCCTGCGCCCTCTTCTCCCGCGCGATCCCGACGAACATCATCGCGCTGCGACGCCGCTGGAACTGCTTTTCGATCTGGTGTCGGTCATCGCGATTGCATCCGCCGCCGCGGGGCTGCACCATGCAATTTCGGAAAACCACGCAGGCCAGGGTATCGTCATCTACCTGATCGCGTTCTTTTGCATTTGGTGGGCCTGGATGAACTTCACCTGGTTCTCGTCCGCCTACGACAACGACGATGTCGTCTACCGGCTCTTGACGATGATCCTGATGGGCGGATCACTGACCATGGCGGCCGGCATCCAGTTCCTGTTTACCGCAGTACCGGATCTGACCATGGTGGTTTTCGGCTACATCGTCATGCGTCTCGCCATGGTGGTGCTCTGGCTGCGCGCTGCCTACCATGATCCCGCCCACCGCAGGACCAATGTCGCTTATGCCGTGGGAATCTTCCTCGTGCAGATCTACTGGCTGATCTTCCTCGGGACACAGCTGTTGTCGACCGGGTTCGGATACGCCCTCTGGGCCCTCGGCGCCCTGCTAGAACTCGCGGTTCCCGCCATTGCTGAACCGCTGACCAAGAACACGCCCTGGCACCGCCATCACATCATGGAACGTTACGGGCTCCTGAACATCATCGTGCTCGGCGAAACCCTGCTTGCCGGCTCCATCGCGCTCCGCCAGTTCACAGGCGAGTTCAATCTGATGCTGGTGCACACCGCGCTTTCGGCACTGGTTATCGTCTTTGCGCTCTGGTGGGCCTATTTCGCCCGGCAGGAACACCTCGGCAGCCACAGGCTGAGTCGCGCGCTGCAATGGGGTTATGGGCATTTCTTCATTTTCACCTCCGGTGCAGCAGTGGGTGCTGGCTTTGCCGTGCTGGTCGACGTCATCACCCACCATGCCGAGGTTCCGCTTATCGTCGGCGATTACGCGGTGGGGATTCCGGTCGCGATATATTTCGCAAGCCTCTGGTTCGTGCGTGACCGCTTTGCCTGCAACGGCGCGGCGCGTTATGCGCTCCTCGTTTTCGGTCTGCTGGGCCTGATTGCACCCGCGGTCGGGCTTGGAATCGGCGGGATCGCGGCGGCCGCGGTGTTCGGGGTCATCGCCCGCAACTGGCTCGCCACCCGGTCGGTTCCGATGCCCGCAGCGGCTCACTAAACTTTTCTTTAAATTTTACCGGTTATTAATCTCTCAGAACCGAGTGATTAAGCGATGCGTATTGCGTTTTTCATCGCCCTCATGGCCCTGTCCCTGACCGCCTGCGCCTCCGCGCCGAGCCGGGTTACCGATGCCTGCGCGGTTTTTGAACAGCGCGACGGGTTCTTCAACAATTGGGCCCGCGATGCCAAAAAGGCCGAACGCGAGTTCGGCGTCCCCGTGCCGATCCTGATGGCGACGATCTATGTGGAATCCGGCTTCAGGGCTAATGCCCGCCCGCCGCGTACCAAACTGCTCGGCTTCATTCCCTGGAAGCGTCAGTCCACGGCATATGGCTACGCCCAGGCATTGGATGGCACCTGGCTCACTTACAAGAAGGACACCGGCCGCTGGAGCGCCAGCCGCTCCGACTTCGGCGACGCCATCCATTTTGTCGGCTGGTACCACAACCAGAGCCATGTGAAGAACGGCATCCCGTTGAACGACAGCTACAACCTCTACCTCGCCTATTATTCCGGCCAGGCGGGATACGAGCGCGGCCAGTTCTCGTCAGGAACCCGGCAGGCAGCGCAGAAGTCCGCCGGCATGGCCGCCAAGTATGAAGCGCAACTGAGGCGCTGCGGCTACTAAAACACCTTCGCGGCCGTGACTTCCACCTCGACGAGGAATTCCGCGCGTGTAAATCCGCCGACGATGAGAAGCGTCGAGACCGGCTTGGGGTCGAGCGTGTAGCGGTCGCGCACCGCCATGTAAGCGGGAAAATCCTCGCGGCTGGTGACGAAGCCCGAGATGCGGATCACATCCGCATAGGTCATGCCCGCCTCCTCCAGGATCGCGCCGATCGCCTGGAAACAAAGCTCCGCCTGCCGCGTGACATCAGGCGGGATCCTATCCTCCGGTGATATTCCGAGCTGGCCGGAGGTGACGAGCAGGCTGGCACCGGGCGGCACCAGCAGGCCGTGATTATAAGCGCCGAAAGGCCTGCGGACGGCCGGTGGGTTGAAAACGCGCTTCATGGCAACAACCTCTTTCTCTTTCAGGCATATCTGGAATCGACAGCAGTAGACCGGCATTCGGGCCTGTGTTCAAGGCGTGGATATCCGATGATTCCGATTGTCACCAACCGCGCCCTCTTGCCTCGGGACGGTTTCTCCCTATCCTCCGGATATGGAAAGGGGGATCCATCCATGCCGCGAGCTATCGACCAATGGTGGCGTTATCCGGGCTACGCCTTCCGAGTCTTCGGAAGCGAAAAATCCTTCCGCAAAAACCCTGTGATCGGCAATCCGCGTTTCAACGAAATGGGCCTCCATCGGGAACGCGTGCGTCTTGCCGCCGGGATGGCCGCCTATCGCCGGCGACTGCTCGGCGTCTCGGTAAGTGCCGCAGAACGGGAAGCATTCCAGAGGGACGGCTTTGTGATCCGCGAGAATGCCCTGCCGGCAGACGTGTTCCAGCGGATACGCGACTACCTCAAAAATGAGCCTCTGCCGGCTCGCGAGATGCGCCAGGGGCAGACCGTCACGCGGATGACCCCGATCAACCGGAATGCGCTGGGAAAACTGCCGGATCTGGCGCGGTTCAGCAATGATCCCTCGATTGCAGGCCTCATCCGCTATGTCGGAGGTATCGGCGGCGATCCCGTGTATTTCATCCAGACCGTGATTGCAGAACCCGCAATCCAGGAAGCCGATCCCCAGACCGCCCTGCATGCCGATACCTTCCATTCAAGTTCCAAGGCTTGGCTTTTTCTCGATGATGTCGGACCGGACGACGGCCCCTTCGTCTTCGTCCCCGGTAGCCACAGGCTGACCGAAAAGCGGCTGGAATGGGAATACCGGCAGAGCCTTGTGGCGAGCGCGGACGGACGCACACACCATGCCGAAGGATCGTTCCGCATCACGCCCGAAGAATTGTCGACGCTTGGCGATTTTACCCCACGCAAGGTCGTGGTTTCCGCAAACACCCTCGTGGTGGCCGATACCTACGCATTCCATTCACGGGCTGTCAGCCATCGGCATACGGTTCGGGTGGAGTTGCATGCCTATCATCGCGGCAATCCGTTCGCGCCTCTTCCTCTCTCGGCGACCGCGCTGGTTCCGGGCCTGCGCGACCGTCGGCTGGATATCTTCCTCGCGCTGTCGGACAGAAAAGCCAAACGGGACGGCAGGATTCCGACCTGGAGGGATGTTGGAGCCTGCACCGCCTATTCCGAACCGCATATCTGATCCCTGAGGCCAGTGGTCGCCGGTTTCACGCGCCGTAGCCGACGATGCCCTTGATCTCGAGGAAGTCGTGGATGCCCCAATCGGCATATTCGCGGCCATTGCCGGACTGCTTGTAGCCGCCGAAGGGCGCGAACAGGTCCCAGTCCGGATAATTGATGAACACCGAACCGGCCCGCAGCCGCGCGGCCACCTTGCGGGCATTGCCGATATCTCCGGACTGCACATAGGCCGCCAGCCCGTAAGGCGTGTCGTTGGCGATCTCCACCGCCTGCTCTTCGTCTTCATAGGAGAGGATAGAAAGGACCGGCCCGAAGATTTCTTCTCGCGCGATCGTCATGTCGTTGGTGACATGGCCAAACACGGTCGGGCGGATATAATAGCCTCGGTTGAGGCCCTCCGGCCGGCCCGGTCCGCCGGTGACCAGCGTTGCACCTTCTTTGATGCCAGCCTCGATCAACCGCTGGATCTTGTCGTATTGCGTCTGGCTGACCACCGGGCCGAGATCGATACCATCCCCACGCGGATCGCCGGTCTTCAGCTTTTCGGCTGCGGCCTTCGCGATATCCAGAGCTTCGTCATGGCGCTTTGCCGGCACCAGCATCCGCGTCGGAGCATCGCAGGACTGGCCGGAATTGCCGAAACAGGCTGTAACGCCATCTGCAACGGCTTTCTCAAACTCGGCATCGGGAAGGATGATATTGGGCGACTTGCCGCCGAGTTCCTGGGCCACGCGCTTCACGGTGTCGGCCGCAGTCTTGGCGACGATGATGCCGGCCCGCGTCGAGCCGGTGAAGGAAACCATATCGACATCAGGATGGCCGGCCATAACCTGGCCGACATCGGGCCCGGTTCCGTTGACGAGGTTGAAGACGCCCTTCGGCGTGCCCGCCGCCTCCATAACTTCCGCAAAGATGATGCCGCTGATCGGCGCGATCTCGGAAGGCTTCAGCACCATGGTGCAGCCGGCGGCGATCGCCGGGCCGACCTTGCAGGCGATCTGGTTGAGCGGCCAGTTCCACGGTGTGATCAGCGCGCAGACGCCGATCGGCTCCTTGACGATCATCGTTGAGCCGCGCGCCTCGGTGAACTCGTAGTTTTCGAGCGCCTCGATCGTGGCGGCGAGATGCCCTTTGCCGGCCGCGGCCTGCGCATCACGGGCAAAGGCGAGCGGAGCCCCCATCTCCTGGGAGACCGCTCGCGCGATGTCTTCGTATCGCTTTTCATACTCGGCCAGGATGCGTTTCAGGAGCGCCAGCCGCTCCGCCTTGGACCATTGCGAAAAAGCAGGAAATGCCGCCTTGGCCGCCGCAACCGCCTTGTCCACATCGGCCTTCGAGCCTAAAGCGACCTGAGTATAGGCCTCTTCCGTCGACGGATCGACGACATCGAGCGCGACGGGAATATCCGGAGTTATCCAGATTCCGTTGATGAAGAATTTCAGATGGTTGCTCATGGAAGCTCTCCGGATCGGGGCGGATATGGAAGAGCACTATCGGCGATGAATTTTTGCCCCGCAAGGCCGCAGAGCGACATCGGCATTTCCCGGATCTTCCGAACCCTATCAAGCGGGCTTGAAGCGTCTCCGATACTTCTCGTCATACCGCTAATACTTCGGCAACAATACGAATTCATTGAGATTTAAACTGCGCCTGTTACAGATCAAGACAGTTTTCAGCGATGTCACGAGGGCCTATGCGACGCAGTCTTCTTCAAATTGCCTTGGCAGGGCTACTCGCTCTGTCGGCACCGAATGTGGGTGCAGAAACCCTGGAGGACGACCTCAAGGGCCTGACGGAGGAACAGATCGGCGATACGGTCGAGTTCGCCTTCGGCAACGCGCTGTTCTTCCTCTTCCACGAGGCCGGTCACATGCTGGTCTCCGAATTCGACCTGCCGGTCCTTGGCCGCGAGGAGGATGCGGTGGATACGCTCTCCACCCTCCTGCTTCTGGAGGCGGATGCAGACGTCTTCGAGACAGCTCTCATCGATTCCGTCGACGGATGGACATTGTCTGCCGAAGCGAGCGAAGCGGCGGAACATGAGCAAATTCTCTGGGACGCGCACGGTCTCGACCGCCAACGCGCTTTCAATATGGTCTGCCTGATGGTCGGCAAGGATGCCGAGAAATTCACCGAATCCGCAGACGATCTCGAACTGCCGGCCGGCCGTCGGCAGGAATGCGTGGGTGAATACCAGAAGGCCCATGCAAGCTGGTTCGGTGTGCTGAAGCCGCATCTGCAGACCGGCGACCAGAAGAGCAAGTTCACGATCACCTACCAGCCCGCGAAGAACAACGACCTCAAGGACTACGCGGACCTGGTGAAGGAGGCTCAGGTTCTCGAGATCCTGCAGGAACTGGTCTCCGGCCTCTACAAGCTTGACGACGGCATCAAGCTGACGGCAGCCGAATGCGGCGAACCAAACGCCTATTGGTCGCCGAGCGAGCGCGAAGTGACCTATTGCTACGAACTGATGCAGTGGCACGCGCAGGCAATCGCCCGGTATTTCAGGGAAAATGCCGAGGGCGGCGAAGAAGAAATCGGCGAGGCAAAGCCGGGGCTGAAATTTGTGTTCGGCAAGGCCAAGGGTCGCCAGTAGAGGTAACGCAATACGAAGACCCGGTTTGCGCCCTCGCAGGCAGCAAACCGGGCAATCTTTTTTGGCGTTCAGGCTCCGTAGGGAGCGAAGAACTTCTTGGCAGCTTCGATCTCGTTCGGCCGAATCTCATGGCCGCCGACATGCCATTCGAGTGTCACCTTGTCCCCCTGCCGCTTGAAATAATCGGCAAGCTCGACGCCTTGCGGCACCGGGCAGATCGGGTCGTTCTGGCCGGCGGTGATCAGCACATGCGCCGTCTCCTTGATCTTCCGGTCCTTTGGCTGGAACGGGATCAGCGGATGCATCAGAACGCCGGCATCGAAGAGGCCGGGTTTTTCGATCATGATATTTGCGAGGATATTCGCGCCATTCGAAAATCCGAGCCCCAGAACGGTGGATGACTCGTATCGGTCGCGGTTGGCAACCACGAATTCGCTCATCCGCTCGGTCGCCCGGGCAAGATCCTCGCAATCATAGACGCCTTCCGCCTTGCGCCGGAAGAAGCGCGCCGCGCCGTGTTCGGAAATATCACCGCGCGGCGAGATGACCGTGGCGTTGGGAAGCAGCCTTCCGCCGAAATCGAAGAACTGGTTTTCGTCGCCACCGGTGCCATGAAAGACGAACAGGATCGGTGATCCCGGGGCACCGGGCCTCGCCCGGTGCACATAGCTGTCGTAACTCATTTCAATCTCCTGATCCTGAACCCACTAAGCCAGCGGTTCCAGGTGCTGTTCGAGTGCGCTTCTCAGATGCGCATGCTGCGCAGGCAGCTTCAGCGCTTCGCCGAGATGTGCGGTGTCCTCGTCGCGGTCGAAGCCCGGCTCATTGGTGGCGATTTCGAACAACACGCCACCCGGGGTGCGGAAATAGATCGCCCAGAAGTAGTCGCGGTCGATGACCGGGGTGACCTGATAGCCGGTATCCATCAGTGCTTTACGGACCTCGAGCTGCCTTTCGCGGTTCTCAACCGCAAAGGCGATGTGATGAACCGAACCGGCACCAAGCCGCGCACCGCTGATGTTCGGCATGGTTTCGACATCGATGAAATCGGCACCGTTGCCGCCCGGCATTCCGAAGCGGGTCACGCCGTCCCTGGCATCAACCTGTTCGTACCCCATGAACTTCAGGAGCTCGGCGGTCGCACCTTCGTCATGCAGACGCATCGAAGCCGAATGGAAGCCGCGGATGGCCTCAGCCTCGCCGACGCCGTTGCCGGTCCAGGGAGCACGCGGGTCGTCCCTGACTTCGACCAGCGCGAACCCGTCACCATCGGGACCGGCGAAATGCAGCCGGTTGTCGCCAAAGGCATTGTCCGTCTTGATCCCTTCGGCGCCGGCCTTTGTCAGCCGATCGGTCCAGTAACCGAACGAGCCTTCCGGAACGGAGAAGAGCGTGGTGCCCACTTCGCCGGTGCCGGGACGACCGCGGGCGATATGCGGGAACGGGAAGTATGTCATGACAGAGCCGGGCGTGCCGACCTCGTCGCCGTAATAGAGATGGTAGACGTCAGGCGCGTCGAAATTGACGGTCTTCTTGACCCGGCGCAGGCCGAGCGTGTCGGTGAAGAACTTGTTGTTGGTGCTGGCGCTCGCAGCCATCGACGTGACGTGATGGAGGCCCTTGATCTGGTCGAGCATTGTAAACCCCTTTCTGGACCGCCTCGGCGATCCGTTGTTCTGGGGCAATATTTGGTTCATCGAACGGGGATTGGATAGATGAACGTGTCAGAACGCATTGTTCACCATCCGTAGACGGAAGATGATCAATTGTTCACAGAAGGCGGTGATGGCAACTGCCAGTCGATCGGCTCCTTGCCGCGCGACGTGAGGAAATCATTGGCCTTCGAAAAATGCCGGCAGCCGAAAAAGCCGTTATGGGCCGAGAGCGGCGACGGATGGGGAGCCTTCAGAACGAGATGTTTCCTCGTATCCACAAAGGCGGCCTTTTTCTGCGCATAGGAGCCCCAGAGCATGAAGACCGCGCCATCGCACTCCTCGTTGACGGCGCGGATGACAGCATCGGTAAAACGTTCCCAGCCTCGGCCTTGATGTGCGGCCGCCCTGCCCTCTTCCACCGTCAGCACGCTGTTCAACAGCAGCACGCCCTGGTTAGCCCAGTGCTCGAGAAAGCCGTGATTGACCGGAGGAATGCCGAGATCCGCCTGGATTTCCTTGTAGATATTAACGAGCGAAGGGGGAATGCGAACGCCGGGGCGGACGCTGAAGCACAGCCCGTGCGCCTGACCAAAGCCGTGATAGGGATCCTGGCCGAGAATGACGACTTTCACCTTGTCGAGGGGCGTCAGATCCAGCGCGCGGAAATACTCGCCGCCTTTCGGGAAGATGCGCTTGCCGGCCTCCTTCTCGGCGAGGAGAAACCGCCTCAGTTCGCTCATGTACGGATTGGAGAACTCCGGGCCGAGTACCCGTTTCCAGCTTTCCTCGATCCTGACCTCGCCCTCCGCCATATCCGTCCTCAAATGACCAGATGGTTCGAGCGCGAATGCCAGTCCCAGGCGGAGCGGATGATGTCGTTCAGGCTGAATTTCGGTTCCCAGCCGAGCACCGCCCGCGCCTTGTCGTTATTGGCGACCAAGGACGTGGAATCGCCTTCGCGGCGTCCGACATATTCCACCGGGAAGGGCTTGCCGGAAACCTCGGAGATCGCTGCCAGCAGCTCCTTGACGGTCGTTCCGGTGCCCGTGCCGAGGTTCAGCTCCACGGTCTCGCCGCCGGCCAGCAAATAATCCACCGCCCGCACATGCGCGTCCGCCAGATCGAGCACGTGGATATAGTCGCGTACACAGGTACCGTCGCGGGTATCGTAATCATCCCCGAAGACCTTGAAGCCCTGGCGGCGGCCGAGCGCCGCCTCGATCGCCAGCGGTATGGCATGCGTTTCCGGCGTGTGCCACTCGCCGATCCGGCCTTCGAAATCGGCGCCGGCGGCGTTGAAATAGCGCAACATCACCGACTTCAAGCCCTTGTACTGACCATAATCCTTGAGCGCCTGCTCGATGATGAATTTGGTGCGGCCATAGGGGTTGATCGGAGCCTGCTTATGCGTCTCGTCCATCGGCACGCGGTCCGGCAGACCATAGGTGGCGCAGGTGGAAGAGAAGACGAAGGCCTTCACACCGGCATCCATGGCGGCAGACATCAGGGTCAATGCGCCGATGACGTTGTTGTCGTAGAACCCGACGGGATTCTTGACCGATTCGCCCACCTCGATCAGCGCCGCAAAATGCAGGACCGCATCCGGTTTGTGCTTGGCGAAGACCTCATCGAGCCGGGCGCGATCACGAATATCGCCCTGTTCCAATTCGCCCCAGCGGACGAATTCCGCATGGCCATTTGACAGATTATCGAAGACTACGGGTTCATACCCCTTCTCCGCCAGCACCAGACACGTATGCGAACCGATATAGCCGGCTCCACCGACGACGAGCACCTTCTTCTTCGACATCATGTCCCTCTCGGTTGTTGAAGTCGGCGGCACTATAACCGGCGCTGCCCAAATGGGAAGGGTGAACCCGAGCTTCGATATTGGATGACGCGCGCTTTGAACTTATCTATCCTACTCAGGATTTTTAAAGGCTCTTCATGCGTTTTCTCTTTCTCAGTCTCGGTTGGCTGTTCGTGGCGCTCGGCATCGTTGGCGCATTCCTGCCGGTGCTGCCCACGACGCCCTTCCTGCTGCTTGCCGTCGCCTGTTTCGCCCGCTCGTCGCCGCGGCTTGAGGCATGGATGCTCGACCATCCGAAATTCGGGCCGTCTCTTAGAGACTGGCGGGAAAGGGGCGCCATTCCAACAAAGGCCAAGATCGCCGCCGTGGTGATGATGAGCGCCAGCTACGCGATCTTCTGGTTCGGCACCTCGCCGCCCCTGTCTCGGGCGGCTTTCGTCGCAGCACTGATGATCGCGCCGGCGATCTTCGTGGTCACCCGGCCGAACGCGTAAGTCAGCGATGCCGCGATTGCGGGAGGACGTAGGGAATATCGGCAGCAGGCAGACGTCCAACAGCGCCGACAATCCCGTAGACACTCGCAATGAGCCCGTCACTCACCGTTTCCGGGCAAGGTCCTTCCGCGACAACTCGGCCGTGGTTCAGGACCACCAGATGGTCGGCGAATTCGGCCGCGAGGTTGAGGTCGTGCAGGATGGCGAGCACGATGCCGCCCGCGGCCGCGAAATCGCGGGCGGTTTCCAATACGGAAATCTGATGGCCGAGATCGAGGCTGGCGGTCGGCTCGTCGAGAAAGAGCGCACGCGGCACGCCATCGGCGACCGGCTGCGGCACCTGGGCGAGAGCGCGGGCAAACTGGACGCGCTGCTGCTCTCCGCCCGACAGCGAGGGATAGGGCCGGTTTTCGAAACCCCGCAATCCTACCCGAGAAAGCGCCTGGCGGGCCTGTTCCGTCGGGTTGAGCGCGCCCTGCGCAACCGCCCCCATGCGGGCGATCTCCAGCGCGGTGAAGGGGAAGGCAAGCTGTGTCGCCTGCGGCAGGACGGCCCGGCGTTTGGCAAGATCGCCCGGCTGGCAGAGATCCAACCTCGTCCCGTAGTAGGAGACGACACCCGTATCGGGTCTCATCTCGCCGGAAAGCACCCTCATCAGCGTCGATTTGCCTGCACCGTTCGGCCCGATCACGACCGTGAACCGACCCGGATCCAGATCGATTCCGACATTGTCGAGCAGCTTACGGCCGGACCGAGCGACGGTGATATGTTCGGCGGAGATCATGGCATGTCCCGCATGTTGATGCCGTTCCTGCCAAGCAGCAGCAAGAGAAAGACCGGTGCGCCGAACAGCGCCGTTATGACGCCGATCGGCAATTCCGCCGGTGCGGCAACGGTTCGCGCCACACTATCGGCAATCAGAAGCAAGGCTGCGCCGCCGATCGCCGAACCCGGCAGCAGGAAACGGTGCGATGGCCCCATGGTCAGCCGCAGGAGATGCGGCACGACGATGCCGACGAAACCGATCGAGCCGGCGACAGCGACGGTCGAGCCGCAGGCTGCGGCAACCGCCACGATGACGATCCGTTTCAGCCGCTGCACCGGGATGCCCATGTGGAAGGCGGCTGCATCCCCAAGCACAAGGGCATCCAAGCCGCGCGCCACGAAGGGGATGATGACCAGCACGGCGGCGATAAAAGGGAGGATAGAAAATACCCGCCCGAAGGTGGCGCCGCCGAGCGAGCCAAGGCTCCAGAAGGTGATGTCGCGAAGCTGCCGGTCGTCGGCCATGACGATCATGAGGCCCATGATGGCGGCAGAAAGCGCGCCGATCGCGATCCCGGAAAGGATCAGCGCCGTCGTGGAGGTTCGGCCGTCGCGGGTGGCGATGAGATAGAGCATCCAGGTGTTGAAGAGCCCGCCGAAAAAGGCCATCAGCGGCAGGAACTGGTTTCCGAGGAGCATGGAGATCGGCGCCAGCAGCGTATTGCCAAGCACGATTGCCGCGACAGCCGCGAGACCCGCGCCAGAGGTGACGCCGACGATACCGGGATCGGCGAGAGGATTGCGGAAGAGCCCCTGCATCATGGCGCCGGAGACGGCGAGCCCCGCCCCCACCAGAAGTCCAAGCGCCGTACGCGGCAGGCGAACCGCTTCGAGGATCACTCTGTCCTGCGTCGAGAGGCTGTCCCCGTTGCCGGTCGCATAAACCCAGAGATCCCGCAGGCCGACGCCGGTCGGCCCCACCCCGAGCGAAATCGCGCAGGCGACCACGAGCAGCGTCCCAAGCAGGATCAGGACCAGAACGGCCTGCCTTGTCCGGTCGCCATCGGGCGACACGCTAAAGGGCATCGCCAGCGCCTTCGCCATCAGTTGATCGCTCCTGGATAGATCCGGGCGGCAAGCGTGCGGACTGCTTCGGGCGTGCGTGGTCCGAAGCCCAGGAGAAGAAGGCCGTCCATGGAGATCAGAGCCTTGTTGGCGGCAGCGGGCGTCGTCTGCATGGAGGGAATGGCGAAGACCTGTTCCGGCGTCAATTCATGATTGCCGCGCGACATGGAGAGGATGACGTCCGGCTGAGCGCCGATCACAGCCTCGTCGGCGAGCGACTTGTAGCCGTTAATCGTCGGGGCGGCATTGATACCGCCGGCCATCTCGATGACAGCTCCGGCTTCCGTATCTGCTCCACCGGCCATCACCCGGTTGTTGGACAGCGACAACACGAAGAGAACCTTCTTTTTCGGACCGGGGATTTTCGCAACGTCTGCTGCCAGCGCCTTGAGGTCTGCCTCGGTTTTCGCCGCAAGCGTCTCAGCCTTTTCCGCAAGTCCGACGGCAGCGCCCACATCGCGGATCTTCCGGCCGATCTTGTCGGCCTTGGCCGGCGTCGCAATCACGACCATCGACACCTCGCTGGCCTTCAGGATTTCCAGAACCGGCGGTGGCCCGGACCCCTCTTCCATCAGGATCAGGTCCGGCTTCTGGCCGAGAATCCCTTCCGCCGAAAGCTGCCGCATATAGCCGACATCCGGCTTGGCGTTTGCCGCGTCGGGATAGAAACTGGTGGAATCCCGTGCCACGATGCGGTCTTCTGCGCCAAGCGCGTAAAGGATTTCCGTGATGGTACCGCCGATCGAAACGATGCGGCTGGCTTCGGGATTGCCCTTGTCAGCTGCCATCGTGGCACCAGCGACGCAAGTCGCCGCTAAAAGAACGGCTGCGAACAGCCTGCCGGAAGTGAAGTAAGACCCCATGATATCCGCCCCTTTCTTGCCCAAACCGAGGCGCAATACGCCTCTGCCCGCATGCCGCACGGCAATAACTTGAGTTGACTACGCAAGTTTTTTCGGCTTTTCAAGAGCGCCGGCCGCAGATATCTTGAGCCGAAAGTGAAACTTATTGTGAGGGATGATCCATGTATATCGCGATGAACCGCTTCCGCGTCGTGCCGGGTTACGAAGAGGCTTTCGAAGCCATTTGGCGGACGCGCCAGGGGCGTCTGGCGGAACTGCCGGGCTACATCGAATTCCACATGCTGAAAGGGCCAAAGGCCGAGGATCACACCCTCTATGCGTCTCACACCGTCTGGGAGAGCTTCGAGCATTTTCAGGCCTGGACGAAATCGGAGCAGTTCCGCGCAGCGCACGCCAAGGCCGGTGAGAATCGCGGCAAGGTCGAATATCTCTCCGGACCTCATTTCGAAGGTTTCGAGGTGATCATTCATGAAGACCGCAACGGCGTTCGCGCCGATGCTGCCTGAGGTCAGCGCATGAACGCCCTTTCCGATATCAAGCCGGACCGTCGCGAACGAGCCCTCGCCGCCCTTGCAGAAAAGCCCGATGGCGTCGTCGAGGCGATCGCGGCAAACGCGGAGGTTACCCCGGCCGAAATCCTGGAGATCCTCCCGAAAGGTGCCGCCGTCATCGCGGCCAAGGAACACTTTCTCGACATCTGGTCCGAAATGACCGGCTGGGGAGAAGTCCTCTTTATCGTCCATACTGACGATATCGTATTGGAGGCGGAGGGCAGCCTACCCGTCGGTTCCGAGGGTCATGGCTGGTTCAACATTCACGGCGACAGCCCGATCGGCGGTCATATCAAGAAGGACAATTGCGCCTCGGTGACCTTCGTCGACCGAGCCTTCCATGGCCGCCGCTCGTGTTCGGTGTGGTTCATGAACCAGGAAGGTTCGGCCATGTTCAAGGTTTTCGTCCGCCGCGACGAGAACCGCGAACTGATTATCGAGCAGCTTCAGAAGTTCGAGGCGCTGCGCGACCGCTACAACGCCTGAGATTGAGGCGTGGCCCGTTATTTTTGCCCGAGCCGGAAATCTGCGGAACGACTCGTGCGTTCCGCCGTTAGCGGCATATGGCAACAAAAACCGAATGGACCGGAGGATGCCTCTGCGGAAAGCGGCGTTACCGCTTTCGAATCCCTCCTTCCTCCGCCGGCTTCTGTCATTGTACCATGTGCCGCCGCGCCACTGGCGGACCCTTCGCCTTCCTCGTGCGTGTCGAGGAAGGCGATCTTGAATGGCGCGGCGAGCCGCCTTCGGTCTATCGCTCCTCACCGATTGCGCAGCGAGGGTTCTGTCCGGACTGCGGCAGCCCACTTTTCCTGAAATATGATGATGATGGCCGCTTTCGGGTGACGGGGGGCACGCTGGATAATCCGGAAACGATCGTTCCCGGTTATCATTACGGCATCGAAAGCCGCCTGCCCTGGATGGACTGCGGCAAGGGACTTCCGGAAGAAAAGACGAAGGAAAACATTTGAGGCGCCTCAAAGCGCCGGTACCCATTTCCAGAAGACGCCTTCCATCCTCTCGGGATAATATTTGAACTCGCACTCGAACCGCCTGCCATACGCTTCGGCAGCCTTCAACGCCTGCTCGCTTACCGGTTTCATGCCGGTGCCCGGCGCGAACCAGTCCTCCATGAGGTCGTCGGGGACGTAGACTCCGATCCGAAGCGGCAAAGCCGTCAATGTTGCATCCAGTTCTTCAGGCGGCATGATCTTCCTCCTCTCAAGCTATTTTGAGCGTGGTTCCTGCAAACGGTCGCCGGCGCCGATTTTGTGCCCGGCGTGCTTGGCGAGCACAGCCTCCAGCAGCGTTCGGGCCGCGTTGCGGACTTCCTCCTGGACGGCCTTGTCCCTGTCGAGCGCCTCGTGGCTTGTGGCGTAAGGCTCGAAGTAGCCGATATAGCGGTCAAATTCCGCCAAAGGGCCGGCGGGCACAAGGTGCATGAAGCGCAACCAGTCGGAAAGGCTGCGGCGTGTATTTTCTGCACCCTCCACATCTCCGTGACTGATGACGGAATAGAGCCGTTCCTCCAGATGCCGCGGATAATGCCAGCCGCGCATCTCGATCTCCTTGGCTTCCTTGGCGTGTTTGCCGTGGGTGGTGGTGGGATCGGGATTTCCTCCGTCGGCACAGACCAGCCGGTCCATCATCAGCTTCACGGGCGACGAGACCTGATACCAGTTGACCGGCGTGATGATCATTATGCCGTGCGCCTCAACCCATAGGGGATAGATTTCATTCATCCAGTCATGGACCTGCCCTAGCGAATAGTTCGGGTAACATGAACACGGCCAATGACAGAGCGCGGCCGCGGTCGAAAAGCACGCCTTGCAAGGATGAATGTGTCGGCCGTATTCCGACGTCAGACGGCTGAGATCCAGGACTTCGACCGATACATGAGACGCCTGCCGCAGCACGTCTTCGGCAATCTTGATCAGCCGATAGGTTTTCGAGATCTCTCCCGGGCAGGTGTGTTCGGTTCGCGACGATCCGCTGATCAGGAGAAAACGCCTGGGACCGGCCGCCTCGTCATGCCGGGCCTGCGCCGCCTGGATTTCTTCCCGTGCCGCCAGCCAGTCGGTGGCAAGGTCATAGTCCGGATCTGCGAAATCCGGCCCGGCTTTACGTGTCTTCGGGCTCTTTCGGGAGTGGAGATAGGCGTCCCAGGCAGCCTCCGCGATACGGCCCAACTCCACCGACAGCGGAACATAGGCTCTGTCCTGGAACTGGTCCAGAAAGCGCCGCTTGAACTCGGCTTCGTCGAGGCGAGGACTCGGGCTGCCCTTGCGCGGTTCGAGATCATGCTCTGGAGTCAGGCTGGTCGGATTGGAAACCATAAAATCATCCCGGAAATCGGGATAGGGGGGAGCCTATTGGCTCCGCCCCTCCCACACCACCCGGCATGCGGGTCCGCACCGGGCGGTTGGAGCAGTTGAGGTCGTCA